>NZ_JBBPHJ010000002.1:0-262268 GCF_038039665.1 Myroides sp. C4067
GGTGATGTATTGTGTGACATGAAAATACTGCATCTCTACTGATGTGTTGTATTGGAGATGTATTTATTGAAAATACAAAATATTGTGTCTCTACTGATGTGTTATATTGGTGATGTATTGTGTGACATGAAAATACTGCATCTCTACTGATGTGTTGTATTGGGTATGTATTATGTGACACGTAAGGTGCTGTGTCTCTATTGATGTGTTGTATTGGATAAGTATTGTGTGACATGCAAAATATTGCATCTCTACTGATGTGTTATATTGGAGATGTATTGTGTGACATGCAAAATATCGCATCTCTATTGATGTGTTATATTGGATATGTATTGTGTGATACGTAATGTAATGTGTTTCTATTAATAAATTATAAACAGTATTGTAACATTTGTTACAACACATACGGTAGATGGTTAATATTTTAGTATATTAACTGAAACAATATTGTAAAAAATGAAAACTCACTATCAAATCCTTATTATAGGAGCAGGAACTGCTGGTATAATGACAGCAGCTCAATTAAAGAAACGTAATCTCAATATAGATATTGGGATTATAGATGCATCAGAATTACATTACTATCAACCTGCATTTACACTAGTAGGGGCGGGAGCTTATGATAAGAAGAAAACTATAAAACCTACAAAGGATCTTATACCTAGTGGTGTAGATTGGATTCAAGATATGGTTATTTCTATGGATGTTGATAATAATCGCCTAAGTACTAAAGAAGGAATAACCTATACGTATGATTATTTAGTAGTCTGTCCTGGATTAGTGAATGACTTATCCTTGATAGAAGGACTAGCTGATGCTGTAGAGAAAGGTGTGGTGTGTAGTAATTATATAGACCCAGAATATACTTGGAAGCTATTACAAGAATTTAAAGGAGGAACTGCTATTTTTACTCAACCGAATACACCTATTAAATGTGGTGGAGCCCCTCAGAAGATCATGTATTTGGCATGTGATTATTTTCGCAAGAAAGGAATAGATAAGAATACTAAAATTCATTTCCCGATGCCTGGGAGTGTTATTTTTGGAGTTAAACCTATTGCAGAAACTTTAATGAAAGTAGTTGATAGATATGGTATCGACTTTAGACCTTTCCACAATCCGATTAAAATAGATGCTGATCATAAAAAGGTTTATTTTAAACGCACGAATATGCCTGATAATAAATGTGTGGTAATCTCTGACGGCAGTACTACTGTAGCTGATGGCAGTGTAGTAGAGATGTCTTTTGACTTCTTACATTTAGCACCGCCTCAAGTGGCACCACAGTTTGTAAGAGAATCTAATTTAGTAAATACTGCTGGTTGGTTAGATGTTGATTTAAACAGCTTACAACACAATAAGTATACTAATGTATTTGGACTCGGAGATGTGGCGGGTTTACCAACTGCTAAGACAGGTGCTGCAATACGTAAACAAGTTCCAGTAGTAGTAGATAATTTGTGTAAGTTATTAGATAATAAAGAAGTATCTAATAAAGAATATAAAGGTTATTCTTCTTGTCCATTAGTAACTGGGTATGGTAAGATGGTTTTAGCAGAGTTTAATTATAAGAATGAGTTTACACCTGATCCTAAGTTAAAACAGTTGTTGATTAATACAAGTGATCAGGAGCATTGGCGTTTATGGATGTTGAAGAAATATATGTTGCCCTATTTATATTGGAATAAAATGATGAAGGGGAAGCAAGTGTAGAATGGTTTATCTTTATCCTCTTAAAAAGAAGAATATGAAATTTCCAAAAGCAATAACAGATTTTATAGCAAAAGAGATAGAATGTACTCATTATTTTATGCCTCAGTTTTATCCTCAACAGGGCGATATTGAAGGTTTTCAAGATGGGTATAAGTATAATAGCGTTGAAGGAAAGGATATCACAGGAACTAAGGAAGGTGATTTTCATCCTAATTGGTATGTAATATGTGGAGGTTATGCACAAGATCCATATTGGATAGATATCACAGAAGAGGAGAAAGGCTTTCCTGTTTATTTTGCAGAGCATGGAGCAGGTAAATGGGAACCATTATTAGTAGCAGATTCTTTAGGTGAGTTTGAAGAGTGTGTGAAATATATGATTTATTTGACAGAATCTGAATTGTCTAAAGAAGAAATAGAGAGATTGTATAATGAGCGTTTTGATTTAGATAGTCCTTTTTGGGAATTGGTGTGGAGTGAGTTTTCTTTTGACGAAGAATAGTGAAGTTGGTTAACTATGATGTAATGAGTTATTGCCTTTTAAGTGTATTATTTTAGTATTGTTAAGAAGGTGTTTGATATGTTTAATTTTATGTTCTTAAATCATTTTATCTTTAATATATAATAATGGTTGTTTCTTTATTAGGAAACATTTAATTTTGTAATGTATTGATAATGAAAGATGGTTTAAAGTTTAATGTCATTTTTTTAGAAGAAGCTAAAGAGTTTTTAGACCATTTAGATTCTAAAGCTAGAGCAAAGATTATTTATAATATAAATAAAGCAAGCATCACTTCAGATATTGAATTATTTAAGAAGTTACAAGGTGATATTTGGGAGTTTAGAACAATGTATAGCTCTTTTTATTATAGGCTATTTGCCTTTTGGGATAAGTCAGATAATAAAAATACAATGGTGATTTCAACACATGGTATTATAAAAAAAGAGGATAAAATTTCTAAAAAAAAAATAGAAAGAGCTGAACGATTGAGAGATGTCTATTTTAATAGTAAAGAGAAGTAAAATGAAAACATATAGCTTAGAAGAAATTACTGATTTATATATTGGTGAGAGAGGAACAGAGAGTAGAGAAGAGTTTGAGAATGAATTAAGGCTTGACTTGTTAGGACAACAAATAAAACAAGCAAGACAAAAGCGTAATTTAACACAAGAGGAATTAGGTCTCTTAGTAGGAGTAAAAAAAGCTCAGATCTCAAAGATAGAGAATAGCACTACAGATGCTCGTCTGACTACTTTATTAAAAGTATTTAAGGCGTTGGGATTAAAGGTGAGTTTTAATGTTGAGTTAGATAGTCAAGCAACTATTTAAGAATTGGATAAGGTATATCGTAGGCTATCTTTTAGATAGCCTTTTTTGTATCTAATAAATAGTATTTTTACTTAAAAGAACATCATGAGAAGTGATAATATAAAGTGGGCAGCTTTAGTACCAGAGTTTGTAGTATCTGACTTAGCTATTAGTTTACAGTTTTGGTGTGATTATATAGGGTTTGAAGTAATGTATGATCGAAAGGAAGAGTACTTTGCCTATTTAGGTATGGGAGATGCACAAGTAATGCTAGAACAATATAATCCTGCTGATAGAGAATGGGAGACAGGGATATTAGAAAAGCCGTATGGTAGAGGAATAAACTTTCAGATAGAAGTAAATGCCATAATACCTATTCTAAAACGACTTCAAGAGGCTAATTATAATGTGTTTATTGATGCAGAAGAGCGTTGGTATAGAGCAGACGATGTAGAGTTCGGTCAGAAACAGTTCTTAGTACAAGATCCTGATGGGTATTTATTGAGATTAATAGAGAACTTAGGAGAGCGAAAATTAGCTGAATAAAGTGATTGCATTAGAAGACATAAGTCAATACTTTAGTGCTGTGATAAAACATAGAAGAGATGAAAACAAGAGAAGAGCTACAGGGTAAGTGGTATAAGAAAGGCGAGAAGTATGCTAAGGAGATTAATGAGATGGTCGCTTTCGGTACAGAACACGGCTGGGATAAATGGGATGGTGAAGAAGCAGAGGACACAAGAGGTAAACTTGCAGAAGCAGTTATTGAGTTATTAAGAGAAGCTAATGTTAATGGTGCAGTAGATACTTTTAGACAAGAGTTTCCTCCTGCACATGCCCCTATTATACCAATGTTAGATGACAAAGGGAGTTATATAGGAGATATTTGTTATATAGCAGAAGATAGTGTCGCTTTTATGCAAGGGACTTCTTATGAAGAGCGACAAGCATATATAGCGAAAGGAACAGAAGTAGTTGCATTAGACAAAGAGATTAAAAGCATTGGACAGTCTATGCGCAACCTTGTTTATGCGATAGCGTATGCAGATAAGATAGTGACTCGTCAAGGATGGGAAGGAGAAATTATAACAGAGTTTACATTAGATACTTTAGCGAATATAGGAATTACAAGACTTATTCCTTTTAGTGATGGGCTGAAAGTATTGTTCATCTCTTCAGAGGGAATTTATTTATTAAATACTAAAGAAGAGAAACTGTTGTTTCCAATACTAGAAGAAGGGGAAGAAAACAATGGATTATCTATGGATCATGCTACTTTATCTCACGACAATAAGTATATTGTAGTAGGAGAGCAGTGTAGCGATCACATCGTTTTGGACAGTGAAGGGAATAAAGTAGGATCAGTAGGTCCACAATCTGAGTATCCTCATTATTGTTTGTTTACTAAAGATGATAAACAACTATTGACTAACTCTTGCCATTTTTACAATGGGATATCGATAGGGGTAGATGGAGATAAGTTAGATGGAATGGATATACCAGGATGGGATGATCATGAGGATATTACGATATTAGATGAAGGAATGCGTGTGTATGCTGGTGTAGCTTTTAATGACTACTATATCTTAGGAGATGCTTATGGATATATCAGAGCAATACATAAAGACGGAAGAGAGTTGTGGCAACATTTCTTAGGTTCTACCATAAGTGGAATGGTATTATCAGAAGATGAGAAGACATTATATGTAGGTACATATGCAGGTATATTACACAAGCTGACTTTGAATAAGCCTGTAAGAGATACACATACTATTGGTACTGCTGATATTTATGAAGACTTCCGTTTGTTACTTTGGAAGAATGAGAATAACGTATTAGTTTGGTAATCAATTGATATAAAAGTGAATAAAGCTACTTTACTATATGTTAAAGTAGCTTTTTTATATACTAAAGGTTTTAGTTAAGTAGTTATCTATAGAACACTTAACTAAAACTTATAATTATGAAACACTTAATTTTATACAGCTTTCTACTGATTACTTCTATGTGTATAGGACAGAATGCTAAGACTGATTTAGAAACCTATGTTCCTAAAAAAGACAATTACTCTTTTACTACGATTAAATTTAATGTACCTGCCTTTCATTGGAAAGAAAAGATAGATAGTGTTTCTTTTGAAGGAAGTTTGATCATACCTAAGACAGGCTTCGATAAAGTAGTGATTATTAAACCAGGTACAGGATATAATACACGTAATACACATAGCTATTTAGCAGAAGCCTTATTAGGTCACAATGTAGCTGTATTTAGATATGATGAAAGAGAGATGGGAAATTCAGGAGGAACAGGAGGTGGAAATATGTCATATAGCCCTTCTATGATGGGTGCAGAATTAGCTTCGGCCTTTCAGATGTTAAAGAAGAGAGAAGAGTTAAAGGATAAAAAGATCGGTGTAATAGGACATAGCATGGGAGGGATTGCTATTATGGATGCTTATGCTCATTCTTTTGATCCTGATTTTTTAGTGATGTTATCATCACCTGTTGTGTCTGGTAAAGAGATGTTTTTATACCAACTAAAACAAGAGGAGAATGGTTTTCAAGATTATTTTGCCTATGATACTCAAGAAGAAAAAGAAAAGGTGTATAATGAACTAGCTGATTATTATATTTCAATTAAGGATGATAAGAACTATTGGAAGATGTATAAGAAAAAGATGAAGGAGATAGGATATACAGATAAGAAAACTAAAACGAGGTTTCGATTTCTAATAGGACATGCAGAAAGAGATATAGTGGCAAAAGACAATCAGGATAAGTATAGAGCGATAGCTATACCGATGTTTTATATGATAGGAGATCAAGATGTATTAGTAGATCCTATTAGCAATGTTGAATTGCTTCAGAGTTTTCATAATAAGAATATAGCAATAGAAGTATTAGAAGGGGAGAATCATTTCTTTGCTGATGGAGAAAGTTATGAAATCCATCAAGTACCTAAACAAAAAATAGTGGACTGGGTGTTAAAGCAATAGTTGAGTTAATTAGCATTTCAATACCTTATCTTTATCATTATATTAAGAATTGATAGAGTAAATTAGAGCTTTATAATTTCACTCTATACCTCATGCGACATTTAAGATATATAGTAGTGGCACTATGTGTTACTACATTCTGTATTGGACAAAATCCACAAGACAAAAACACAAGTATAAATGACAGTTTAGCTTCTTTATATCAATCTAAAGAAGAAGTAAACCCAGGTAATAAACTTACTCTACAGCAGTATGTAGAAGATCTTTATATTAATACCTGTAAGTTGTATCACAAGGGAGCTATTCCTACTATAGAACCTGGGAACTTTAGTGTGATGGTAATAGATAAAAAAGGAGATGGAAATACGATGATGAAGTCAAAAGACTTAGCCTTGTTAAAAGTAGAAGATGTAAAAGAAATACGCTTCGAAAAGTCAAAACAGACAGATGTCATGTATGGCTATAAAAAAGGTGATTTTGGGATGATTGTCATTACGAAATAGATATAAAAAGAGGCTGTAATCCCATTACAGCCTCTTTTTGATTAACTTAATTATGGTTTATACTGAGGGTTTTCTTTGTAGAAGTTGTTCCAAAAGCCATCATTGTAAGATACCCTATCTAGTAAAGTTTTGCTTTTGTTTTTAAATTCATACTCTATGAATTCGACGTCATTTGTTTTTAAATCAAATAAATGTGAGTCAGTAGAGTTGGTGAAATTATGTTTTTCTCCATTATGATAAGTTTCATCACTAAAGGATCTATAGAAGAAGTTAGTAGCATAGTATTTACCATTATTGAGGAGATCTTTGAATACGCTGATATTTTCTTCCTTAGCAGTCCTTAATGCAATACGCTCTATATTAGAATTGTGTTTATACTTACTTTTTAAATAGTCAGCATCTAATGATGATTCCCATGTTTCAACCACTTTTACTATGGCATAGTTATCTTGATTAATATAAATTCTACCTGAGTATTTAGAGGGATCAGCTTTATTAGTGTAATTCCAACCCTCTCTCTCTGTTTCGAATGCGATAACATATAAGTTACTATCATTAGGATCTTTTGATTCTATAAACGAGAGTTTAAACTTCTTGTATTTTCTTTTGTGTAATATATTAGAGTATTGAATTGGATTCTCTCTGCCTCTAAAAATATGGTCTGTATTTTTTATGTTCTTAATACCTCTATTGTTCCATTTTACTTGTTGTACCTCAAAAGTTGTTCTGTTCAAGCCTAAATAGGTTTCCTGGTAATCTTTAGTTATTATTTCAAGGTCAAATATTTTAGTATCGTTCTTATAGATTAATTCATGACTAAATCTAGTGAAGTTAAATGGTTCAGTAGGGTGGTTCTCAGCTTTCTTTTTGATAGCAAGGCGGAGTACTTCTTTTGGAGTAAGTTGTTTGGTGATAACTAATTCATCTAGTAAGTCAAAGTTGGCTTCTAATGAGATAACAGAAGCTAATTCATTTAAGGATACAGTATAGTTATCATATCCTAGAGCTTGTATCTCTAGTGTAGAGTTACCTTTTGTCTTAGGGTCAAAAGGAAGTTCATAATACCCATTGTCATCCGTTACTCTATAGATATCTTGTTCTACTAAGATAATAGTTGCAAAGGCGATAGGCTGTTGAGTATCTTTATCTAATAGTTGCCCTTTAAAAGAACCTTGTTCTTGTTTGATTTCTTTAGAAGGTACAGTTACCTTGTTTTGGGTATCTTGTTTCTTTATCTTTTTTCGTTCTGCTTGTGAAGCAGTATTTAGAAATATATAACCATCGTGAAATAAGTCTAATCTCTCCTTAGTATACTCTACGAAGTGAAGTAGCCTTGTATCCATAGGTAGATGCATTGCTTCCTGATTAGAAGAAATATACAGATAAGGAGTGTTTAACTTTTGTAACTGATCTTCAAAAGAACCTTCTTGAATAGGAGTAGCATGTAAGGTACGTGTCCCTGTATCGAACAGGGAATCATTGGCATGTAATGTACCTAGACTAAATACTTTCTCTTTATAATAATCTTTTATTTGTCGTCCCATAGAGATGAAGGCTCTTGCCTGTACATTTCCACTATTCGGGTTGCTGTACATAACATGGATATTATCAGCCCATACCATGATTTTTTCTTGAGGATGCCTTTTAATATACTGTATTAAGTTATCCGCCATCTGTTTATCGCGATAGTTGTCATCTTTAGAGGCAAGGTCACTTGTCATAATTGGTTCTTTCGTATCATTGACTGATTGTGCAGTGCTTAGAAGACCTTTAGTGATTTGTACCCAAGTAAGATTAGTGTCTGTTTGAGGTAACTTCTCTATAGCAGTAATTATTCTTTTAAGCTCTTTTTCAAAAGCAGTAAACTTGATATCTTGATTATCGTATTTATAAGTAACTAGCAATGCCTCTAATGCGATACCGAAGTCATCCGAGTCAAGCTTTAAACTTATTTTTTGTTGCTCTAGGTAAGTAAAGAAGTCTTCTATGAAGATATCCTCATTTAGGATTTGCGAGTCATATCCTATCACTTTAAGGTTGTTATCTTCTATATACTTAACTAATCTTTGAAACTCTTGACTATTACTCCATGTACTAAAAATAGCTTGATTAAACGCATCAGGATTAAACCCCTGTTGATTCATCTTCTATATATCATATACAGGAGACTCCATAGCGAAAGTAGTAAAGCCCATTTCTTGGTGTAGGTATTCAACTACTCTTGCCTTCATCTCAAAGATATTATCATACATATGTGTTTGTTCTCCTAACATGACGATTTGCTTGTCTTTGAGCTCTTCTTTAAGGAAAGACAGGTCTGTTAGTTCCTTAGTGTCTGGTGGAAGTAGTGGCTGTATTATTAACTCTTGTGCTTTAGTCATGGTGATTACTAAAGCCATTAGTAAGGTGAATAAAAATCTCATATTATAGTGATTATTTCTAGTTGGTTATAGATATAACCTTAAATATAAGGTTCATATTGTTTAATCAGAAGGTGTTATTTGATTGTTTAACATATTTGTCATAAGGTGTCATGTATTTTGAAATTAAAATAACTACAGTTAGTATATCTAAATAAAACTTTATTTTATCACCAATAAGTCTACCTATTACTTATATAATCAGAGTAATTTTTTTACTAGTTTTTGTTTAAATTTGACGCTTCAAGATAAATTGAATAATTGTGATAAAAGAGGCATTTTCTTATAAAGGGACTATCAACAGAAAGGCATATATCGTAAGTCTAGTAACTTACTTTGTGTTGTTGTTTTTAAGCTTCTCAGTATTTGCGAGATTAAGTGGCGCTTTTTTCGGAATACTATTTCTAATAGTCTTTATAGGGTTACATATCTATCTTTTTGGTAAAGGGACTAGACGCTGTCACGATTTAGGTAAGAAAGGGTGGGAACAGTTTAGTTTCAGAACTTGGTTAGGTATGTTATCTAGAGAGATAAAAGTGAGTAAACCTGTATCAGAGTCAATAGAAGGTTAAAAAGGATGTAGTGGGTATTATACCATTACATCCTTTTTAGTTCCTTCGTATAAAGGGTATACTCTTAGAACACACTGTTGTTTAGAAGAGCTAACTCTTCTTCTGTAGGTTGATTTTTAGGATCTATAAATGCATTAAAAGCAGGTGTGTCATCACAGTAGATAATGTCAAAAGAGAATCTCTCATCACCATACAGCCCTCTGTGTATACTATTCGCAGAGAAGATAAATAGATCATCTCTATTTAGATTAAACACTTGCCCTCGTTCCAGAGCATCACTTGGATGACGACCATGCTGAGATAGTCGAGTGTCTTCTTCTATAGGCATATCCCATAACCGATGAGTAGCAGGGATGATTTCTATTCCATTTTCTTTCTTCAGTGGGATTCTAAAGTGAACTACATTTTCTGTCTTAATCTTTTCTTGTTGTTCTTCTATCGAAAGCCCTGTATACTGAATATCCCTATGCCAATAGTTCTTTTGTTCCTTGTGATAAGGATCAAAGAATAATTGAGTATTTAAGAATTTAGCTTTATCAGGAAAGATAGATTCGACAATATCTATAAGTTTAGCCTGAGCAATGAATTGGAATAATGCTAGCCTTTCTTGTTTAGTAATAAAAGGACTACTCGTAAGGCTATGACTGTTGATTAAGCCGTTCTTATACTCTTGTTCATTTTCTATTAACCATTGCTTGTGAAAGTTGTTAAGTATCAATTCTATAGATGTTAATTCTTCTTCCATAAAGAAACTAGGTAGGTATAGATAACTATTTTGTTCAAAGTCTAGAGGCATAACACAGCTATTAGAGATTTTATAATACGAAGATAAACTACTGAAGTGAAATAGTGTAATGCTAATTTAAATTGTCCTATTTATTCCCCTATTTTCACAATAGATTCTCAATATTATAACTAGAATTAATGAACAAGATATTTTTATTGGTGTATATTTGTTGATGTCTCATTAGAGGCGGTATGGCAAAAAAAATAAATTATCAATGGAAATTTATAACAAAAGACAGTTATTATTTAATACTAAATACAATGCTATAAGAAGTAAATATAAAATAGTAGGAGCAATACGCTTGATCGTATTCTTCGCTATTATTTATTTCTTCTATCTAGCTTTGGCTAACGCGGATACCTTTTACTTATATTTTACAGGAGGGCTTATTGTTGCTTTCTTAGTATTGCTGCGTGTACACGTAGAGTACTCTTGGAAAATGCGCTATGTACAGGCTCTTAAAGAGATTAATACAGATGAGCTTGCCTTCTTAGAAGAGGATAAAAGACCTTTTGATGCAGGAGAAGAGTTTAAGACTACAGAACACCCTTATGCTTTTGACTTAGATATTTTTGGGCATAAATCTTTGTATCAATACCTAAATAGGACAGCAACGTTTATAGGAAAACAAAAGCTTGCAGATTTATTAAAAGGCAAATTGACATCAGAAGCTATTTTAGATAATCAAGAAGCGATTAAAGAACTTTCTCAGAAGGTAGAATGGAGACATGAGATTAATGCTTATAGCAAGCTGTCTAATCTAGATGAGAAAGCGTATACAAGATTAAAGAAATGGAGTGACACAGCCGTAGTACCTATTAGTAAACTAGGCCGTGCATTAAGTTATGTGTTACCTGTGTTATTAGGGATTTCGATTGTTTTATACTTTCTGTTAGACCTTGATTTTATGGGATATGTGATCTCTACCTTATTCTCCTTTAACTTAATACTGACTTTATCACAGATAAAGAATATTCAGGCAGAACTAGGAGGAGCAGATAAGGTACATGAGACTATAGAGAGCTGTAGTTCTATCATTAAGCGTATAGAAAGAGAGACTTTCACTACAGATAAAATGAAATCCTATATCAGTGAATTAAATAAAGATTCTTTTCAAGCGAGTAAAGAGTTAAAAGAACTATCAAAATTATTCGAACAGTTAGAGACTGTGGCTAATATCTTTGTGATGGTTGTGTTTAACGGTTTTGTGCAGTATCATGTACACGTATTACACCGCTTTTTAGATTGGAAAAAGAGTAAAGGACATCTTGTGCCTAAAGCAATAGAGATTATAGGAGAGGTAGAAGCGCTTAATTCGCTAGCGAACTTCTCTTATAACAATAGACATTATACCTTCCCTATTATCAGTGAAGAGGGAGAGATGAAGTTTAAAGATCTAGGGCATCCACTGCTAAATGAGAAGAAGAGAGTCTGTAATGATATCAACTTTAGCAACCAACGCTTTGTGATTCTGACAGGATCTAATATGTCTGGTAAGAGTACTTTCTTGCGTACCATAGGGGTTAATCTTGTACTAGCTAGTGTAGGAGCGCCTATCTGTGCTACGAAAGCTACTTTCTTCCCACTGCCGTTATTTGTATCGATGAGACTGACAGATTCATTAGAAGATAGTGAGTCTTACTTCTATGCAGAGGTGAAAAGGCTAAAGATGATTATCGAACAGGTGAGAGAAGAACCATGCTTCGTACTACTAGATGAGATACTTAGAGGAACGAACTCTGATGATAAGCAGAGCGGGACGATAGGAGTGATCCATAAGTTGATTAGGGAGAAGACCTATGGTGTGATCGCTACTCATGATTTAGAGGTATGTGAGACAACGAATAAATTCCCTGATATTCTAATCAATAAATGTTTTGAGGTGGAGATAAAAGAAGATGATTTACACTTTGACTACAAGATAAGAGATGGTGTATGTCAGAATAAGAATGCGACATTCATTATGAAAAAAATGGAAATTATAGATTAATTTATAGCAATAGAGAATTCAAAAAAGTCACTTCGGTGGCTTTTTTTTGTGCCATTTATTGGAGTGGTCGCATAGTTATCGCATAGTGGTGGCATACTGCTCGCATAGTTTTGGCTGTTTTTAATGCGATCACTATGCGATAAAACTGCCATTATGATACTAGCAGAAGACAGAAGGTGAAAAAAAGAACCTGTTTAGGTTCTCTGTAGTATTCTTAAAGAAAACCACGAAGAGAATCTAAACAGGTCTCAAAAAAAAGAGATACTTCTGCAGAAGAAGTATCTCTAAAAATTACATTATAAGAAAAACTAATTACATAGTCTTAATTAACTCATTAATAAGCTCACGAGCGATAGGCTCAGCAGCTTCTACAGCTCTAAGTACATCTTCGTGATGTGCTTCTACGATACCTTCTTCATTCCCCATATCTGAGATAACAGAGATACCGAATACTTTCATATCCATGTGACGAGCTACGATTACTTCTGGTACTGTAGACATACCTACACAGTCTGCTCCTACAACGCGTACCATTTTATACTCCGCTAATGTTTCAAAAGTTGGTCCTTGTAATCCGTAGTATACTCCTTGTTTAATATCGAAGTTTTTCGCTTTAGCTATTTCTTGTGCTTTCTTAACTAAAGTTCCTGTATACGCATCATTCATGTTTACGAAACGAGGTCCGAAGCGCTCATCATTATGTCCTCTTAGAGGATGATCAGGGAATGCATTGATATGATCTGTGATGATCATAATATCTCCTACTTTAAATGTAGGGTTAACACCTCCTGAAGCATTAGATACGATCAATGTTTCTACTCCCATATACTTCATTACTCTGATAGGGAATACTGTTTTTACCATTTCGTATCCTTCGTAGTAATGGAAACGACCTTGCATAGCCATTACTTTTTTATTACCAATCGTACCAAAGATTAAAGCACCTTTGTGTCCTTGTACAGTAGATACTGGAAAATTAGGAATTTCTGAGTAAGGAATTTCATGCTCTATTTTAATATCAGCAGTAAGGTTTCCTAATCCTGACCCCAATACAATACCTATCTCAGGTTTGAATTGTGTCTTTTCAATTAAATACTTAACCGTTTCTTGTACTTGCTCCCACATAGTTTAAAATTGTTTTATCAAACTCCTCTTGATTGTTTAAAAAGGAAGTCTGAATTGGTAAATAATATAATTTATTCGAGGGGATTAGTCCATTTAAGCGGACATAATCTTTCTCTGTTGTAATAATCTTACTCTCTTTTGCTTTGTTCAAAATTAACTCAATGTCAGTAGATGAAAAATGATGATGGTCAGGAAATGTTAAACAAATTGTTTTATCGCCCTTTAGATGGTCAAAAAAACTTTGTGGTTTAGCAATACCAGCTACCATTAAAAACTCTTCTTTTTTTAAGTCTTCTACTGAGATAGAATCAGCCTTTGAATATGCAAGTTTACTGAATTCAATATACGTAAAAAAAGACAATTGTCCCAGTTTGAGATTTAATTTTTTAACAATCGAGTTTTGTTCTGTTGAGGATAACGTAGGAGGGCATTTGGTGACGATGATGATATCTGCTCGTTTCGCTCCTCTACGACTTTCTCTAAGGTTACCTGTCGGCAACATATAATCGCTATAGTACGGTTCATCATAAGTAGTCAGTAGAATATTAAAACCACCTTTTACAGCTAGGTGCTGAAAAGCATCATCTAGAACGATGGCTTGAGTATCTGTTCTTCGTTTTAGGATATTCTCTATTCCGTTTACTCTTTTTGCATCTACTGCTACAGCGATATTGTCAAACTTGTGATGATATTGGAAAGGTTCATCACCGATTTGCTCCATAGTCGTATGTTCATCTGCGAGGAAGAAGCCCTCACTTTTGCGTTTATACCCTCTACTAAGAGTCGCTATTTTGTATTTGTCTTTTAAAAGTCGTATTATGTATTCCACCATAGGCGTTTTACCAGTACCACCTACACTTAAGTTACCTACTACTATAGTAGGTGTACTAAAAGAGGTTCTCTTCAATATATTTATTGAATAAAGGTAATTGCGCAGGGAAGTGATCCCGCCATATAAGATGGCAAAAGGGAAGAGTAATTTTCGCAGTAATTCCATAATACGAAATTACCAATTTTTTTATCTTTGAGAAAATATATAAATTACAGTTCAAAATTATTTGAGAAATGAAGTTAAGAGAAGTAATCACTGTGTTAGAAGAGATGACACCGTTATCGTATGCAGAGGGATTTGATAATGTCGGGTTATTAGTAGGGGACTATAACTTAGAAGTAAGTGGGATCCTAGTCTGTCATGACGCTTTAGAGACCGTGATAGACGAGGCGATAGAGAAGAAGTGTAATATGGTAGTATGCTTTCACCCAATCTTGTTTTCTGGATTAAAGAAGATAACAGGAAAGAGCTATGTAGAGAGAGCTGTAATTAAAGCGATCAAACACGATATCGCTATCTATGCTATACATACTGCACTAGACAATCATCAAGAAGGGGTGAATAAGATCTTCTGTGATACGCTAGGATTAAAAAACACAAGTATATTAATACCGAAAGAGAACTATATTCAAAAACTAGTGACTTATGCTCCTCGAGTGAATGCAGATGAAGTGAGACAGGCTCTGTTTAATGCAGGAGCTGGTGCTATAGGTAATTATGATTTGTGCAGTTTTACGACGGAGGGCAAGGGAAGTTTTAGAGGTAATGAGAAGAGTAGTCCTGCTATAGGAGAACCACTAAAATATGAAGAAGTAGAGGAAGTCAAAGTAGAAGTAATATTTGAAAAGCATTTACAAGGGAAGGTATTAAAAGCCTTGTTTGATTTAGACTTCTATGAGGAGAAAGCTTATGAAATATATACTCTAGAGAATAAACTACAAAATGTAGGAATGGGGATGATAGGTGAACTAGAGGAAGAGATGGACGAGGTAGCATTCTTACAGATGGTCAAAGCAAAAACAGGAACTGGAGGTATTAGACATAGTGCGCTATTAGGGAAGCCGATAAAGAGAGTAGCTGTGTTAGGAGGCTCTGGAAGTTTTGCGATAGGGGCTGCATTATCACAGAAAGTAGATGCTTATATCACCTCAGATTTGAAATATCACGATTATTACCAAGCTGAAAGTCAGTTGGTTTTAGCCGATATAGGGCATTTTGAAAGTGAAAGGTATACAAAAAATTATATAACTGACTTTCTTTCAAAAAAAATAACTACTTTTGCAGTTATTTTATCAACAGTAAATACGAATCCAGTTAACTACTTATAATGATGACAAAGAAAAAAGAATTAACCGTTGAAGAGAAGTTAAGAGCACTTTATGACTTGCAATTGATTGACTCAAGAATTGACGAAATCAGAAATATGAGAGGAGAATTGCCTCTTGAAGTTGAAGATCTACAAGATGAGGTTGCTGGACTGAACAAACGCTTAGAGAAATCAAATATAGACTTAAGTAATATCGAAGCGAGTATTAAGGATAAAAAAGCTGCTATTGAGGAATTCAAAGCTGCTATCGTAAGATATACTGAGCAACAAAATGAGGTTAAAAACAATAGAGAGTTTAACTCATTAGAAAAAGAGATTGAGTTCCAGAAGTTAGAGATTGAGCTTGCTGAAAAACACATCAAAGAGATGAAAGTTAGCATCGAGCACAAGAAAAACACAATTGCAGAGACAGAAACTAAGTTAGCTGCTAGAAAAGAGCACTTAGGACATAAAGAAGCTGAATTAAACAGCATTATGTCTGAGACTGAGCGTGAAGAGAAAATCTTATTAGAGAAATCAGAAGAGTTCAAACAAGATATCGAAGAACGTTTATTAGTAGCTTATAACAGAATCAGAAATGGTGTTCGTAACGGTTTAGCTGTTGTATCTATCGAGCGTGGTGCATCAGGAGGATCTTACTTTACTATTCCACCACAAACTCAAGTAGAGATTGCGGCACGTAAGAAGATTATTACAGATGAGCACAGTGGACGTATTTTAGTTGATAGTGCTTTAGCTGAAGAAGAAAGAGAAAAAATTGAAGCTATTATAGCTAAATTATAATATCAGAAAGCCTCTTGTGAAAGAGGCTTTTTTTATTTTCAGAAGTTATATATGGTTAAGTGTCTAGGTTTATTGATTAATTTATTGTCGTTATTTGCTCCTAAGAGAGCATGTGCTATTGCTTATAAGTTATTCTCTACACCTCGTAAAGGGCAACTTAAGCGAAGAGATATTCCAAACTTTTTAGCTCAAGCTCATCAAGATAGATTTGTCTACGATGGACTGAGTATTCAATGCTATCGCTGGAATCAAGAGCGATCAGAGTTGCCATTAGTTATGCTGTTTCACGGCTGGGAGAGTAATGCTGGTCGTTGGGAGGAACTAGTGACTTATTTAGATGATCAGTACCAGTATGTCAGTATAGATGCGATGGGACTAGGTCTTAGTGATGGAAGTAATCTGAGTGTTATCGATTATTCTCACTTGATGGATCATTGTTTACGAGTGTTTAGACCACAGTATGTTGTAGCCCATTCACTAGGAGCGTTTGCTCTATTACACCAGATGAGTGTAGTGAAATATGACTTTGTAGAGAAGGTTGTTTTAATGGCTTGTCTAGATCGTTTTCAGCATGTAATTGATAATTATATTGGCATGTTAGGATACTGGAAGAAAGTATCTAGCGATTTGTTACGATTCTTAGAAGGGTTAATCGATATGGATATGGGAGAGTATGCTAGTCGTAACTTTATAAAATCACTGTCTAATCAGACATTGATTATTCACGATAAAGAGGATGTAGTAGTAGAATTGGCTGAGTGTACAGTTTTTCATGATTTCGCCAACCAAAAGGGAATAGAGGTTTATTATACAGAAGGATTAGGACATTCTGTTCAAGATAGAATTGTCTTCGAAAAAATTAAGAATTATTTTATGAATTAGCTTCGCTATAGCATTGTTTAATAGCAAATAAAATAGCTAATTTTGTGATATGGAAAAAATGCAAACACGTTTAAATAAATATTTGTCTGAAGTAGGTTTTTGTTCTAGAAGAGAAGCAGATAGACTTATAGATGAGGGGAGAATCACTGTCAATGGTGTAGTGCCAGAGATGGGGACAAAAGTGTCTGAAGATGATGAGATACGCGTAAATGGACAATTAATCGTTAATAAAAATGAAGAGAATGTTTATTTAGCTTTTTATAAACCTATCGGTATTGAGTGTACTACTAATACGAGTGTACGCGATAATATCGTGGATTATATTAATTATCCAAAACGCATCTTTCCAGTAGGACGATTAGATAAGGACAGTGAAGGGCTTATTCTGATGACGAATGATGGAGATATCGTGAATAAGATATTGCGTCAAAAGAACGATCATGAGAAAGAGTATATTGTTACTGTAAACAAGCCTATTACAGATCGTTTTATTCAACGTATGGGAGCTGGAGTACCTATATTAGACACAGTGACTAAGAAGTGTAGAGTAGAACAGATCAGCAAGACTGTGTTTAGAATATTCCTTACTCAAGGTTTAAACAGACAGATTAGACGTATGTGTGAGTATTTTGACTATGATGTAGTAGCATTAAAAAGGATACGTATTATCAATATTTCTCTAGATGTACCTGTGGGAACTTATAGAGACTTGACAAAAGCAGAATTAGATGAGCTTAACCGCTTAATAGAGCCTTCTGTAATGACAGAGGAAGCTAGTCTAAATAAAAATCAAGAGAGTCAACAGAGTGTTCGTCGTAGAATGACTACAGGAAGAGATTCTGGAAGAGAGGGAAGAAGAGGAGACGGAAATCGTGAGGATAGAAGACCGAGAAGAAACTTCGATAGAGAACGCAATAATAGCGTGAACAAACCAAAAGAGGTGAAGAACGAAAGATTAAGAAATAGAAGAAGAGAGAACTAGTTTAGTTCTCTTTTTTTGTTTGTACTAATCTCTAAAGCTCTTTTATTTAGAATTAATAAGATTAAATAGTGCATTTTGTGCATAAAGTCAGAATTATGGGTAATTCTGACTTTTTTTATTTATAAAAGTTATTAGTTAATAATATGTAAATTTTAGTAAAATATTAAAGGTTATTATGTTTTGTTTTTAGAATATTACGATGACGATTATTGTCTCTTTTGTGTATCTATTTATATTTAGTCTAAGTTATTATGGTTGTTTAGTTATAAGTAAATATATTTGTCTTCAATTTATAATTAATCTAAATAATATAATTACTAACACAACATTAAGTTCTTAGAACAATGAAACACTATCTATTATTAATTTTTGCAATTTTTAATATAGGTCAGTTTACTTCTTTTGCACAAGAAAAGCCAGTTGTTATTTCTGGAGTTGTACAAGATGCGAATGGCGAACCTATTGATTATGCTACAGTCAGCTTATTAGATACTCATCATAGTGAGTTAACTGATAATAAAGGACGATATACTATTAAAACAAAAAGACCTGGTAAGTACAAATTAGTTGTACAACACGTCAGTTATGAGTCTAAAGAGTACTCATTTGAGGTGAAAGCAGGAGAGAGTATAACACATAACTTCAAACTTGATACGAATAACTCTTTCTTAGACAATGTAGTACTACAAGTAAAACAGCCTATCGAGAAAGTTAGAGAATCTGCTTATAACGTAGTTGCTATAGATGCAAAGCCACTTTACAATACGTCATTAGATGTAGCTGGAGCACTTGATAGAGTATCTGGTGTGAAAGTGCGTAAAGATGGTGGGGAGGGATCTGACTATAATTTCTCAATGAATGGATTTAGTGGTAAACACATTCGATTCTTTATAGATGGTGTACCTATGGAAGGATTTGGTAGTGAGTTTAAAATAAACAACTTACCGATCACAATGGTTGACAGAATCGAAGTTTATAAAGGTGTAGTGCCTGTGGAGTTCGGATCTGATGCCTTAGGAGGAGTAGTGAATATTATCACAAACAAATCTAAAGAGACTAAAATAGATGCTTCATTTACTACTGGTTCATTCCATACATACAAGAGTCATCTGAATGTGAGTAAAGCCTTTAATAATGGTATAGTAGCTCAGTTAAATGCTTTTCAGAACTACTCAGATAATGATTATAAAGTATTAGTCCCTGTGGTAGATCTACAATCTGGGGTTTATTCTAAAGAGAAACAATGGGTAAGACGCTTTAATGATCGATTCCAAACTGCTACTGTAGTAGCTAAAGTAGGGGTGGTAGATAAGTCTTATGCTGACCGACTTATGCTTGGATTTACTTATGGAGAAGGAAAACGCGGTGTGCAGACAGGTACTATTATGGAGAAAGTATTCGGAGATAAGAAACGTCGTTCTGTAACAATTATGCCTTCATTAGAATATAGCAAGAAGAACCTATTTATAGATGGATTAGATGTAAGTATTACATCTAATTATAATGGAGGGTATAATCAAAATATAGATACCTCTTCTTATAAATATAACTGGGCAGGTGAGCGTATCAAAACCTTAAAACAAGGTGAGTCTGGTGGAGGTCCTTCTATGACTAAGTTCTATGATCATAATGGTTCAACTACTTTTAATGTAAATTATAAATTAAATGACAAGCACTCATTTAGTTTTAATGATGTAATGTACTACTTCAACAGAAAGACAAAAGATCCATTAGCTGTAAAAGAAACTCAATCAGAAAAGAACAGTGAGATAAAAAGAAGTAGTTTTAAAAATATTATGGCACTGTCTTATCGCTATAATATTCTAGATAATCTGAATGTGTCTCTATTCGGTAAACACTACAGTATCAAACATACTTATCAAAGTGAAAGCACTAAAGTAGATAAAACAGGATACGGTATCGCTGCTACATACTTGTGGAAAGATCTACAGTTCAAAGCTTCTTATGAAAATACATTTAGACTACCTACTGATAGCGAGTTGTTTGGAGATGGAGACTTAGTATGGGGAAATACAGGTCTAAAACCAGAGCAAGGTAAAAACTATAACCTGAATATCAGTTACTCAGGTGTGATTAATAAAATACATGCTGTATTCGTAGATGCAGGTTTTGTATACAGAGATACTAAAGATTATATCCGCAGTAATCCTTATGGTTCAGGATCTCGTGCAACTAGTGTGAATATCGGAGGAGTAGAGAGCTATGGTATCAATGTGGAAGCTCGTTATACGTACAATGATTTTATATATGCAGGAGGTAGTTTAACTTCTCAAAATATCAGAAGTAAACAAAAATATACTATTGGAGATTATGGAGTAGAGAACCCATACTACAATGAGAGAATTCCTAATGAGCCTTATTTCTTCGGATCAGCAGATGTGGGGATTATTATTAAAGATTTAGGAAAGAAAAACAACAATTTAAATATAGGGTATAACCTTCGCTATATAGATCATTATAGCTACGATTTTAAAGGAATCGGTGAAGATCCTATATGGATTCCGTCTCAAGCTGTGCACGATCTAAGTGCTTCATACAGTTTATTTAATAATAAAATACACTTAACCGTAGAGGCTAATAACCTATTCGATAAACTAGCTTATGATAACTATAGTTTCCAAAAACCAGGAAGAAACTTCATGTTTAAAATACGCTATACATACTAAAATTACTAATCTATAATAAATACAATTAAAATGAAAAAAAGAGTTTTTTCGACATTTGCTTTTGCTATGATATTTGGGGCATTGTCGGTGACTAGTTGTTCTTCTGATGATAATAGTACTCCTACACCTGAAGAAGGTGGAACTGATGGAGGAAATAAAGTAGAGTGGAAGTACGTAATCGGGGCAAGTGCTTCTAAAACGAACTTATTACTGACTACCAATGACCTTAAATCTGGAGAAATATCTGCTAAGGGAAATGGATTAACGGCATTAGGAACTACAGTTTATACTTATGGAGGAAATAGAGCTTATGTTTTTGAATATAGAAAAGGAGATCCTTCTGGAATGCAGAGCTGGTTATTAACACCTAATGGAAAATTGAGTAAACATACTACAGTTGACCTACCTACTCGTGAGGAGTTTATTACGAATTTCGGTAAATATATGATCGCTACAACTGGTGGTTTGAAATTAACTACAGGAGAAAAGGCTCAGGCTTTTAACTTCATAGATGGTAACAGTGGAGGAATTAAGTATACATCTTATGTAAATGTAGAAAACATTGCAGAAAAAGGAGAGTATGCTAACTTCGCAGGTCTTGAGACGATTGGTAATGATCGTTTTGTTATGGCTATCGAACCATTTAAAATCACTAAAGATGATAAAGAAGATAATACTTCTGCTTATAGAGATAGAGCATGGTTAGCTGTTTTTAAATTTGATGAAAGTGCTACGGATGTTAATAAAAAAGTAGTATTAGAAAAAGTAGTGAAGAGTGATAAGATGAGTTTTGCTGTAGCGCGTTACCGTTCTAGCCGTGTATCTACTATCGGAAAAGCGGGTGATGGAAACGTTTACTTATTCTCTCCTAATGCTACTAATGGTGATGGAGTATCATTCTCAAGTAAGCCAAGTGCTGTTATTAAATTTGACTCTAAAAAAGGAGACTTCGATAATAACTATTACTTTAACTTAGAACAGATCTCAGGAACAAAAGTATATAAAGCATTCGCTATCGGTGGGGATTATTTCTTACTTAATATGTTCGTAAGTCCTAGTAAAGCAAGTAATATGGCTGCTGCTAATAAGTTGGCTGTATTTAATGTTGTGACAGGAGACTTTAAATGGATTGAAGGGTTGCCTGCTGCTAATGATATTGCTGCTGCTGGAGCACCATTCGTGGATGGGAAAGAAGTATTTTTACCAATCACTGCAGAGTCAAAATCATTTGTTTATTCTTTAGATGCTACAGCTGCTAAGGCTACTAAAGGTCTTGAAATTAAAGATCTAGCTGATGGAAGTATTGGTACAATTGGTAAAATTAATGTAGAAAAATAATAATTTAATTATATAAAGTATTCGAAATAAATTAGGGTTGTTTATTATAAGAGGTTATACAGTTTGTATAGCCTCTTTTTTTGTTGAAAAGGATAAGGATGTAGAATTAAAAAATATGCAGCTAACTATAAATAGGCATTAGAGATATAAAAAACTTTGATACTATATCTTTAAATAAGTATATGTTTATCTGAAAGTGAGTGTACTATTAATGAGATGTATTGCTTTTTAAAACACTTACATCATGTGAATTGTGTTAAGTCCACCCCTTTGTCCACCCCCTTAAAGGTGACATTCTGTTATAGAGATTATACTTTTATCAAATAAACCTAAAGTTATAGTCTGCTTCATTATAGCATGACTATAAAATACACCACCACATATTATTTGACTTGGAAGTTACTATTGTATAGGTATAGATAATAGTTGAATAATGATAAAAGTATAAATATGAAGACCTTATTATTTTTAAGTATTATCATCAATAGAACAATGGAGTATGTCTCTCTATTAAAGAAAAGTATGATATGGAGTATAAATGAGAAACTATCTAGTAGTTCAATAAAATCGAAAAGATTGCTAAGAAGAGTTAGAGGTTCTTCTTTAAAGGAAGAGGTGCTACAAATAAGTGATGATTCTAATAAACAAACTAATTATATGTCTATAGGCATGGAGTGTTATCTGTGTCAAAAAATAAAAGAGTTTGAGAAACAAAGAAAATACTTGGATAAATCAATATCACTAAGTAATCTTTCTGCAAGCTTAGGAGTTAATCATCGCTATGTGTCTTACTACATTAATATGTATAAAGAAAAAGACTTCGCTACGTATATTAATGAATTGAGGATTTCTTATATGGTAGATACTTTAATAAGTAAACCACATTATCTGACATATAAGATAAGTTATTTAGCAGATAAGAGCGGTTTTGCTTCTCATAGTCGTTTTACGATTAATTTTAAAAAATATACAGGTGTATTGCCTTCAGAGTATATTAGTGAGTTGAAACAGAAAAAGACCATGGAAGGATGTAATATCTAAAATCGTCTTTACTTTTTAAATTGATTGTAATTCACTGCTTCAAAAGAACCATCTTCCTTTTTAATAAAAGTCTCTTTACCATTCTGTACTTCGGCATTCTGAGCTGCTATACAGTACCAATTTTTTTCTATTTTCTGAGTTACGAAAATGAATAAGTTGTTTCTAAGTTGAGGAGTTTCATTTTCTTTTAATGCTGATTGATTACTTAATTGTAGTCTTGCATGTACGATAGCTATAGTGTCTGTTAAGTATCTGATCTTAGTTCTTTTGATTATTAGTTGAGATTCTTTGAAAATTACTCTTAACCCATAATCATGAGCTTTAAAAATGTCTTCTTTTTTATGCCACCATAACCCTGTGACATTGACAAAGTCTGCATCATCTACAAAAATATCAGCAAGTAAGTCAGCATCGTATTTATTCCAAGCAGTTACAAATTGTTGAACTATTTCTTCTGGATTTTGTCTAGTCATTATCATTGTTTATTATAATTACGAAGATACTCAATGATTCATGAAGAGGTGTTAATGTAGGATAAAAAAGTGAGTGTAAATAAAAAAGGAACCACTATAAAGTGATTCCTTTTTGTCGGGGTGGCAGGATTCGAACCAACCCTTGTAAGTATCTTTAAATCAACTAATTGTCTTGTTTATGAAAAACCAACTCACCTAATAGCTCACGCCTTAAAAAGTGAGTAAAGTAAAGATAGTGAAAATTATTTATTTTGAGGATCTAAAAGTCGAGTGATATTTGGAATTTCCAAAAAGTGTAGACTTCCCTAAAAATCGGACAGTAGTTAATTCGAAATTATTAACTTTAAATAAAACTGTCAAGTATAAAACAAGTAATTTTAGTGAGAGCCAAATAATTAAAGCTATCAAAGAAAATGAACAGGGAAGATCAGTAAGCGAAATCTTTTGAGAGTTAGGTATTGATAGGTGCACGTTTTTCCATTGGAGAAAGAAGTATGGTGGAGTGGAAAACAAGAGCTGAAACGTTTAAGAGAACTTGAAGAAGAAAATCGCAAGCTCAAGTAGATGTATGCTGATGTTAGTTTAGACAATAAGGTGTTTAAAGATATTCTGTCAAAAAAGTTCTAAGCTCAGCAGATAAAATAGAAAGGGCAAAGTATCTATTAGAGTAATATAGGTTATCAATAGAAACATTAAAAACAATAGGTATCGAAGTACATTAGATGCGATAACGGTCCTTAGTTTACCTCTAAAACCTTTTTAAACTGGTGTGAGAAGAATTTTATAGAAATTAAATATACCCAGCCTGGTAGACTAATGCACAATGGATATATAGAACGTTTTAACCGATTTTTTAGAGAGGATATTAATATTTTTTTATATCATTGCTAGACTTATATTTTTGTTGTTTTAATAATACTATTGATGTATGATTACTAAACTAGTTGATTCTATCCAGCTTTATATGCCGCTAACTTTGAAGGAGCAAACTTTTTTAAAAAGCGCTGTTAAACTTCGTTCTTATAATAAAAACGCTGTTATATTTCAAGAAGGAGATATCGCAGATGCTATTTATTTTGTATTAGAAGGTTGTGTTCGTTTGTTTTATAATGTTGGAGGGGTCGATAAAACTGCTTTCTTTTATACAGAAGGACAGTTTATCTGTGCGGGGGATAGTTATACGTTTAATAGACCTGCGCAAGAAAATTATGAAGCATTAGAGCCTACGATTTTAGCTATTATTTCAAAATCCTCAATTGAACAGCTTTTAAAGCAATCTATTACTTTTGAACAAATAGCTCGTATCGCAGTAGAAAATGAATTATTAACTGCTCAACGTTTGATAGCATCATTTGTTACAAAATCTGCAGAGCAAAGATATGTTGATTTGCTTGCTAATCAAGGTGATTTATTTCTTCGTGTACCTCAACACTATATTGCAACGTATTTAGGTGTTTCTCCTGAGACATTAAGTAGAATCAAACAACGTGTAGTTAAAGGGTAATTTCTTGACGATTGTCAAGGGTTTTTGTATTCTATATACTGTAGTTTTGTTATAGTAGTAATTTGTAAGTATTATGATAAATCAACAAATAAGAGTATTAGTAGCAGGAGCTACGGGATATTTAGGAGGTTATATAGTAAGAGAATTGAAACGAAATGGTTATTGGGTCCGTGTCTTAATTCGATCTGAAAATCAAAAAGAAAAGGTGCTTTTGGCAGATGAAATTTTTATAGGTGAAATAACTAGATCTGAAACAATAAAAGGGTGTACATTAACTATAGATTGGGTGTTTTCTACTGTGGGAATTACCAGGCAGAAGGAAGGGTTAACTTATATGGATGTGGATTACCAAGGGAATATGAATCTTCTTCAAGAAGCAGTAAAGACGAAAGTAAAGCGTTTTTTATATGTTTCGGCCATTCATGGAAATCAATTAAAACATTTAAAAATTTTTCAAGCAAAAGAGGGATTTGTAGATCAATTAAAGGTTTCTGGATTGGATTATCGAATTATTCGTCCTAATGGCTTCTTTTCGGATATGCTTGATTTCTTAATGATGGCTAAGTCAGGTCGAGTTTATTTATTTGGTAAAGGAGAGAAGAAACTTAATCCAATTGACGGTGAAGACTTAGCGCGGTTTTGTGTTGAACAAATGCAAGGAATCAATAAAGAATGCGCAGTAGGAGGCCCCGATGTTTTTAGTCAAAAAGAATTAGCGCAATTAGCACTAGATACTTTAGGAAAAAAAAGAAAAATTACTTGTTGTCCTGATTTTTTGCGTGTTCTTATTATAAAAGCACTTCGTTTGTTTACAACATCAAAAAGATATGGTCCTTATGAATTTTTCTTAACTGCAATGGCCATGGATAATGTAGCACCTAAATATGGACAAAAGCATTTAAAAGACTTTTTTGAAGAAAAAGCACAGAAATTAGTAGAATGATGTTTTATACTAAGATTTTCCTTAACTATATTTTATTGTAGTAAAAATCTTATAAAAGTTAAATAAGGATAAGAATTCATAGAAATAACTGTCGTATAGTAGCTAACAAAATTAATTTTCTATTTTTGAGTTTGTAAACTATGTATAACATTAAAAAAGAAGAGTTATTTTTATGAGGCAATTGGACAAAACACCTATTGAGAGGATGGTATCACCGATACAGCGATTTATGCAACAAGAAAAATCTGGAGGGATCGTTCTAGGTATAAGTGTGATTATAGCGTTAATATTAGCAAATACATCATTTAAAGAACAGTACCATCACATATTAGAGTATAAATTTGGTTTTCAATGGGCAGGCAATAGCTTCTTTGAATATAGTATTCATCACTGGATTAATGATGGGTTAATGGCTATCTTTTTCTTTGTTGTAGGGCTAGAGTTAAAAAGAGAGATTGTAGCTGGAGAATTATCAAACCCACGTAAAGCAATGCTTCCCATTGGAGCTGCATTAGGAGGAATGATTGTTCCTGCGGGTATTTATTTTTTTCTAAATCCAAGTGGAGAGATGTCTAATGGATGGGGAATTCCGATGGCAACAGATATTGCTTTTGCCTTAGGAGTCTTGTATTTATTGGGTAGTCGTATACCCTTGACATTAAAGGTTTTCTTAACTGCATTGGCAATTGTAGATGACTTAGGAGCGGTACTTGTGATTGCATTCTTTTATACTTCTGAGATTTCTATGTTACATTTAATCATTGGTGCTGCTATTTTATTAGTGATGTATTTGGGAAATAAAATGGGAGTTAGAAATATTATGTTTTATGCAATCTTGGGTATTGGTGGAGTTTGGACAGCATTTTTGCTTTCAGGAGTACATGCGACAATTGCAGCAGTATTAGCTGCTTTTACAATTCCTGCAAATGTGAGAATTAGCGAGAAAGTATATGGCGATAAGATGCAAGGTTTGTTAGATAGGTTTAGAGGCATTGATCCCAATGATAAAATTCCGACATTAACAAACGAACAATTGCATATCTTAGAAGAGATTGAGCATACAAGTAGTGCTGCTACTCCTCCATTACAACGTTTAGAACATATGATGCATCCGATGGTAACCTATCTAATTATCCCTATATTCGCTTTAGCTAATGCTGGGGTATCTTTAGATATTGATATGGATCACTTGTTTAGTACTAATGTAGCTCTTGGTGTAGCTCTTGGCTTATTAGTAGGGAAAGTAGTTGGAGTAGTTGGATTTACAGTGCTTTTAGTGAAATTAAAAGTAGCTCCTTTCCCTGAAGGAATGAATGTGAAAAATCTATTAGGATTAGGTTTGCTAGCTTCTATTGGATTCACAATGTCTTTGTTTGTAACTTCGTTAGCATTTACTAATGAGGAGTACATGACTCAAGCGAAGATAGGTATTTTTGTAGCATCCATCATTGGTGGTGTACTAGGCTATATGGTATTGAGTAAGTCAACGAAATAATGTTTTAAATGACTAGTAAGTTTTTTGATTACATCAATCTTCACAAAGGTGAGGAGAAGGGCGAAAAAGTCCTTGAAAATATAGTAGCAAATATTGCTTTTAAAGGATCAAATCTTTGGATTTTGGCATGTGCAATTATCATTGCGTCGATAGGGTTAAATGTAAATTCTACAGCGGTGGTAATTGGAGCTATGTTGATCTCACCATTGATGGGACCAATTGTAGGAGCTGGTTTTGCACTTGGTACCTATAACTTTTTATTACTGAAGATTTCTATTAAAAGCTTGGTTGTAGCTACAATTGTAAGTTTGGTTGTATCTTCAGTTTATTTTTACTTAAGCCCATTTAAAGATGTACAATCAGAATTACTTGCTCGTACTGCACCGACGATTTATGATGTGTTGATTGCTTTTTTTGGTGGATTAGTGGGAGTGATTTCAATTACTCGAGTAGAGAAAGGAAATCCTATTCCAGGAGTAGCGATTGCTACAGCCTTAATGCCTCCTTTATGTACTGCAGGATATGGTTTAGCAACTTTTAATTTTAGTTATTTTTTAGGAGCATTTTATCTGTATATGATTAACTGTTTCTTTATTTGTATAGCGACGTTCTTAGTAATTAAATACTTGAAATATCCTACAGCGACTGCACTAGATACAAAAAAGGAGAAACGTATGCGATACGGTATTAGTTTATTGATTTTAGTGTTGATTATACCAAGTTTTTACTTGGCCTATAATCTATTCAATGAGAAGAAATTTACCAAGACTGTTGAGGAGTTTATCAATACAGAGTTTACTGCTAGAGGGGTAACAGTTATCTATAAAAAAATTAATTATAATACCTCGCCACGTAAGGTAGAGTTAGCCTTTTTGGATAAGAAATTGTCTAAAGAGAATATAGAGATGTATAACCGACTTCTACAGGAAAAAGGGATAGATAATGTAGCTTTGACCTTCAAGCAAGATGAGCAAGATATCAAGTCTGAAATCATGAAGGAAATCAATAAACAAAATAGTAACCTATCCGAGAAAGACGTTATTATTAATGATTTAAAGCGCGAGTTAGCTAATTACAAAGTGAGCGAGCCTGGTCTGGTGAGAGAGATCGGAGTATTGTTCCCATCACTTGAGCAAGTATCTTTAGGTAAAGTAGAGCGAAACCTAACCGATACAACTAGTCAAGTTGATTGGGTGTTAATGTATAAAGATAGTGTTGTACCTATAAATTCGGAGAAGATACGTATCACGAATTGGTTAAAAGCTCGATTACAAGTAGATACTGTTTTAGTAGTGAATACATACCAGCCAGCTGTATATACTAAAGAGTAATTTAGTAATTATAAACATATCAAAGAGCTCCTTACTTATTTTTTGAGTAGGGGGCTTTTTTTTTTGTTACTAATGAGAAAAATATATTGTTAAAATGAAGTAAATTGTCATATGTAAAAAAGAGAAAGATGGAAACAGCAGTTTTAGTTTGCTTGAGTGTTTTATCTATATTAATAGGTATGTCAGGTGTTTATATGACAATGTTAGAGTTTGTGCCTGTTCGCTTGGTATATTATATGAATAGGGTACGTTTACCATTAGCAATAGTAGTTTTATTAGTAGTTTGGGGATTGACATTTTTTTGGTTAGACCAGTGGTCTTGGATAGGGTATTTTTCTCTTATATTGGCAATTTTAGGAGTGTTTCTGGCTTATCGATTAACGCAAGAACGCATGTTTATTGCAGTAGATTTTCCAGATATTATAGAGGTAACAACAGGTGATTTACTACCCGATGACAGTGAGTTAGCTGTGATAGAATACAATGGAGTGGTAAAGTGTTATCCTTTAGATTATGTTATTCACTACCATATTATCAATGATTGGTTTGGTTCTAAGATGGTGTCATTGACTTATTGTGCAATGTGTAGAAGTATCATTCCTTTTGATGTTACCGCTATAGGACCTTTATATGTTAGCTCGTTTAAACATGCCAATATGATTGTCTCTGATCGCAAGACAGGAACCTTTTTTCAGCAGGCTAACTTCGAATCACTTGTAGGGAAATTACACCCTAGTGAACTGATTGCTATTCCTTTTCAGATAGTGACTTGGAGGGAAGTAAAGAAAATGTTTGAAACCCCTGTTTTACCAGTATTGAAAGAAGGTGATCTAAAACCTTTTGAACTTCCAATTAAAGGATTGTGGAAACGCATTGTCGTTTCAGAATTCACACCAGGATTATCTAGTAAAAACAGGGATAAGACTTTTGCTGCTAGAACACGGGTTATAGGTATCGTAGATAAGATAAATAATGTAAACGTAGTCTATTTAAAACAAACTATATTAAATCAAGGATTAGTTGTAAATGAAACAGCTAATTTCTTTTTAGTAGCTCACCAAAACAATGTAATTGCTTTTAGATGGGATCACAAGCAGGATTTAGCGTTAGATTTATCAGCTAGATGTATTACAGCAGATAATGGTTTTCAACGTTGGGATTTGAATGGAAAGTATCTCTCGGGAGACAAAAAGCAGAATTTAGTTCTCATCCGGCTGTCTGATGAGTATTGGTTTTCTTGGAAACGCTTTCATCCAAATACTCAGTTCATTGATTTGTAATATATAAAAAGAACCATATTAACTTTAAACTAATATGGTTCTTTTTTGATACTAGAATAAGTTGACTAGTAATATATTATCTTAAACGATGATTGGAATCACTACTTATAAACATTTCATTTTTCTCTTCAGATATAATTTCAAGGAATCGTTCATAGTGTTTTAATACGTCAGAAATTAGCTCATTTTTAGTAAAGATGTGAACATCATAACCTTGTCTATAATCACCAAAATAAGCTTTTGGATAAAAGGTTTTATTATCGTTAATATCAGGTAAGTTTTCTTCTGATAATAAGTAATCAGAAACCATTTTAGACTCTGTTTTGACACCGTAAATAAAGTTATTTACCAAGTCGTGTTTAATCTCAATTTCTAGTCGATAAGGACCTTCATAAGTATTGATAACAGCATCAATATTATTTTTAGCAAATTCGGTTTCTAGCTCTTTAAAGGCTTCTTTGACTGTCGTATCAATAAATTTGTGTACAGATTCTTTATCGTCAAAGGATACAATTTGTTTTAATCGCTCTTTCCATGAATCTCCTGACCAGGTAACCGTTGTAGTAGAAAAGTCAGTTTCATAATATTTTTTATCGATAACTAGTGCTTTGATCAAGCTTACGATAAATAATAGCATTATAATAGAGAATGGAAGAGCTGTAATTAAGGTCATGCTTTGTAATGCACCTAATCCACCTGCGTTTAACAATAACAAAGCTAATACAGCTAGTAATACTCCCCATCCAATAGTTTGCCATTTAGGGGATATTCTAGCATTCTTGGTTGATATACTGTTCATTACAAACATTCCTGAGTCTGCAGAAGTAACAAAAAATATGATGATAATTGATATAGTTAAGAAGCTAGTAATTGAACTTAGAGGTAAGTACGCTAAAAACTCAAACATTAACGCATCTGGGTTGTTAGCAATAGTACTCAATGCACCATCAGCTACATTCATATCAAACCAAATGGCACTATTCCCGAATACAGACATCCAAATAAAGTTGAATAGTGTCGGTAGTAATAATACTGCAGCAATATATTCACGAATAGTACGTCCTTTAGAGATTTTAGCAATAAATAATCCAACATATGGAGACCATGAGATCCACCATGCCCAGTATAGGATAGTCCAGTCATAAAACCAGGGTTGTGTTTTATCATTAAAGGAGTGTGTACTAAAAGTCATGGTAAAGAAGTTTGATATATAATTACCAATACCTTCTGTAAAGCTTCCAATTAAATAAACGGTAGGGCCTAAAGCGAGTACGAAAACAAGCAATACGACTACAGCAATGATATTGATACTACTTAGTAGTTTTACACCTTTGTCTAATCCACTAACAGCAGAGATAATAGATAGAGATACTAATACAGCTACAATAAGTACTTGATAGATAAAGCTGTTTTCAGGTAAAATATTTAAGGTTTGAAGTCCAGAGTTAATCTGTACAACACCAAAACCTAATGTTGTTGTAATACCAAAGAAGGTACTACACAAGGCAAATACGTCAATCATATTTCCCCATTTACCTTTTATTTTATCTTTTAAAAGAGGATAAAAACAACTTCTTAGAGATAGCGGTAAACGATATCTATAAGCAAAATAAGATAGTGCTAGACCAACAATAGCATAAATAGCCCATGCGTGTATTCCCCAGTGAAAGAAGGTGTACATCTGTGCATCTTGTGCGCGTTGTAGTGCGGTATTGTTACTGAAAACTTCATTTGAATAGTGTTGGATCGGCTCAGCAACACTGAAGTACATTAGCCCAATCCCCATACCAGCAGCGAATAACATTGATATCCATGAAAAGAAGGAATAATCGGGTTTACTATTATTTCTTCCTAAGCGAATATTACCGTATTTACTGGCCATTAAATAAATCAAGAAGATAATAAATATAGTCACAGACCATACATATATCCAATTGAGGTTAACAAAGATGAATGTTTTGATTACGTTTAATAGCTCATTGGTTATCTGTGGAAAAATTGCAGCAAGTAAACTGACTCCAATAATAAAAATTAAACTTGGTAGAATAACACCTTTACTCAAGGTTGTACGTATTCTAGGAAATTTAGACATAATTTTTGTTTTTATGTATTAAAAATATAGTTTTATTGTTTTTGTTTCGAATATACATAATATTTAGTATTTTTTGTGGTTTTATTCTGTGTTTTTCGTTGTTGAGAATTAAAAAGAAGATGTTTTTGGAGTTTTTATTTCTAGTAAACTTTCATTTTTTTAAAGGTTAAAAATTGTAGTTTTGTCTTCTATAAAGCCTCAGAAGCATATGTTTTTTTGTTGCTTTATTTTGCTATTTTAGTTAAAAAGAATGCGGCAAATAATAAGAAATTAATACAAAATTGTTTTGAATTTATCTAATCGTGATAGTAGAGTAACTTTAATTTTTCAATTAGTAATCTTTTTTATTTTCACAAAGGGTATTGCACAGCAACCAGTGAGAGTTACTATTGACTCATTATCGAAAGTGTATTCCCAGAATGTATATTCCAAACCACTTGAAGCTAGAAAGGCCGCATTTGCTTGGTTAGCTTTAAGTGAAAAGCATAACTTAGAGAAGGAAAAAGCTCGTGCTTATTATTCTTTAGGAAATTTGAATTCTATTAATGGAGATTATAAGAAGTCTATAGAATATGCATTGAAGACTATTGAATCCTTAGAGAAATTAAAAATGGAGCAAGGTTTACCTGCTGCTTATAATCTATTAGCACTTAGTTATAAGAATTTATCGCTATACTCCAAGGCAATGGAGAGCTTTATGATATGTATTGAAAAAGCTAGAGCTGTAGACGATGTACTTCAAGAGGCAAATGCGTATCAGAATGTTGCTACACTATATATACAAAAGGATGAATATGATAAGGCTATAGAGAGCTTGAAAAGAGCGAATGATTTGTATAAATCTATTGAGGATACCGATGGGGTATTGACTACATTGTTTAACTACGCAAATATTTTGAAAGAGCAGCGTAAGTTTGATCAAGCTAGGGAGCATTATATGACTGTATTAAAGTTTCGTCAAGAGGAAGGAAATAAAACAGTGGAGGCCTATGTTAAAATTAACCTTGCTCAACTATTAGTAGAACAGCATAAGTTTAAAGAGGCTATACCTCACTTGGAGAATACTTATAAGCTTCTTGAAGAGTTAAATTATGTCACTGATATGGCTATCGTATTGAATGATTTAGGAGTGTGTGAGAGTAAAGTAGGGAATACAAAGAAAGCAATTAAGTATTTTGAGAGAGCATTGAGTATTACTGAAGAACGTTCTATATTAGCCTATAATACTAACTTTTTTTTGAATTTAGGTTCCTTATATGCAGATCAAAAACAATATGAAAAAGCATATAATTATTTATATCGAAGTATAATAGATAATACAAAATTTAATAGTATTGAGAAAGAGAAGCATTTAGCAGATCTGCAACAACAATATGAAACAGAATTAAAGGAAACTAAAATAGAGTTGCTGGAGAAGGAGCAAGAATTAAAAGAAGTAGAGCTTAGAGAAGTAGAGCAAGCTGTCATTCGTCAGAAACAACTTCGTAATACTTTTATCATTGGTTTTATTTTGGTGTCAATTCTCTTTATTATTGTGATGTATTTTTATCTACAACGTTTGAAAGTGCAAAGACAACTACAGGTGGAGGTTGAGAAAAATGCGAATCACAAGATTAATGAGATGGTTAAAGATCATAAAATTTCTATGATCGAGCGCTATCAGAAAGGACAAGAGGAAGAAAGAGCTCGATTAGCACGAGAATTACACGATGGAATAGGAAGTGATTTAGCAGGAATTAAGATTGCTTTTGAACATCATTTCTCTCAGCAAGATACGGGAGAACAAACTAAGCGTTTGCAAGAAGCAATTAACAATGCGTGTAAGGATCTGCGTTTGCTATCGCATCAATTGCATCCACTGGCTTTCTCTTCAATTGGATTTAGTAGTTTTTTGAAAGAATACGTCGATACTGTAAGTCAGAAAAATAATTTGACAATTAAAGCTTATTTTTTTCCAGAGACAGAAATTAATAAGTTGACAGATGATGTATTGGCTGGTGCATATCGCATCGTTCAAGAGTTGGTCAATAATATCGTTAAGCATGCTAAGGCTTCAAGTGCTGAGGTACAATTGACCAAACACGATGACCACCTCAATATTCTTATTCATGATAATGGCGTTGGGTTTGCCAATGTTAAGAAACAAGGGATAGGACTGCGCAATATAAGAGAGCGTTTAGAAAAACTCAAAGGAAGTATAGAAATAGATAGTAATGTTAAATATGGGACTTCCATAACAATTAATATACCTTTAAATAAATAAGTAGTGAGTAGAGTAAATATAATCATAGCAGATGATCATTTGATGTTCTTAGAGGGGTTAAACACTATATTACTTGATATGGAGGAAGTAAAACAAGTGCATTTAGCAACAGAAGGAACACAAGTATTACGTTTATTAGAGCAATTTGACATACAATTAGTCATTACCGATTTGAATATGCCCAAGATGGATGGAGTAGAGTTATTAACTAGGGTAAAGAGTAATCAATCAGATGTCAAGGTTCTAATTTTGAGTATGCTTGATAATCCTCGCGTTGTTCATAAGGTAATCCAAAAAGGAGCAGATGGTTTTGTACCTAAATTTACAAATAAGCAGGAGTTACAAGTTGCTGTAAGGGAATTAATCAATGACAAGCAATATTTCTCAGAAGTTATTAAACAGCGCTATATGGAAAGTGTATTTGATAAAAAGAAGTATCAAGATATTGAATTGACTCAACGGGAGAAAGAAGTTCTAGCACTTTTATCAGAAGAAATGACTTCTAAAGAAATTTCTGAGAAACTGTTTATATCAGTTAATACGGTGGAGACACATCGCAAGAATATCTTGTTGAAAACAGGATCTAAGACAACTACGGGAGCGGTAAAGTTTGCTATTGAATCAGGACTATTTGATTAGTGAATAATTAAAAGGTATACTTTATTGCTAATAGTGGTTTAATCTCTTCTACAATAGAAATAAACGAATTTGGTTCAGTAATCGGTACGATTTCTCGATGAGTGACTACTTTGTTGGTAAGATTAATCGTTTCTAATAAAGCAGCTGTTACAGGAGTCTTGTGATAGCTGTTTTTTTCTTGTTCTACTTCTTTTGTATCGATTAACAGATGTACCCACACAGCTTTAGTGAAACAAGCTGTATCTACATATAATAAAGAAAAATCATGGGAACTGTAGAGGTGGTCTAATCCCGCTAAATAATCCATACGCTTCGGCAGCAATTTTTCTTGTAAAGTTTTGAAATAATTAGTTTCTTGTTTTAGTAAGCATTCTTTGACCTGCCATGAGTCCTCTATGCTATGTATAACAATCATAAAAATATCCTCATTATAGGTTGGAAGATGGATAGTAATTGTGAAAATACTATTGATTTTTAGTGCGTCCTTTTGTTGATTTAGTAAGTATAAGAGTTTTTTAGTTTTCGTTTTCAGCTCATTGGGATTTGGGTTAAAAAGATATGTCATGGTTAATGAATCATAACTAATGTCAATACGACAATCTAAATCAATCATTTTTAGTTTTATATCTTCTTTGGTATAGTAGTCAGCTAAGGCATCTTGGTATTGTTCTTTTACTGGTTTAGCATAGGAAACACCTTGTTCAATTCTATTTTCATTTTTTAAAATCTTGGCGTCAAAGAATAAAACCCATCTTACTTGTGCTAATTGATGATCGTAGATAATAACCGAAAACATATTGGGATTCATATTAGAGGCATTAAAAAAGCGTCTAATTTCAACTGCTTTTAATTGACCCTTGAATTCATGTTCAAGATATTCTTGTATTAAACGATTTGCTTTTTTCTTTCTCATACCTCCCATAATGAGAGATAGATTATTTACAGCTAGTGTTAGTGATAGAAAACAAAACCCAATTATTAAAAGTGTTTTTAGCATTTTTTGTAAAGTTTGAATACAAGGTAAGATACTTTTGGAAATTTTCATATCACGGAATTCCGTGATAAGCGCAATTACCGAATTTAGGTCTATGAAACCAATAGCAAAGATAAGACCTTTGAAATGTTAATAATAGTAATAATATAAATCATGGGATTACAAGAAAAAAGAGCTTATACAGCAATAGAAGAGCAGTACGTAACTGAGTATCAAAAAGAATTGAATGCGATTGTAGGTAAAGAACTACCTATCCAAATCAACTGGGATACTTTCGAATTAGAGCATATTAAGTTTGTGCCAAGTGTATGTTTACAACGCTTAATGGATGCAATGAAAGAAGTGTGTAAAGATAATTTTGGGAAAGAAGCAGTACAAGAGTCAATGGATAAAATTGAAGTAAACTGTATTGTAAATGAAGGAGCTGAAGAAAATAAAAAATTAGACCTTTCTGGAAAAACTTTAACAATGACAGCTTGCTGGGGAGGACATCATAGTGGTTTCTTTACTGATTTAGTGATTAGAGAGTATTTAGAAAGCAAGTTATAAGAATATAAGGATTCTTTGTATAAAATTTTTAGTCTGACTTTTAATTTTTGATTTAGTTAATATCAACTAGATAGATAATAAAGGGGGATCATAATTAGATGAGTCTCCCTTTTTATTTTTTAATCATCGTGAACTAAGTCAGTAATAACCTAGTGACTAATTATATCTATAGAAGTATTTAATTAGTTTACAACTATAATTTAGAAGTATGAGTATAGAAAATTTTCCAAAGCTATTAGAAAGTATATTGCGTAAAAAAGGAGCGACGACAGAAGATATTGAGGCATTAGCAGATGCTGGAATTCAATCTAAAGAGGATTTCGTTATGATTGGTGATACGCGAACTTTGATAGAAGTTACAGCTATGGATATCGAAATAGCACATGTAATTATGCAGTGGGCTTTAGGTACACAAGCAGCAAGCTTGGCAGTTGCTGAAACCGTGGTAAAGCAAGAGGCAGTAATCGTAGAGAGTGCAGATGTTGTAAAATGTGCACATTGTCAAGCTAAGCAGCCGAAGGATTATAAAGTTGGTGATTTGTGTTTGTCTTGTGGACTTCAAGCAGAACCAGTTCACAATTGTTATTGGTGTTTGAGTACAGGACCAGGTCAGTTTTGCCGTTCTTGTGGAGCTGAGTTTGTCGCTTCTTCCGATTATGAGGTAGCTTTACAATTAAAGTTGGAAGGTGAATCGAAGTCAGCTATCGGTAAGTTAGTTAAAGAAATGACAGCAGTTCAAAAAGAAAATATTTGGGCAAAAATTAGAAAAGGTAGATAGAAAAATAGTTCGTATAGTATGGCAGTTATCACTTATTGTGAATCGTGCTCTACACCACAACCAGGGGATTATCAGCCAGGGGATATATGTGTGGCTTGTGCGGGTAGTGTTCGTGTAGATGTACGCTGTGGATGGTGTGCTTCTCTTACTCCTGCTCAGGGGAATTTTTGTAGAGGATGTGGAAGTAAGGTAGTAGAAGAAAAACACTTTGGAGTAGCAAGAATTTTAAAGAGTTTAGGATATAATCAGGAGCAAATACCTGAAAAAATAAAACAGCTTTCTGAGGCAGAAATTACAAAGTATAAGGATGAGTTTTATAAAAACTATCGAGTTATACAGTATGCAAAGCAACAGTTGAAGTTGTTAGAACCTTATTTGTTATTACCTATAAATGAGGCTGTAATAGCTATGGAAACGGATCTTCTAAATTTTATTCCATATTCAAAGCAGATACTAGAAGAGTATGAAGATTTGCTAGCTGAGCCAGCTTCACTGGATTCTTTGTTAAAAGAGGAAACTTACGGTATCCATCGTATTGTTAGACAGTTAGTAAATCTAGTTCAGTTAAAACAATATCCCCTCAATGAGCAGGTCAATAGAAATATTCATTTGAAATGGGCAGATTTGACTACTGTGTTTGAATATGAATTTGTTCGTATAGAAGGCTTTTTATGGTTTGCTCATCCTAATAGTTTCCTTGGAAATTTTAAAGTGGACGAAGCCTTTGAACATCTTGAGCAAAGTTCACCAGAAAAAGATTTAGTTGAAGTTTTCGATAAATTAACTGATCGTATAAAAGGTATAAATAGACTTAAGCCTTATTTAGATGTAGCTCGTCTTCATTTATATTCTTTTTTAAATCAAATAGAAGAAGAGGAGCCGACTCGTCTTTTTGATGTGATACCAGCTTATACAGCGCATACGGATTATGATCTAGCTATGAGTAGTGCACTAATCGTTGATGATCAAGATAGTTTGGCTTCATTGACAGCTAAGAATAAAGGTGCAGCAACTACAGGGTATCACTATTTGCTTTATTATGGAGAGGAGCACTTGATGCTTCAAAGCTTAAAAGAGAGTGGTTTAAATTATTATCAACTTAATGGTTTACTGCAATTTGTTGAGTATAATAAGTATTTACAAGATCAAGGAAATACAGATGTATATACGAGGCAAATAGTTGTAAATGAAGCCATCGGTTTATTGCTTCAAAAGTTTAATTCGCATTTTGTATTCGAGCGTCATACAGATACTTTTTCTGACAATGAAATACGCTTATGGGTGGATTTTATTAGTCTTTATGATCATCAGGAAGTAGAATTGGATTACTCAGGCTTTGTAAGCTTATTGATTAGCCGTAATCTTCGTCATTCTCTAATTCAATTATTAGAAGAGGGGCCAGCGCATTTAGTGTTTACAGATGAGCTTGCCAAGGAGTTATATCTTATAGGTAATGAATTTGACAATACTTTAGACGGGTTTAATCTTATTGCAGGCTGGAACAAAGTCTGTGAGTTGGAATACTTCCCTAGTGTAGATGCGGTAGATCGCATGCTTATTTTTATAGGTGATAATTATAAAAATTATACAAGTAGTGAGGAAGAGAATGGCATACGTTTAATGGTTGTTGATGTATTAAGCATATTGGTTCAAAAGAGTCCGAGACATTCTTTTAAAGTAGCTGCTAAGCTTATAGAGCTGTTGCTGATTAATGAAGACACGTCAAATACATGGTTGCCTAACGAGGAGCTTAAAAATAGTGTTTTAAATAGTCATTATTGTGTTCGTTTGGACAATGGTTCTTTTGAGAGAAGACCTTTTGCAACAACAGATGTTTTTATTAATGATTTTTTTAATGGAGAGTGGAGTGAATTTATAGCTGCGTTAAATGCTAGTTTGAGTATTGGTAACCGCTATGACTCCTCACCTTATAATATCTTCCTACTTTGGATTTGTGAATCAGGTAATCACTTCGCAGATGTGTTAAAGGCAGATATGACTTTAACAAATACTATTTCTGATGTGTTAATCGAGAGTCTTGTCGTGTTAGATCAAGGACAGGAACTGTTAGGTCTTTATGATAGTTATAAACAATACCCTTTATTGGAAGTAATTTGTGATAGTCAATGGAACTATCAACAAGCGTATTATTATAGTCGTCGCCCAGCTAATCTACCCATAGCATTGGAGTATAAAATGCATGCAGCACTTGTGTCGTGGCTATCTGTTGATATAGAGGAAAAGTTGTTGTCTGAGTTGTTTCAAAAAAATATCATTGTTCAGTTTCAACAAAAGCCAAGTGGACAATTGCCTCTATGTTTCTTGACACTATGGTTTATCTATAGCGATCGAGTAGTTTTTAAACCTTTTGTAAATCAGTTAGTTGAGTTGATTTTTAAAAATATTGAAATAGGCCCTTATGAATACAAGTTGCCTAGGTTATTAACGGCAAAAGGCGTAAATCAAGAAGTGGAAGGACGAGAAATAGTCCAAACTGTTTTTCACAATACTGATCAGTGGTTAAATTGGTTAGATAATCGCACAGCTACGGGAAGTTTAAGTGAACCTATTCATCAATTTATGTTGTTGGTGTTACTTGATTTTGGAAGTGATTTAGAGGCGTTTATTCAAGCGCCACGAATTACATTCGACGATTTAGAGATACCCACGGAAGAGCAACATAAAAGTAATAGAAGTATTCTATTTGGCTATTTAAAACAAATGGTAGCTACATTAGATACAATCGAGGAAGTTAAATTTAAGTCGTTATACGCCAAGAAGATATTAAAGATTGTAGAAGACTTCTATTATGAGGATAATTTAGAAGATTGTATTGATATCGTAACCTTAGTGAATGATAGTTGCCATGATTTAAATGATGAGTGTGATCAAGTGGAGATTACCTTACGCATTGATAAATCAACAATAAATTGGTTTACCTTACATACTGGGTATATGGCATTGGAAGATTATTTGCTAAGTGAAGGAGAGCATGAGCGTTGGGTGGGCAAACTATTAAAAGACTATAGAAAAGATGCCTTCAGGGTAATGAAAAGTGATGAGCTGACTTCAGAGCAAGTTAGTGTTTTAGCAGATTTATTACTGCGATGTCTAGGTAAGGAACATTGGATGGTTGATATAAGTTATCAAACAGAAAAGGTCTTTAGATTGGTTGTAGATAATCTTGGCGATATGCTAGAAGAACTTCCTCCTGAGAAATTTGATCCTGAATTTGTTATTTATATTGACAATTTTATTCAAAAAAACAGTTATTGGTCAAATTACTTAGATCGTTTACAGGTGGCTGTTAGAGAGTTGAAGAAGTATCATTTTGAAGAAGTAGAGAAGCAAGAAGACTCGTTTTATGGTGATCAGCAGCAAGAGCAAATAGATGAGATCGCTAATCAAGCAATAGTAGATGAAGACGAACAGTACTTTTCTGATGAGGAACAACAAGGAGTAACTACAGTGTTGTCAGATGTGGAAATAGCAGGGCTAATGATGAGTTTTTCGATTGACAAAGAAAATTTACTAATGATTAGTTATCACTTTAATGATTACACTCGTAGCGCTATTGATAATCCAATTGTCTTTTCTCCGATATTGACCAATATGGTTGGTGTGAAGGAGTTCTTGGCTGCTAATGTTGATCAAACTATAGCGTTTTATCAAAAACTATATCTAATTGTATTAGATCCACAGACAGCCCCATCAGGTACTTATCCTTCAGTAGGTGCGATGGCTCGCATGGTATTTGCTCAATTGTTACATGGTACGATGTATAGTGGAGCTTATGCTATAGGAATAGAAGCAATGGTTCAATCTGGTGTTTATACGACCGATTATTCTCAAGCATTAACTGAATTAGTAAATCAATTAAAAGTGTAATTATGAGTGAATGTATAGCATTAAGTAGTTTTCTTGATAATCCAAAATCTATTTCTAACGGTTTATTGTTGTATTATTTTCAAGATGTTTTATTAGACACGCCTTTCGGTTTAGATCCAAATAATGAAGAACATGTTTATGATATGCGAAGGTTTATGCAAATGCATCAAATCAAGAATAGTAAGTCGTTTCGTGTTTTCTTACATAATTTAAAAAAAGGTGAGTATTTTCATGCTAATGTAAAAGATATTATTGAAGAGATATATCACTTTGATGAGGTTGCTTTTGCGGAGCATCTAGAGCAACTAGAAGGCGCTTACTTGAAAAATAGGTATCGTTTATTATATCCACAACGCTATGCTATTGTAGGTTATGGTATTTTAGGATTTAATTATGCACTCTATAGTTTAGTTTGTAGAATAGGTGGGGTAGTGGGATATATAACAGAGAAGGAAGTTTATACTAGACATTGTGAGTTATCGGAATTCATTTCGCGTGTATTTGTAAATGGAAGAGAACTACAGGAAAATATCATGTTGGGAATTCAATTTTATGAAGCTTCTTTACAAGCAAACCCTACTAGCTTTTCTCGAAAAGGAAATTATTGGAATATAGTACGCGAGTTACAAAATGATCAGCTAAATAGTAATCCTAGTTAAAAGTAAAAAGAGAAATGAATTTTAAAGAGTTAGTTACTTTTATTGCTCAGAGTATTAATGAAAGAGATTATCAATCCTGTGAACAAGCGTTGATTGAAGGATATGAATATCTTCATCAAGAAGAGAAATCACCAGTAGAAAGCGTAGAGGAAGTTTCTTTTTATCGTTTTTATATTGAGTTTTTTACCCGATTTATTGGTTCGGATAATTTCGACTATGATAAAGTAATGCTGGCCCTTTCTGTTTTAGAGTATTATGGAGCAGAACAACTGAGAGAGTTTGAGCTTATTGGAGGGTTAGAGCAATATTGTGATATTGCATTTTATGAGCGAGCATTAGATTATCATCCTAATAGCTTAGCTCTGCTTTTAGGATACGCTAATAAGATGGAAGAGATACAAAAGTATGATGTAGCCATTGGGTGCTTACATCATGCTTTATCTGTTTATCCAGAAGCAAATAATCTTCGTCTTCGCTTATGGGATTTACAGGTGAATTATAGTAAACAACTATTAAGTAAAGAAATTCTTGAAGAAGGAGAAATTGATATTTTAGTAGATTATGCTGTGCAGACACAAGTACATAGCGTCATAGAAGATTTACTTAATCAAAGTCGTTTTAATTTATCTGATAAGCAAGTAAATGAATTATCAATAGCGCAGTATGTTGCTAAAGACATTTTTGATTTAGAGGAGTGTGTCACTTTATGGGAACAAAAGTGGAGTAAGACATTATTGAGTGCTCAAGCGGGAATATACCTAGTTGATTGTTTTTATAGCTGTGGTATGTTAGTACAGGTGGCGGAAGTTATGGAAGTAATAGCTTTTAAAGAAGTAATACCTGTTGATATGCGAGAGTTGACAGAACAATACGTTGAAGATTTTTTTAAATCTTATAGTTGTGAAGACAGAGAGTTAGTTGTGAATTATTATAACTATAAAGCACTTTATCACAAGCATCAATATGAATTAGATCTAGCCTTGAAATATGTCAATGTAGCTAAGGTAGTTGTAGAAAAGCACCCTAGTATCTTATTAACAGAAGGAAGTATTTTGACCATGATGCGAAATCCTGAAGATGAGACAGCATTAGGTATTTTGATAGAGGCCGCATATAAAGGAGCCAGTTTGCCTAACTATCTCTTAGAAATGGCTCACTATTATGATATGTTGGGAAGCTATCATGATGTTCTTGGTTTGGTGAATACCTATCATACTTATTCGCTCCCTACAGGGGAATCTTTATATCTTCAAGGAAAAGGAAACTTTGGTTTAGGTCAATACCGTCAAGCCTTAAAACCATTAGAAGTAGCAATGAAATTAAAAGAAGATAGCCCTTATCGATTGAGTATTAACTTTCTTATTATGACCTTGTGTAGGTACTTGAACGATACACCTAAGTTTGTAGAAGCTTTACAATATAGACTTTCTTGTTTCCATGTTTCAAGACCAGAACATTGGGAGACGCGTAATTATTATGTAGTATTCCTTTATGAAATGAAAGCATATGAGCAGTGTGCTAAATTAATTGTTCAATTGCATCAGATTAATCAATTATCTAAAAGTAATGAGGCTATCTTGTATTACTTGGTGGATGCTGAGTATTTAAGCAGTTCTGAGATGCAACTACCTAAGGTTACAGAGGCAATGATTGTTCAAGATCCACAGTATATAGAAGACTATCGTTCGAATGCACTATATTATTGGATTATGGGTAATAATTTAGAATCGGCTAAGGCTTTCGAAGCAGCAGCTGATTTTAGCTATGAAAAAGGTTTTTATCTAGTCAGAGCTTATTGGCGTACAACTTATGATGAGTCCTTATATGACTATTCATTAGCTTTAATAGAAAGGTTAAAAAAAGAAGACGTAACAAGTGTAGATTATCAAATGTTGTATTGGGAACAAAATATATACTTTAGAAATGATCTAGCCCAGCCAGCCTATGATAGCTTTAAAGAGTTAATTACCAAGTTTCCTTTAACCACAATGCGCAAAGATAGCAGCGTTAGTCATTATGCAATACGACAAAAAATAAATACAGAAAAATTGGGTAATCAGTCAGAATGTAACCGATACCTTAGTATGTATACTAGTGTATTTCGAGAGAAATAAACAATTTCACTATTGTAGAACGTCCGCTGATAAAAAATAAATTATTTTTGTTTCACTTAGTTAGTGATTAATGATGAAACACTTATATTTTGGAACTGTCTCCATTGATATTACGACAGACTTGTCTAATCTAGACCAACAGTATAGTGGCTTTTTTAAAATTTTATTCTTGAAAGCAGGGAGCCAAATACAAATTGATTTTACCAATTATACTTGTGAACAAGATGCATTCTTTTTTTTTAATGAAGAACATGCCTTTCAAATTCTAGATCAATCAAAGGGAAAATTAATCTATTTTCACGCTGATTTTTATTGTGTAGAAATTCACGATCAGGAATTAGCTTGTGACGGAATTTTGTATAGTAATGTATTAACAACTCCCTATGTCTATTTAAAACAAGAACAAAATGAGGTATTGTGCAATCATATTCTTGAAATTGAAAGAGAAAAAGATTTAGCAGATAGTTGGAGTGAAGAGAAAATTAGAATATTGATAAAATATATTATTATTGAGGCAACTAGGACTTGGGTAAAACGAGAAAATAACAATACGGGAGTATTATCTGAACACCAGGAATTTTCAAGAAAATTTAGTCAATTAGTTGATCGGAACTATATGAATTTACATAAGGTAGGTGATTATGCAGCACTTCTAAATGTGACTACTAATGTTCTAAATAAGCGGATAACTAAAGGCTGTGGTATTTCTCCAAGTTGCGTGATTGTTAATCGTCTTATACTACAGGCAAAGCGCTTGTTGGCTTATACTGATTTAAGTGTAAAAGAAATTGCCTTCTCTTTAGGATATGAAGATGTGTCTTATTTCAATAGATATTTCAAGATTCAAACTAGTTATACTCCCTTAGCTTTTAGACGTAATCAAGAACTGTCCAAGCGACCTTATTGAGCTACTATTATAGTATGGAGAGAATGTCCTATAATTGAGGCGTTTTCTCCATTGAGGAAAATGAGTATTACTTATACTTTTGTAGAATTAAAATGGCACTACTTTTTGTGTACAAGGATTTTAATTAACTAAAGTAATATTATGAAAGTATCAATTAAGGCAATCTGGCGAGATGATTTAAAACAAGGGAAAGGGAGTTATGTGTCTGATAATCAGTTGTTGAATCAGATGAATTACTCATTTTTAAAGCAAAAGGATTATGCTGTAACACTACCAGAAGAAATGATAGCAGCGGCTTATTCTGCTTGTTTCAATATGACACTTACCCTGTTATTAACTCAAGCATCGTATAAGATAGAGGAGTTAGAAACTAATTGCGAAATCACCTACAACAATGAGGTTATCGTACAAGCTGATTTGGAAATTATGGCAGTCATTTCAGGATTAGATAATACTATTTTTCAGCAAGTAGTAGCGCAAGCAAAACAAATGTGTCCAATTGGAAACAGTTTTAATTTTCCTACAATTTACAGAGCATTACTGAAATAGTCATGTTTGTTATTTTCAACACCAAAACAGATATAATAGCATGAAAGATGGACGTAATAAGCAAGTGAAGTTCGGCAATGAAATAGGAGCTGAACAAATTCAATATTATACAAGTACTATAATAGACGCTTTTTTGCAACGTAATTATTTTTCTACCCAATTAAATGAATGTCAGCTTTTTATTGAAGTTCAACCCAGCGGGATGGGGTGGGAATCTTTACTTATAACCTTTGAAACAGTAGGGATATTCTTAACTGCTGAAACAGTAGGGATAAACGGTTACTCAACTAGTAAACGAATGGGGTATAGCGTTGATATTGGGATTGTTGTAGATCAATATTGGCCAAAAACTAAGGTGCTAGAATTGGTTGAGATTATAGATTTAGGGGTGAATTATTCAGATAACCCAAAGGTGTTAACTATGATTGAGGGACTAATAAAAAAACTAAATTAATATAGCATATAGAATGAATTTATCAGAATTACTTATTAAAGATAATGAAGCACTAGCTTTTGAAGATGTATTTTTGGATGAAAAACAGCGTATAATACTCGATCAGTTGGTAAAAGAATATACCTATTTTTCGGAACTGACAGATTTAGGACTTCCTGTTAACAATAAAGTATTTTTACACGGAAGTTCAGGTTGTGGAAAGACAACTACTGCTAAAGCTCTTGCCAAGAGACTCAATAAAACAATTATTATTTTAGATTTGAGTACAATTGTTTCGGCAAAATTAGGAGAAACTTCTCAACATATTAAGCTAGTGTTTGAAAAAGCAAGTAGAGAACGTGCTGTTCTATTTCTAGATGAATTTGATCAAATAGGTAAATCTAGGGCTGTAGATGATAAAGATGTGGGCGAGATGAGAAGAATCGTCAATACCCTCATTCAATTAATCGATTACTTTTCACCTAACTCAGTTTTAATATGTGCCTCTAATCACGCTGATATCATTGATCAAGCACTAATGAGAAGGTTTCAACTACGACTAAACTATGAGCTACCTTCTCAAGAGCAATTAGATAATTATTACGATAGATTAATTTCTAATTTTCCTTTTCATTTTGCTTTATTTAAGAGAAAATATAATGTTTCTTATGCAGAGGCTAAGGATTATGCTCTTACTAGTATAAAAAAACAGGTGATTAATCAATTGGAAGCTAGAGATAAGATTTAATTATAAACAGAGAGTTTACATAGCTAAATTGTTTGTTAAGCAACAAGTTATTTGTTTTGTTGTAATTTTAACGCATAATAGATAAAAGATTGATGTTAAAACAAATTATTATATGTAGCGTTTTCTTGTTATGTACACTGGTTCATGCACAGAAAAATGATACACTTTATACTAAGCTTATTGATGATTTTCAGTTAGTCAGTCCAGAAAAGGCAAATTTTTATAAAGTAATAAGACCGATGGATAAGCAAGGGTTTAGTGCTGTTGAAGATTATACTATTGAAGGATATATTGTATCCAAAGGTTTTGCAAGGAGAGATATGCTCCGTTTTATTTATAAAGGAGAGCGTTTTTTTTATGGTCATGATGGTGAGGTTACGGGAGTATACAAATATGATGACAAAGGGAATCAATACAGTATTGAATCATTCGATTCATTGAAGAAAAAGTCTTATCGTTTAATTACTAAAGAAGGGAAGCCTTTTGCAGGAGAAATCTATGATCTAGGTGTTTTGTACACTTATGAAAAAGGTAAACAGATCAAAGTAACTTGTTATTATAATAATAGTACCCAGCCATATGCAATTAAGAAAGTAGATACCATACAGTATTTTGACATGAAAGGCGATGTAGTAGGAGAGCTAAATTATGCAACAGATAATGGTGAGTTTGTACCTCTTAACGGTGATAAATATGAGTACAAACAAGGAAGGTTTGTCAGTTATTTAAAATATCAAGATAGAGCGATTGTTTATCAAGGGAAGTTTAACTTGGAAGCTAAAGCAGTTTTTCAATTGCAGCATGAGGTGTTTTATAAAAATGAAAAGTACTATAAGGAAAATGTATATTATACTGATGGAAAGCTCAGAGTAACAAACTGGTATAGTCAAGATGATTTAAATGTTTTGATAAGTAGTGATTATTACAACCAGAATGAAGAGTATTTAGGTACATATAATGAACAAACAAAAACAGGTGTAAATGTCTATTTCTATGATGATTTTTTTATCAAACAAATAAAAACTGAGAAAGAAGGAAGGGTTTTAAAGGAAATTAATTTTTTGAAAGAGATTGAGCCCGTTGTAAAAACAAGAATATACTATAAATTAAGTGAAATTGATTATGCTCAAGGACAGGGATGGTTTTATGATCAAAAGGGTGAGTTAATTTCTAGTGTCGAGTATAAAGATGGGATTCCTTGGAATGGAACTACTTACGAATTTTCTGATGGTAATGTAGTCATTAGTCCTTATGTCAATGGATTTATAGATGGTATTCAAGAGATTTATGCAGATTATCCTAATACACCTTTGATTCTACGAAAGAATGTATATAAAGACAAAAAACTTCGTTTGGAGCAATGGTATGAACAAGGGGAGCTGTTACAGGAATTAGAATATGCTTCAGCGAATGAGGCAAATGCTATCGATGAATTGATAAGTAAAGGAAAGAAATATATTGTCTATCGCGATGGACAGCCGTATCACGGAAGTGAAACTACGGAGGAATTAAGTCATATACGCGAAGATATTTATCGCAAAGGCAAAAAGATTGAAACTACCTATACAGCGCACAATGGATTAGTGTTTGCTAAAGAGTATTTTTTTGCGGATTCAAAAATAAGACGAATCTTCTATAATGATCAAGGAAGAGAGATTATTAGTTATGAAGTTCAGTTTGAGCGATTGAATGGTGACTATAGCTATACTGATAAAAATGGGATTACCTATAAAGCAACTTTTCAGAAGGGTTACTTAATATCAGGCGAGGTATTATATAACTATATAAATGAAGATGATCAGCATAACTTGTATTATATATATGTTAAAAGACTTGGTAGTAAGGTGGATATAAAATTAAAAGATGTGAGTGAGAATAAATGGTTAAATGAGCAAACTATTAGTACAGAGGATATTGTTTACCCAAATATTTCATTATTAGCGGCTCCTATTGATGCTCAGTTCTTATACTTTGATTCAGAGTACCGTTTTTTATTTACTGATTAATTGATAATAAATAGTTTAAACTGTTTGTTTGGTTAATTGTTTTTTCAAGATTAAAAGATATGTTTTTGAATTATTTTGTGTTTTGATATTTATTTCTGATTAACGTATTTTTACCTAATAGTAAAAAGTAAGTATTATATGAAAAAAATGTTTTTAGGCCTTTTCGCCTTGTTTATTATGACTTCTTGTTCTACCGAGAGCAATGATGCTGTAAATGTTGGTAAAGAAACTCCTGAAGTACCAGGTGAAGTGGTGACTACTCCTTTTGTGGAAGGAAAGATGACTATGAGTCTTTATACTAAGGAAATAAATGTCGGTGGACTATTGGATAAAATAGATTATTCAAAAGGGGACGTATATGGACAGTTCCAAACACTAATGACAAATTTGCCAAAAGATGAAAATCCTTTTTTAGCATGGGGAGATTTATTTGATAAGAAACCTATGGCTGCTTTTGCATTAATGATGAGTATGACCAAGGCAGATTACTATGTGAAAAATAGTACAGTCTTAGCTAAAGCGAAGGGAGCAACTTGGCAGATGGATCATTTTCACAGTGAAGATCAAGATCAAGCGTCTGTTTACTTAAAAGCAATGGCTCCTGCTACTGATATGCCAGTTGAAAATCAAACAGCTTATGCTATATATACACCTTCTAAAGGAGAAACTTATACAGAAGGTAGTACTATTGACTATAAGGAGTTTAATAGAAGAAAATTAGATAAGGTAGCTTATGTAAGCAATTATGCTTGTGATGTGATTGAATATACACGAATTAAAGCGCCTTCTGATCCAAATAATGAGTTTTCATTTGGTTATAACAAGTTGTTGGTTTATATTTCTCCACTGTTTGACAAGACTATAAACTTTACTCATTCTACATATCTTCCAGAGGATGGAGGTATTTTGAAAATTGAAATGTATGTAGATGGAATAGAAGAGCCTTTTATGGTTTTTCAACCTGAAAAAGTAGAAGTCAAGACCATTGCAGATAGTGAATTAGAGACTAGAGTTTCTACACCAGTTTATGCTATTGACGATTTAGAATTTAGTGCTAAGGTACTTGGAATTATGTTTGCTCCTACAGATGAGCAAACTGAAGAACCTTTTCTTGCAAGTAAATCCTTGTAATTAGGTATTCTGCATATATTCTGTTTTCATAGGGTAAGCTAAGTAAGAAGTGAATAACTAGTTTTTTAACTTCTAGTTATCTTTTTAAATAGTTGTTAGATACTGAACTCCCGTATAACTAAGGAATTGTTATACGGGAGTAATATATAAATAGTTTTTTTTTCAGTTAGAAGTCTAATTGTTTTTTAGACTAATCTTCATTAGTGAACCACTTCACTAAATCAGTATATCCATCGGTGATGAGGTTGTTGTAATATTTAGGGTTCATATTTGCTCCACTGAATTTACTGATAGTATATTGTAATTTTTTTAATTTAAGTGATCTAAATGATGCAGGAATAGGTTCGCTGAAATTACATCCTTCAATACTAAGACGTTCAAGATTTTTAAGGTCTAATAAAGAGTTTGGTAGTCCTTCTGTATCAAAGTTGGTAAGGTGTAGTGTACGCAATTCTTTAAACTGACCGATATAGGTTGGTATCATGTCTATTTGATAGCCAGATAAGTATAGTTCTTGCAACGGTAAACATGTAAGTTCTTGAGGTACGTAGCACAAGGAGTCGTTAGTTCCTTGAAGCCTAAGTTTTTTAAGTTTAGGATATTTGACCAAAGCATTCGCACCAGCTAATCCAAATTCATAACATAAAGATAGATCAACAACCTCTAAATTTGGAGCATCTAATCCTTCTAGTGTAGGTATTTTTGAATAAGATAAATCAACTATTTTTAAATAAGGTAATTCAACAGTGGGGAAATGATCATATCCTCTTAATTTAATAGATTCTATTAAAGGACTGTTTCTTAAGAGTTGATCTAAGTTATCAAGCTCAACGTTTTCTAATTGTAAGGTGTGCAATTTGGTCTCTTGATCCACAGATAAGCAAGGACAACTATCAGGTAAGATTGCGTTACTGTTTATTTTTAAAATTTTTAGGTTTTCACAATTAACCAGCACATTAGTCAATAGACCTATTGGCAAATTGGTGTCCAAACTAATAAGCGTATAAGGCTTAACCATTAAGTTAGTGATATCATTTACTTCATAAGTATCGTTTTTTAAAGGAAAGTATGTGAAGTTTTCTACGGATAGATAGCTGAATAAATCGCTGTGCTTTTCAACTTTGCAGTTTTCAATAGAGGCTTTACCAACGCATATAATTTTGTTAGATACTTTAATTTCAGCACAGTTTATGATTTTTAGTACATCTATTACACTGGGAAGAAAACAAGTGTCTATTATTAGTTTATTAGATTGTTCTATAGTTACAGACATCAGCTTTTCAATACGTCCGATTGATTTAGGTAGTTGCACTGTTTGGTAGTTAAAAAAACTAAGGTGTTTAAGCGAGGTACATTGTTCTATATTTTGCGATAAAGAGTTATCACCAATTAAATTTTCAAATGTAACGGTCGTTAGTTTATTGAATTTAGACCATGGCACTTTTATTTCCGTTAGGTTTTCCATATTGGAAAAGCTCAATTTATCTAAGTTAGGAAAAGACTCAGGGTTTTGAGATAGATATAGTAGTATTGCCTGGTCTGAAACTACTAGGTTTGTCAGTGAATCAAAAGTATATTGTTGTTCTAAGTTGATCAATTCTCCAGAAAAACAAGTAATCTTACCATTAAAAATTACCTTAGGATGAATTAGCTGGAGTCTATCATTTTTCCAAAGGCTCAACACAGTTAGGCTAGGTACGTTTAACTTGTCACTTATCGTAGTAAGATCTGGACATTTCATGATTTTAATTTTGTTCAGCTCAGGAAGTGTATTTAGTTCTTCTCCAATGGAATTAAGAGTGCTTACTAAAGAAAACTCAATCGCTTCTATACTTCTAGGCAGGGTAGGTAGTGTTGGAGTAGGCCAATTGGTGTTCATACACTTTAAAGACCTTAGAGCAGTTAGTTTTGTAAAGTCAAATTTGATATGTGTTAATTTAGGAAGCTCCAATTCCAAAGACTGTAGTGTCGTTATGTCTTCTATTGATTTTGGAAGTTTAGTATATTCTCCTTCTATGCTTAAGTGTTCAAGTTGAGTAAATTTGTCAAAAACATCAGGTAGTCCTTGTTCAAAGTTTAAGGTTTCGATGTTGATAATTCTAACTGAGGGGAACCTCCCTAGTAGCATTGGATTTTGAATTAGAGTAGTTGGATCATGACTACCCCTAACGTCAAGTAGATCAACCCCTAGTTTACTATACATAAAATCAACATCTAAATCATCCGATATATTTGCATATTCTAATAAGGTATTAAAGACCTCGTACCATTGGGGAATACCAATTGACTTGATTAGTTTTTTTCGAATTTTGAAGGCTTTAATAACTTTCTCACTAGCATTTTGCTCTAAAGTTTGTCTGATTTCTTTAACTGTGTTTGTGTCTTTGCTACATTTTCCAATCAAAAATAAATCATTGATATAGTCTTTAGGAAAGTTAGTTTGACTTTGAATAGTAGCATAGTATTCAGGTAATGATTCAATAAACTTATACATATTATTTTTTTTTCTTTTTTTGTTTCTGATTTTAAAATTATTTTTGGATTTTGAGTAATAGTATAAATCAGTTAATGGTAAAAAATATTTATGGATCAAAGTAAATATTTTGTTTAGACATATTATTCACTGAATTAGGTGATATTAATACAGGAGTTAGAAAGAAGTAGGTCGATCTTTTTGAGTTTTTATTTAAACTATATTATTGATATATAATATATTATTTAGGGTGTGATTTTTAAATAGTGGTACATCTAGTATGGTGTATAAACAAAGAAAAATTTAATAAAAATGGGGAGTTTATTTAGAAATGTGGGTTATGTTATAGCTATTGTTTTAACAGTGCTTTGTGTCTTGGGAATGCTACTTAGTTTCTTGGACTTTAGTAGAACAAATGAACGGGCTGCAGCCAATATAATATCTTATATTGCAGCTCCTATGTTATTTTTGATAATAGTAATTATTACTTGTACTATTCTAATGATTGTTAATCTTATTGACGGACAAACTTTATTTTATGATTTTAATCGTTTTGTCAAGTTTTTTAGGTATTCAGGTTTAATCGTAGCAGTTTTATTTTTATTAAGTTTATTTAAGCTATAGTAGTAAAAAAGAGAAAGCCCAAAAGACTTTCTCCTTTTAAAGACAACTAGTAAATAAGGAGAACTAGTTTAGTGCTGTAAATCTCTAATATTGAATAAAATTATTTTTATCTAATTTAGAATTACAGTAGTAAAAATAAAGAATGAGATTTCTCACATTCAAAAATAGTAAAATTAATAGGTTAATGGTATTAATTACTGTTTTTTATTGAAATAATTTTGTGAATCAAAAAATACGCTAAAATGAAATTTAAAATTATGTTTTTGTTAAGTTTATGCTATACCATTTTATTAGCAAGTTGTGGTTATAAGAGTACAATTCAGGATGTAGTGCCTAAACATGATACTTTTAAACTAGAATCAAATCAATTAAAAGAAGAAAGAACTATTAATGTATGGACACCAAAAAATTATGAGAGTACTCAGGATTCTTTGCCCGTAATCTATATGGCTGATGGAGGAATAGGAGAGGATTTTCCTCATATCGCATCTACCATAGAAGAGCTTATAAATGAGCAAAAAATTCCTGCTGTAATCTTAGTTGGAATTGAAAATACACAAAGAAGAAGAGATTTGACAGGATTTACAACTGTTGCAAAAGATAAAGAAATTGCACCCGAGGTAGGAGGTTCTAATCAGTTTAGAGCCTTTATTAAAGAAGAGTTATTTAAGGAAATCGATAAAAGATATAGAACCAAAGAAGAAAAAACGATATTAGGGGAATCTGCTTCAGGTTTGTTTGTGATGGAAACCTTTTTTGTTGAACCCGCCATGTTTGCAAATTATATCGCCTTTGACCCTTCATTATGGTGGAATAATCATTATTTAGTTAGAACCGCAAAAGCTAGTTTAGATCAAAATAGTGCGGTAAAAAGAAAGCTTTGGTTTGCAGGATCGAATGCTGCTGATATTTCTCCCTATACAAATAAGTTAGCTACTATTTTAGCAGAAAATGAAAATAAAAATTTAGTGTGGCACTATGTAGATGAGCCAAATGAAGGACATACAACTATATTTAGAGCAACTAAAAAACAAGCCCTAATTTGGATATTAAATAATTAAAATAGCAGTAGTTTAGCATTTTATAATAAGATATGGATAGAGGTATTAAGAAAAAGACATTTTTAAATTTTGTAGGACTTTTAAGAAGTTTTTTAATCAAGTGTTTTATTGGAATCGTCTTATGTAGTAGCATAGCCTTTTTATATACTAACTTTATTTTTGAGCAAATATTATTAGCTCCTAAAAATCCTAATTTTACTATTTATATTTGGCATCGTTCTTTGATAGATTTTTTTAATTTGAGTTCATCATTGTATATGGAAGGGATTGATTTTGATATTCAAAATCGAAAAATGGATGGTCAGTTAATGGTTATGATTTGGACTAGTTTTACCTTTGGACTAATAGCTTCATTTCCTTGGATTTTGTATCAAATTTGGAAATTTGTACAACCTAAATTATATAATAGTAAGACAAGATACAGTGTTGTATTTGTAACAATCACAAGTCTTTTATTTTTTATAGGTGTCTTGTTTGGATATTTTATTATAGTTCCTTTATCTATTCATTTTTTTATGAATATAGAGATTAGTAGTATTGTTGCCAATCAAATCGATCTTACCTCATATATTTCTCTTGTTAGAACCACCATACTAGCATCAGGTATTGTGTTTGTTTTGCCAGTTATCATTCTAGTATTATACAAGATGGGAATTTTATCAACAGATACACTCAAAGGTTATCGCAGATATGCTTATGTTTTGATTTTAGTTGCATCAGCAATTATTACACCTCCAGATGTATTGAGTCAAGTTATTTTGGTTATACCATTAGTTTTATTGTATGAAGTGAGTATTTTCTTTTCAAAGTTTATGAAGTCTAATCACATTACAGAATAATTTATTATCGTATTTGCTATCAATATTAATTAAACTTGCACAGTTTAAATATACATCGTAATATTGCGATATATATTTAAGTATAAAACAATGGGAGTAACAAAATCAGAATTATTTAGTGATAAAAAGAATAGATTATCGCTTATGTTTAAGGTTTTAGGGCATCCAGCAAGACTTGCTATTCTTCAGTATATTATCAATCAAGATGCTTGTATTTGCAATGATTTGGTGGAAGAACTTGGATTGGCTCAAGCAACTATTTCACAGCACTTAAAAGAGCTTAAGAATAGTGGACTTATCAAAGGGACAATTGAGGGTAAATCCGTTTGTTATTGTATTGACGATGTAGTATGGAATGAATTTTTCAAGGAGTTTGAATTGTTCTTCGCTCAAAAAATAGCATCAAACGATTGCTGTTAATATTTTTTAATTCATATCATCGTAATATTGCGATATTGAAATAATTTAAAAACAAGTAAATATGAAATTATCAGAAGTAAAAGCCGTTTTAGGAAATTTAGATCGAGTAGATTTTCAATTTGAAGATGAAACATTTGTAGCCGAACATTTTCATGTAACAGAAGTAGGTCAAGTAACCAAAAAGTTTATTGACTGTGGGGGAACAATGAGAGAAGAGGTAAAGGTAAGCTTTCAATTGTGGAATGCAGATGATTATGAACACCGTTTAAAAGCGGGTAAATTGCTTCATATTATTCGATTGTCAGAAACAAAATTAGGTATTGTTGATGCCGAGATCGAAGTAGAAGTTCAAGGTAAAGAAACGATTGGGAAGTATTTCTTAGCATTTAATGGAACTCACTTTTTATTAAAAAACACATTGACTGCTTGTTTAGCGGAAGATGCTTGTGGAATTACACCAAGTAGTCAGGCAGCTCCAACTAGTTGTTGCGATCCTAACACTGGATGTTGCTAATCGTAAAAAAGTAAAAGATGTATAAAACAGTATTGGTTGTAATTGACACTCTTCTTGAATCACAAGAGATAAGCGCTACTAGAAAAGAAGTTTTAGCTCCTTTAGTGGCTTATATTCAAGCGAAGGTTGATTCAAAATCTCCAATTCGAATCAATTTTATCTGTACACATAATTCAAGAAGAAGTCATTTGGCTCAGATTTGGATGCAAGTAGCAGCAACTTACTATGGTATTCCAGATGTTATTTGTTATTCAGGAGGGACTGAACAAACAGCGATGTATCCCCTAGTTGTTACAGTTTTAGAAGAACAGGGATTTAACGTATTTAAAATTTCGGAAGGAGAGAATCCTATTTATGCGATAAAGTATGGTGATAATGAAATTCCTATTATTGGTTTTTCTAAGAAGTACGATGCCGTTTTTAATCCAAGTAGTGATTTTGCAGCGGTAATGACTTGTTCACAGGCGGATGAGGGCTGTCCTTTTATAGCAGGTGCTGAGCGAAGAATCCCTATTGCATTCGAGGATCCAAAAGAGTTTGATGGAACAGAGAACCAGCAAGCAGGATATTTTAATCGAAGCCTTGAAATTGCAAGTGAAATGTTTTACATCGTGTCACAAATTAAAAAATAAGTCATGCAAGTTAGAATGAAATTTTTAGATCGATACTTAACCCTTTGGATTTTCTTGGCTATGGGGATTGGTGTTCTCTTAGGAAATGTATTTCCAAGTGTTTCTAATGTGATGGATAAACTATCCATTGGAACGACCAATATTCCGTTGGCTATAGGACTAATCATCATGATGTATCCTCCACTGGCTAAGGTTGATTATAATCTATTACCACTGGCTTTTCGGGATAAAAAAGTCTTAGGCTTATCTCTTTTCTTAAACTGGATTGTAGGACCTGTTTTAATGTTTGTTCTGGCTATTATTTTTATGCGTGATGAACCTGATTATATGATAGGGTTGATACTTATTGGTTTGGCCAGATGTATTGCAATGGTGATTGTATGGAATGATTTAGCAAAAGGTAATCGAGAATATGCAGCCTTACTGATTGCATTAAATAGTGTTTTCCAAGTGCTGTTTTATAGCTTTTTTGTTTGGCTTTTTATCAATGTATTACCTTCTTATTTTGGATTTGCTGATTATGCTATTTCAATTAAGATGAGCGATGTTATACAAAGTGTGCTTATTTATTTAGGAATTCCATTTTTAGCAGGTTTTTTAAGTCATAAGTATCTCATTAGAATAAAAGGAGAAGCTTGGTTTACCCGCAAGTTTATCCCTTTTATTTCACCCTTTACTTTATATGCTTTACTGTTTACCATTGTGCTTATGTTTAGCTTAAAAGGAGAGCAGATTGTACAATTGCCAATGCAAGTTATCAAAGTTGCTATTCCACTTGTTATCTATTTTGTTTTGATGTTCTTCGTTAGTTTCTTCGTAAACAAGTCAATGCATGTGGATTATGATAAAAATGCGGCTATTTCTTTTACTGCAGCAGGCAATAATTTTGAACTGGCTATCGCTGTTGCTATTGCCGTATTCGGAATTCACTCGCCCCAAGCTTTTGTAGGAGTTATCGGACCTTTAGTTGAAGTTCCTGTACTGATTTTACTTGTACGAGTGAGTTTATGGATGAAAAAGAAATATTATACAAAGTGATAAAATATAGTTGTTTTTAAATGGTGTAAAGTCGTTTCTATTAAATTAATTATTAGAAAAAATCAATTCATTATTTATTTTTTTATTTTTGAGATAAACTAATATTTTATGAATTTACAAGTGTTTTATCGAATAAGTTTTTTTACTATTTTATCTTTTTTGTTTGTGTCATGTAATGCAAGTAGAATACCAGAAAAAGCTAAACCCGTTGAAAATTTTGATGTAAATCGTTATTTGGGAATTTGGTATGAAATTGCTCGATTTGATTTTTATTTTGAAAAAGACTTAACTAATACCACAGCTTACTATAGCTTGGACGGGAACGGAAATGTCAAGGTTTTAAATCGAGGTTTTAATGTTAAAACCAAAGAATGGAAACAAGCAGAAGGAATAGCTAAATTTAGAGCAGAGCAAAATGTAGGGGCACTTAAGGTTAGCTTTTTCGGGCCTTTTTATTCGGGTTATAATGTCATTGCATTAGATTCAGATTATAGGTATGCTCTAATAGCAGGAAAAGATCTTGATTATTTATGGATTTTATCTCGAGAAAAAAGTATCCCCGAAGCTATTAAAGAACAATACTTGACACTAGCTAATGAAATTGGTTATGATGTATCTCGTTTGATTTGGGTTGAACATGACAAGGAAGATATGTCGGTAATAAAGTCTAAATAAATACAAGAAAAGCGAACAATTAAAAGAGGATATAACCCAACAAAGCTCCTGCTAAAACAATAAAAGCACTATTTACTTTTTTAAATTTAAAAACGAGTATACCACTAAGTAGGGTAATAACAAGGGTTTGCCAGTTCAGCAACACATCTCGTGTCATCGTTATACAAACAGCGACAATCAAGGCGACAGAGGCAACATTCACCGCATCTAAAAAGACAGATAATCCTTTTGAGTTGCGAAGTTTTTTCATCAATGGATTTAGTAAGGCTACTAGAATAAAGGATGGTAAAAAAATTGCAATAGTTGAAAGAATTGCTCCGGATAAACCATTAATTTGAAAACCAATAAAAGTAACAGAAGAGAAAACAGGTCCTGGTGTGAATTGCCCTACAGCAATTGCATCCATTAGTTGTTCCCTTGTTAGTAATCCTGTTTGTACTAGTTCTGTATCTAAAAAGGCAAATAGCACATAACCACTACCATAAAGTATAGCCCCTATTTTGAGAAAAATCCAAAATAACTGTCGATTGGTTGTGCTACAAAACGGACTTTGTATGCTAAGTATGAGAGGTAATGCAATCAAGCTTTGTAAGGTATTTTGCTTTCTCGTCTTGATAAAAAACAGGGCATAGGCTAAAAATCCAGCCCCAAACAATAAAAAGATTTCACTAACCCCTAGCAAAGAAGCTACCAAGACGATTAGCCCCAAAAAGGCTAAAAAGGTGGAGTTAATAGATTTTTTAGCTAGGGGAAAAACAGCTCCAAGCATAATGGCTATAATCGCGGGTTTAATTCCGTATATAAAAGGTTGTATATGTGGCAATTGCCCATATAGTTTATAAAAGTAGGCGAGTACACCCGTTAGAAAAACAGCGGGAAGAATAAAACATAGCCCTGCAATTATAAGGCCTTTCCATCCCCCTTTGTCATAGCCAATATGAATGGCCATTTCTGTACTATTAGGACCAGGGATTAAATTGGTGGCACCTAGTAGATCTAAGAAGTGTTGTTCATCCATCCATTTTCTTTGTACAACGACTTCCTCTCTCATCATCGCAATATGCGCTGCAGGACCTCCAAAACCAATAATTCCCAGTTTTGTAAAGACTTTGGCTATTTCTTTTAGGCTTATTTTTTCTGACATATCGCTTCCTATTTTTAGTTTTTATTGCAATTGACGTGTTCAACGTTATTGTGTAATAGGAACGGGGGTAAAACTAATGATAATTCAATATTCAAAGGTTACCTAAATGTAAACAAAATGAGGCTTAAACCTTTTTTCAATAATCTTAATATTGCCTGTATATCCAACATTATCAAATAAACCTTATTTTTACACGAGAGAAAATCTCTTTTTATATCTAATTCGTTAAAAACATAATCTATTGCTTTCGGATCGCATTCTGTAATATCGACTCACCTAAATAAAAAGTAGCTCTCTAAGTTAATTTACTTTTGCTGTTTTATGTCTATTCGATTTTATTGATACTTGTATGTTTATTGAATTTAAATAAGCCAATTTTTCTTATCATCTTGATTAATCTATTGGTTTATGTGTACTAACAGCGACTCTGTTCCATGCATTAATAGTAATGATAGCCATAATAATGAACCCTATGTATTCTTCGTTGAATAACTTTGTAGCCATTTCATAAGTTTCTTCTGTTAAACCACGCTCACTAATTAGAGTAATTTCCTCTGTCATAGCTAAAATAGTACGTTCTTCTTCTGTGAATAGTTCCGTTTCTCTCCAAGCATTTAGTAAGAAAATTCGTTGAGCAGTTTCTCCTTGATTCATAGCGTCACGTGTATGTAAATTAAGGCAATACGCACAACCATTAATTTGAGAGGCTCTAATCTTTATTAATTCAAGATGAGTTTTGTTTAAATCTGAATTCTGAACAAAACTGTCAAGTGCAATAATTCTTTTATAACCACTTGATACTACATTTGATAAGTCAATACGTTTTTTCATTTGTCATTTTTTTTAATTATTATAAGTATATAAGTTACAAATAAAACTATAGAATAGATTATTTTAAATAAGTATGTAAGTGAACTGCAGATAGTTCGAAGTGATTTTTAAAGTATAATTGCTGTGCAGTGTGATTGTCAAAACCAGTATCTAATACTACAGCATCCATAGACTCGGATTCAGCTATAGATCTTATGTGGGCTAATAGTTTACCTCCAAATCCTTTTCCTCTATAGCTTTCTACAGTACATAAATCATCGATATAAATAATAGAGCCACTATGTAACGTGGTCATTTTTCTATAACCAATAAAAGCAACAATATTTTCTTTGTCGTAGATACCTTTTAATGCATATTTTTCATTTTTAAGCATTTCATTAATTGTAATAAGCCAAGTATCTTTGTTTAAATGTGGTCTTAAGATTAAAGCAACAGCTAAACATTTTTGAATCTCTGATGCTGTATCAATAGCTTTAATTTCAAATGTATTTTCCATATTTTAATATTTTTGGTAAAATTAAAACAGAGTCAAATAAGCTAAATATACCAGATTATTAATAATAGATAGCCCAGTGAATTTTAATACATTACTTTTTTTAGAATAGCGCAAGCTTCTATCATTTCTTTTTCATCTAATGAGGCAAATCCCATACGAATGCCATTAGTTGAAAATACCTCATTCTTGTAAAACAAACCATTGTCTAGATATAAACCTTGTTTTAATGCATTGTGAGATAGTTGTATTAAATCTATCTCTGGATTAAAAATAGCCCAAATAGCTAATCCACCTTCGGGAACTTTAAAGGTAATTTGATTAGAGAAATTAGTATCTAATAAACAGCAGAATGTATCGCGTCTTTCCTTATAGGTCTTAAGTGCTTTTCTGTAATATCTATTCATTTCTCCCTGATTAAAAAGCGAGGCAAATGCCTCCTCTAAGGTTGTATCGCCTTGTCTATCGATTAGTTCTCTTAAGGCGGTGGCTGCATATATAAAGTTAGCTGGGCCAGTCATAAAACCAATTCTTAGAGCAGGGGCAAAGGTCTTAGTAATTGATCCAAGATATATTACATTTTGATTGTGATCTATACTTGCTAAAGGTAAATAAGGTTTATTAGCATAGTGGAAGTCAAAGTCATAATCATCTTCTATAATTGCAAATTGATGTTCTTTGGCCAATTTTAAAAACTTTAATCTGCGTTCCATACTTAGTGTAACTGTAGTAGGGCTATGGTGATGTGGAATGATATAGACCGCTTTTATTTTTTGTTTTTTTAATTTGTTTTCCAGATAGTCTACATCCATCCCATTGTGATCTATAGGTATCCTTAAAAGGTTAGCACCTGCTTGTTTAAAAATCTGATCTGCTGTAGGATAGTTAGACATACCTACGGCAATAGTATCTCCTGGATCTAAAAGTAATTGAGCGGATAAATAGATCCCCATTTGACTACCCTTTGTGATTAGTAAATCATTGATAGAGGCATTTAAGCCTCGAGTGGTAGAGAGATAATTAGACAATGCCTCCCTTAGATTTTCTGAACCTTGAGGACTTCCATATTTTAAATAATTACGACCATAGAATTTTCTGGAAATACTTCTGTATTCACGCATTAACTCATCAATGGGGGCAAGGCGGACATCTGGAAACCCATCATCAATAGCAAGTTTAGTCTTCTGAAAGTTTTGACCTAACTTAACATCCTTAAATTTGTTTGTCCATTTAAAAGCTTCTTGATTTAAATTTTTAATCGGTTCATTACTAATACTTTTTTTAGAAATTGAAGGTAGTGTTGACAATACATATACGCCTTTTCGTTCTATTGACTCCGTCCATCCTTGGCTAATAAGCTCTTCATAGGCAAGTTTAACTGTATTTCGATTTATGCCTACTAATAAAGCTAAATTACGTGTGCTAGGTAATATATCAGATGGTTTTAATGTACCATCTGTAATTAATGATATAAAAGCATTACACACTTGGATATACAAAGGAACAATAGAATCTCTGTCCACTTTAATTAAAGTTTTATAAGGTAACATCTGGGCTGTGCGATTTGTATTAATTGGTATACAAATATAATCCAATAAGCAACTACTTTTGTCTAAAATATTAAAAGATGAATGTAAAGAAAGACATAGACAAACAGGTTTTAATTATAAATGCTAGTGCAAGAACTATACGTTCACAAAGTAGAAAATTAGCTGACACCTTTAAAGAGCTATGGCAGAGTCATACTCGTAATACTGTAATTCAATTAAGAGATCTTGGTCTTGAAAATGTACCACATATTAATGAAATATGGATTAGTGCTGCCTTTAAGCCATTAGAAGATAGAACTGATGAGGAAGTAGAAGTCTTAAAGATGAGTGATGAGTATATAGCGGAATTAAAAGAAGCAGATATTATAGTTATTGCAAGTCCTATGTATAATTGGTCTATTCCCAGTAGTTTAAAAGCGTACATTGATCAGGTAGTTCGCGTTAATCAAACCTGGAGATATAATCCAGATAATATACAAGACCCTTACATAGGATTATTAGAGAACAAAGAAGTTGTTTTATTGTTAACAAGGGGATCTCAAGGATATGAAATAGGTAACTATAATGAGCAAATAGATTTTCAAACTAACTATTTAAAGAGAGTTTGTCATGTAATGGGAATAACTAAGATTACAGTTGTTACACTTGATGGAGAAGCGAATGATAAACTAGAATATAGCGACAATATCACGGAAGCTCACAAAAAAGTAAGAACATATATAGAAACTATCTTTTCTTAACTCTTGTATTATTATAGTCTTCTTCTTCTATATTTTAAAAAGAGATCTTTTTCTCTGCTAATTAGAACTCATTTTTAAAATTAGGTTTTATATTATTAAATTTTCAGTTAACTATGTAAATTGATATAACGGATACAAGTAATCTATATGTTTTTTTATTGATATATCACACGTTAAATAGATATCTTAAATTTAACGTGTGATTTATTTTAGCTTTAGAATTATGTTTTATCCATATACGCCTCTAACACTTCTTTTAATTTATCTAAGTAGCTCGTTTTAGATTTTGCTCTTGTTTTCATTCTATGAAAGGCATGATGTATATCTAAGAGCTTTATACCAAATACCTGCTGAAACAACATCGCTACTTTGCGTATCTCTCCTTTACCATTATTAATGGATCCAGATAAATAAAGTGCATAAATAAGCTCTATAAGTGCATTTTGGGATTCTGACCACACTAAATTAGAGGATATTATCTGATTAGTACTAATATCATATTCTTGTATTTTTTCATGGAGGTAGTTTTGAAGTAGATCATGAGAGATAATACGAGCGATCTTATAGTCATAATAAGTTGAGAACTGAGCATCTATTTCAAAGATAAAGCTATTAATTCCAATGAGTAGGTCTGTTTTACCCAAAGTAAAATATTCTATGTCTTTGTCTGTTCGATTAGCATTATAATATTTATAAAAGTCATTGTAAGCAAAATACTTCTTATACTCAAGGTTTAGCTCTTCTAGATGCTTATGATAGTATTTATTTTTAACAACAATATCTATTGGGCAACTTGTTTCTATAGAATAGAGTTTGTTGTAAAAGATTAGTTTGCCTAAGACTTGAGGCTTAATTACTTTAAAAAAATCAATTTCGTCTATTTGATTTTTGAACCCCACTTGAAGTATTTCTTGTTTTAGATTTATAAGTAGTAATCTTAAAAATTGAATCATTTCATAAGCCTTTGAAATAGAAGTTGAGTCAAGTAAGTTTAGTTCAATTTCTTTTGATTCAATTGTTTTGAATACACTTGTGTAAAGAGCATTTTGTGTCATAATTATTGAGTTTTGATTGGTTAATTATTGACACGTTTAACCCTGCTTTTTTTCTGATTTTATTGCCCTATTAAAATAAAGCAATGCTACTTTTAAAATCAATACGTAAAAACACGGTAAATATGCGGAAAACACGTATTGTTTATTATTTGAAAATTATAAACATTTACATTATTAACTTTTAAATGTTTAGTTTTATGGAAATTAACAAAAAATCAGGTACAGTAATTAGCCTTGAAAAGGCAGTTAATCTGACACATTCTTATCAAGAACACAACAGTGAAAAACCTAATAGTTATTTTGTTGGACTTGATAAGTTAGATGAGTTATTAGAGCAAAAAGGATGCATAGGATTACGTGTTTATCCTGGTCTAAATGTGAAAACGAATCAAAGTAATGTTGTTTTAGTTGGAGTTGATCAAAGCGGAGAAGATTTAACTAGTGGAATCATGCTTGATGAATTAGTGACTTGTCCACATTTATGCCCAAAGAAAAGTCAATTAGTTAGAAAAATAGAGTGATATACAGCCTGATATTATATATAGCCTTAATTGCAGGAGGGATTCCAATGCTACTTTTTCTTGTTATGAGAAAGGATATTGTATGTAATAAAGCCATTATACCAATTATAACATTAATTGCATTTTCGTCTATCTATGAATATGTTGTAATTATTCAACTTCAGATGAAAGTGACGCATTGGTATCAGATACACTCCTTGTTTGAATTCCTGGCTGTATTTTATCTCTTTAAGAATTTAATTACGCAGAGACCTAGGTGGTTTTTTATAATTGGCTTAGGTCTTTTTCTAGTAGTTTACATTTTATCATTTATCTATTTAAATAATGAAATGATTCTAGTGTCGAAGAGTTTAAATAAATCCTATATGACTTTATTTGTTATTAGTTGTAGCTTTCTTTGGGTGAAGCAAGTATTTGATCAAAAGCTAATTATGCGATTATATCAAGAAAGTACTTTTTTTATTGTTATGGGACTTTTCTTCTATTATAGTACAACAATTTCTTTGTTCGTATTATCTAATTATTTGTATAAGAGTGAATTGTTTTTTTACGATTATTGGCTTGTCAATATTATTGCCAGTTTAATTTTAAGAATTTTATTATCTATAGGCGTATGGAAAATGAATTAAAAATACTTTTTTGGCTGGGAACCTTTATTATGATCTCACTTTGTATGATGGTGGTAATTTTAGTTATCATCTATCAGAAGAATTTAAATAAATACCGCAATGAACAGCTTGCCGAACAGCTCCGAACAAATTTATTAGTAGAGCATAAGGAAAGAGCTAGAATTGCTAAAGAATTACACGATGGACTTTGTGGTGATTTAGCTACTTTGAAAAACTTTGTTAGTGTTCTTAAATTAATAAAAGATAAGGATTTGGTTGCTACAACTATTATAGATATTCAAGAAAGTGTTTCTCAATGTTATGACGAGGTATTGAGAATTAGTTATAATCTATCACCACCACTTATCAAGGATAATCCAATTAACTTAATCCTAAGTAGTTATTTAGTTAGAATATCTAGAGTTACTTCTATAGATATAACTTTTACCTCGGATAATCAGACGTTTAATCTTAGTGAACTTGAGCGATTAGAGATTTATCGAATCGTGCAAGAGTTGATACAGAATATTATAAAACACAGTCAGGCTACTTATGCAGAGGTTTCTTTGAAATGGCATCCGCAGCACATGATATTATCAATCAAAGACGATGGAATAAAATATGATTTTAATGCTGATTTAAAAAGACAAGATGTAGGTTTAGGACTAAGTAATATTAAGACAAGGATACAGCAAATAAAGGCTGAGTTTATTAATCAATCTAATGATTGTAATAATAGTATTCAATTAAAAATAAAAAGGCAAGATGATAATTAAAATAGGTATAATAGACGATCATAAGCTTTTTAGAAAAAGCTTTTCTTTTCTTCTTTCTCAAGTAGAGGGCATAGAAGTAGTTTTTCAATGCGCCAATGGCATTGAATTATTTGAATCCCTGAAGTCTAAAAAGGTAGATATTTTATTTTTAGATATTCAGATGCCTGTTATGGATGGTTTCCAAATTGCGCATCGATTAAATGAAAAATATCCTGATTTAAGAGTTCTTATACTTAGTAGCTTTAATGATTCCTATAGTATTGAAAGGATGCTTAGGTATAATATATCAGGGTATTTAACTAAGAATATTGAGATTGCTCAGTTAGAAAAAGCGATACATTCTGTTTTTAACGGAGGTGTATATTATGATAAACAAATCAGAGAACTAGTAAAACATTTACAGACTCAACAGCAGACCAAAGATGTTACTATCACAGATAAAGAAGTAGAGATTATTAGACTATTTGCCAATCAATACAGTGGTAGAGAGATTGCAAAAAAGTTAAACGTTAGTATTCGTACTATCGAAAAACATAAGGAAATACTCATGCAAAAGACAGGTGCAAGTAATTTCATTGGTGTAATCATCTTTGCCATCACTAGACACTATATTACTGAGGATGATTTGTTTTAGTAGTGTATCTACTATCAATACGTAAAAACACGTATTTTTTAAGTGTTTACCATGTAGTAGTTTGGCCATGTTTAATATCATTAACCAATCAAAACTATTTTTATGAAAACACTTAAAAATGTTACAGGAGAGAATTTAGTTGTAGGTTCATTCTCAGAGGAATTAGCAAGCAACAAATTATCGTTTCAAGATTTTCAACAAAGGCTTGCGACTTTAGATTTCAATGATGCAGAAGCATTACAGAAAGAAACTGCTAGATGTAGTAATAGATGTAATGGTAATGATGTAGATGTTGAGTTAAAAACAATTCAAACATTAGAGCCCATGAATCCAAAAGTTGGAGATGTGGCACAGTCATTCAGATTGCAATTTAGAATTGAAAACTAATTGTTAATTATTCCTCCAAAGATGGTATTGTAATAATGATTCTTTGGAGGAATCTTTGTTTTTAAAGATGGTATATATAGTAGCAAAATGTGTCAGTTTTCAAGTTTTAGAGAAGGAAGTTATTGTCGAAAATAAGATAACTCTCAAAAGATGTGCTTTAAACTTTGAATCATACTCGATAATTAATGCTTTTAAAAAGGTAGATTTTACTTATGAAGAGTTTTGTAGTATCAATATCAGTACAATAGAAGAGAAGAAATCTTTTTGGAGTTTTTTACTTAACAATCAGATAATTGTTTTAAAGCACGAGTATAATGTAGGACCATTGATGCGTCTTTACAATCAAAATTATTTTGGTCTTCAAGCACAAGAATATAAAGAAGTAAGAAATAAAATATGCTTGTTAGGAATTCCCTATGCTATGGGAAACATTAATTCATTGAGTATAGAAAAAGCACCTTCTTATTTAAGAACAATTTCATCTCGATTCAATTTGGCACATTTAAATACAAATCTGTTGGGACAATTATTAGGGTTGGATAAGGAGTTATTAGAATCTAATAAAGAAGCATTGATTGATAATACAATGGATATTGGAGATTTGTTTTATTATTTGACAGAGTCACCAAGTAATTATTTTCGCAAAATAGATAAGTTGATTAGTCATTTGGTAGAGAATAAAAACACCCCTTTTTCAATAGGTGGAGATCATTCGATAAGTTATCCGATTATAAAAGCAATTAGCGATAGTAATGATATAGGAGTAATTCATTTTGATGCACATTCAGATACTTATTTTAGTGAAATTGATGAGTTCTATGGAGATATTACGGTAAATCATCATGGTAACTTTTTAACGAAGGTATTAGAACTTGACAGAGTAAAACAGGTAATTACACTTGGTCCCAGAGGTTTGAAAGGTTGTCAACTAACAGGAGAATTAAATCAGAAACACGTACTTTTTACTTCTTTTCAGATTCAACAAAATAATGATTGGCTAACTGCTATTAATCCTGATTTATCATATTATCTAACTTTTGATGTTGATGTATTTGATCCTAGTTTATTAGCAGGTGTTTCAGATCCAATTAGCAATGGCCTTTCTTTTAATAAGGTTATATCCATGATTGATATCTTATTTAAAAGATTAAATATAGTAGGTATAGATCTTGTTGAAGTTGATCCACAAAGAGACCAAACAGGTGTAACAGGAGACATAGTGTTACAACTAATAGTACACCTACTAACTAGAACAGTAAATAACAAATACAAGAATTAAGATGGACAAGAATATATCAGAATTTAAGCTGCCTTATAGTTATTACGAGTGGGTTGTAGGTGCACGTTCATACTTTATGGAAACTGATTTTAAGAGCAATCCCACATTAATGCAATATTTCTATCAGATAGATCAGAACTTAAACAAAATCTCTTTTACTGTAGAAAGTCATGAGAACTTTGCAAGAGAAGTTAAGTATTTTCAAAGTTGGGCAAGTTTTGACCAAAAATATGTAGAGCTATTAGATACAATTGATGTAGTATATGATAAAAATAGTAAAGAGTTGTTAGATAATAAACAACCAACAATTTATTGTACGTATCATGTCGGTTCATATCGAATACTTAATATGTATTTGCTTTCAAAACAAATACCATTTGTCTTAATTACAGATAAGCAATATATTGAAAAACAGGGTAATGAAACCTATCAGGATATAGAAAAACTAAATAATCAAATAAATAAAGGAGCATTTAATTTTGATTTTCAAATTATAAATGCGGAGAATAGGAATTCAATTTTGCAGATTAGAGACTATATGAAAAGAGGATATTCTTTAGTTTTTTATATCGATGGAAATTCTGGTGTACCACTTCGCGATAATAAGAATTTGGAAGAAGTTTTATTTTTAGATAGGATTATACTGGCAAGAAAAGGAATAGCCTATATTTCATCTCGTTTTGAATTGCCAATTATTCCAGTTGTTGCTCCAAGAGAGGACTGGGGAAAAATAAAGCTGATATTTAAAACTCCAATTTTACAAGTAGATCAAGATTCTACATCTTACATAAAACAGACAACTAAAAAACTGTTTTTGATCTTGGAGCATTATATCAAGAGGTCTCCTTCGCAGTGGGAAGGATGGCTATATTTAGAAAAGTTTTTACCTCAAGAAGCAATAGAAAACAAAGATTTAAAACCAAGAGAGAATTCTTTGTCATTTAATTTTCAGCGTTACCATATTTTAAAATTCAATTCGGTTAATGTACTATTTGATAAATTAACCTTAATAAGTATTGAAATGTCAAAAGAGCTCTTCACACTATTAACCTATATTCAAAACAATCAAGTGAAAATCATGGATAGCTATTGTATTGATAATATTACGTATCAACAAAAAGCAATCGATGACCTATTAGAAAACCAAATCATACTAAAGTAAACCAATTATGAAATTTAAAATCTATATGAGAAGTCTTTTTTTACTTTTTTTCTCATCAATAACAGGATGTACAAAGGCTAATGAAACACAAGAGTGGCCTACAACGCTAAAAATGAAAGATATCGGTGTTGTACAAACCCATTTCGATTTTTCATTTAATAAACAAGAGAATACTTTTTTTGCTGAGAGCCCAAAAGGAAGTGATAAACTTATTTTAGGGGGAATGAAAGCAGGTGTGGCTCGTTTGTTTAATAAAAAGTTAGAGGGAGGGAGTTTAATAAAGATTCAAAAGGGAGAGATTAAGGGTGACTCTTTAAAAGGAGTTATGACTACAATGTTTGGTAATTTCTATTTTAGAGCTGTTAAAACAAATGATAGGATAGAAGGGAAGTTACTCAATGGAAAAAAAGAAACAGTTGGTTTATTTAATTCAGATTTGAATCTAAAGATTAAAAAGAAAGATTATAAAGCAATTTGGAATGATATAGAAAAAATAACTCAAGATAAGATATATAATAGATCTGTTTTAGATTCCAAGAAATGGCAGTCCTTCAAAAAACAGATGGATAATTCTTGTAAGAAGTTCAGAGATGATTTAGAATTTTTAATGGGGTTTTATTATTTCAGTAATGATTTAGGTTTTTCGCATTACAGTGCTTTTATTGCGTGGGAAGATTGGGATAAACATATAAAATCACAAACAACGGATTTGTCACATAAGTTCTTAGATAGTGATACGTATTACCTAAAAATAAGCTCTTTTTCGGGCACTTCAGAAGATATGAATAAGGTTTTAGATCAAGTAGCTCAAAAGCAGTTTAAAAACCTTGTAATTGATTTAAGAGATAATTCCGGAGGAAGTATTGAGGCAGGAATGACTTTCGCAGAACGACTTGTGAAACAGGATATAGTAGGAGGGGTGTTTCTTACAAGAAAATACTACAATACAAAAAACAGTTTACCAACAAAGCAAGAACTGAATCAATATGATGTTTTTAGCAAAGCAAACTATGAGTTGCTCTTAAAGGGAATTTCAGAAAAAGAAGGTATTGTTTTAAAGGTTGAAGCTAAAAATACAATACCTTATCAAAAGCTTTATTTTTTGGTAAATCAAAAAACAGCAAGTACTTGTGAGCCTATTCTACAAGGCTTTAAAGAAAATAAAATGGCTATAATCATTGGCGAGAAATCAGCTGGTAAGATGCTAAACGCAGAGGAGTTTAAAATCAGAGATGGTTATACACTTTTTTTACCCACAGCAATGTATGTTACAAGTCAAGGAAAAGTACTTGATCAAATAGGTGTTGAACCTAATATTTTGGTGAAAGAAGAGCTTTCAGAAGATATCATACTAAAGTATATTAAAAATTAGGTAAAAACACGTATTGTTTTGGTATTTAGCTATTTGTAGGTTTGGATATCCCAAAATGCCAATACTATGAAAGCCAAATTCTCACTTATTGTACAATATTTCTTTGTATTACTTTTTGTTTATGCAGCTATAAGCAAACTCATCACTTTTGAAGCGTTTCAAGTTCAACTGACTCAGTCCCCACTATTAAGCGCTTACGCTACTACAATAGCTTATTTGGTTATTATTGTTGAACTTGTTATCGCTTTGTTCCTAACATTAAAACAGACTAAGACTTTAGGATTGTATCTTAGTTACGGATTAATGGTAGCTTTTACTATTTATATCTATTTGATATTAAACTACAGCGACTTTATTCCTTGCTCTTGTGGAGGCATACTTGAAAAGATGGGATGGACAGAGCATCTATGGTTTAATATCATCGTATGTATTTTGGGATTATTAGCCATCTACTTTCAAGAAAATGATAAAGAGAATAATAAAACAAACAAAAATCGTTTTATTATATCTTCTATATTACTAACTATACTAAGCATAGGTATCGTTATTCTACTGTTTCTCTCTTCAGAACACATCATAAAAAAAGAAAATCCATTTATCAGAAAATTTGCTTCCTATGCACTCAACTATGTAAATGAATACGATTTGGAATTAAATTCATATTATCTGATTGGACTACAAAATGATAGTATTTATCTTGGAAATAGTACAGCACCTCTTTTTTTAGGCAGTTTATCTACGAACTTAGATACATTAGTTTCTAGTTCACTACAATTAGAGGATAGTGAAAAAACTTATTATAAAACAAGGTTGCATATAATAGATTCTCTAGTTTACTTAACAGATGGAGTAGTTCCTTTCATTTATAAAGGTAGATTAAAATCGAAAAAACTAGAGAGACAATCTTCAAAGTATTACTTTTCTTTATCTCAGCCTATAGCCGAGAATAGCATAATTGTTAGAGCCAGAAGTAAATCAAAAGGGGCAGATGTCTTAGGGCTTATTGATCTTGAAAAATTGAGTATTGATCTAAACGATAGTTTGCTTACTAAACAAATAGATGGAGTTTTTGATACCGATGGTACTTTATTATACAATCAGGAATTGAATAGAGTTATATACACTTATTTTTATAGAAATGAATATTTGGTTATTAAGCCAACATTAACCTTAGAATATACTGGGAAAACAATAGATACCATTAGTAAAGCTCAAATAACAATTTCCTCTTTGCAACAAGAAAAACAGATGCTAACCCCTCCACTTACAACAAATATGGGAACAGCTACATTTGGTAACTATTTATTAATTAATTCAAATTTAAAAGGGAAGAATGAGGCTAAAATTAATTGGAGAAATACTTCTGTGATTGATGTTTATGATTTAAGGGACTCTAGCTATCAGTTTAGTTTTGTAATTCCAAATAGAAAAAATAACAAACTAGTTGAATTCATATTTAACGATCAGTATTTATTTGTTGTTTTTGACACCTATATTAGAAAGTATGAATTAAATCTTGATCGATTTAAATAATATTCCATGGCCAAGGACAGGGGGAAAGACTGAAAAACCTGTAAGAAGAGAGTAGGTCATTAATCAAATTTATTTATTATGAAACCAACCATTAAAAATGTAGTAATGCCAATAGCAGCATTTGCTATTGCAATTGTAGGTGCTTTTGCAAGTAATATTGATACAAAAGCTGATCCTAACGATAGAGATGGATATAGAGAAATAAATAATATTTGTACAAATACAAATATTACTTGTTCTCTAACTGAAAATGTACAAATGTGTAAGGATGGAACTCATGATCTATATTTATGGGAGTCCGATACACAATGTGTATTACCGTTATTCAAAAAAGTAGCTAATTAATAATAAAAGCGTTGGAGAAATCCAACGCTATTTTTTTAAGTTCTCATTAAAGAAAGACATGATTCTATTTGATAAGTCTTTTTGATTTTCTGGTGTAGTTAGAACATGTCCTTCATTGGGATAAATTAGTAAAGTATGTTGTTTGTCTAAATTTCTCATAGCTAGGTGAAAAGCAATGCTTTGTTGTTTATTGACTGAATAATCATTTTCTCCAGTCCAGGATAATACGTTGGAATTGATGTTGTTGACAAAGAAAATAGGAGAGTTGTTGAGATAACCTAAGTAGTTATCTTGAGCACTAGTGCCCATTCTCATTTGATAGTTTAAATACCTCCAAGTTTGATTAGTATAAGTATTGTTGTTATCTAAAGTAAGAGAAGCAAATATGATATCAAAGTTAGCTGCACCAGATACAATAGCATGGAATATATTTGTTTGTGTGGCTATAAAATTAACTTGATAGCCACCAAAGGAATGACCAATTAGACCAAGGTTATTAAAGTCAATGTAGTCATTTACTTCTAATGCTTTTATAGCTGAGATTACACAGTCAACAGCTGATTTACCAACATTACCAATTTCATAGGCTATATCAGGAAAAAAGACAAAGTATCCATTAGAAGTATAATTAATGGAGTTAAACCCACTAGGATTATACAAAGTAGGTATGTGATAAGCTTGGTATTCAAAGTTTACCTGTTTTTCATAGACATGAGTTATCATAGGATACTTTTTATCTTTATTAAAAACAGTAGGGTACAGTAAGAGTCCTTTTAGGCTATCACCTTGAGAGTTGGTATAGTAAATAATTTCTTTTTTAGGATAAGTAAAGTCTTTTTGAAAATCATTGGTTTGTAGTAATCTATTATTATGCTTTTTATTTTTAAGATAGATTTCAGGTGCAAGGTTACTGTCTTGTATCCTATAGAGTACGCTATTAGGACTAATCTTTTTAACATCAACTAGCTTATGTGGTGTTTCAAGTATTTTTGTGAGCTGATTATTTTTATAGGTAAAGAGTGAGTGGTAAAAGTCTTTATTGATACCTGTAAAATAGAATCCTTGTTTTATATCAATTGTAGGCTGATATGTCAAATAGAAGTTATTACTATATTTTAGATGATTAGTAAATTGTTTGATTGTCAAAGTATAATTTTGATGTTTTCTAGAAACAGCTTTCTGAGTTTTACTTGTTTTAGGATTATATAACCAGTAAAACTGATTTCCAGTTAACAAGAGTGTATTGTCTGTAGTCCATATAGCATAATCTAGTAATGAGCTATTATCAGGTTTGTATTGGTTTGCTGCAGTGAAGGAATCAAATTTGTTAATAGGGATTTTAGTTGTTGCTTGAGTTTCTGTATTATAGACATACCAATTGTCCTGCCAGTAATAAGACAGGTACTGATTATTTGGAGATAAATTCAGATTTTTACTTAAGTTATTTATTGGAAAACGATTGATAAGTAAGTGTTTTGTTTGATTTTCTATATCCAGTAAATATATATCACTACTCCCTAATCTATTGTATTTACTATCATATTGATTTTGATAGTACTGTAAGGCAAACTTAGAGTTATTAAGAATTATTGTTTGTATAGAATTAGGTTGATTTAGAATATTAATATGTTCTTGTTCTAAATGGTAATTTGATAGAATGGGAATTTTTTCGGGGTCCAATATCTTTTTTCTTGGGTATTCTAAGGTATCGTTAGCATGCCAGATTTGAACTTGGTTTGTTTGCACAGATTTGTTTGTTTTCTTTTGTATTGTAAATAGTAAAGAATTACTTTGTTCATTAAATTGAAGTGATTTGTAATTCAAATGGTCAACAATGAAGTATTGTTCAAATTCTTTGAAAGATTTTAAATCGATTGTACTACTAGTCAACTTTTGTAAATCTAAGATATGAATCCTATGAGACTTTAAAGTCCCATAAGATTCATTGTCTTCTTCTAAAAATGCTAGCATCGAATTTTGGCTATTCATAGTTAGCCTTTTTCGTTTTAATCCGCTTGCTTGACAGATAGTTTTGATATCTAATTTATCTTTTATCATTTGTGCTATTTGTATACTATTATCAGATGTCATCCATATTAGTATATTTTTTTGCGCACTTACAAACAACTCTTCTAAGGATACAGTTAGATTTATTTGATTACTACTTCTATTAAAAAGAGAAATTGTTTTCTTTGCTTGATTGGTAGTAACTATGAACTGGTCATCAAAAATAAATTTGGCATCTTCTCCTTGTAAAATTTGCACTTTTTGACTCTCTAGATTTGTATAATAGGTTTGAGCGTTGTCATTTTGAATTAAAGCAAATTTTTGTTGTGTATCAAACGCTATTAGTTGACTGTTTCTAAAGGCTTGGATTTTATTATCATCTGTGTTTTTAATAAAAAGGGTATCTGTTATATTAGGGTAATTGATGTTCCAATAAAACCATTTTTCATTAGAGGAGATATTATAATTTAAAAGATTGCTCCAAAGCCTATAATCAGTCATTTGAATTTGTTTAGACTCTTGTGAATAAGCAAGTATTGAAAATGTAAAAACCAGTATTAGAAGTGGATTAATAGCCTTCATTTTGAGGTAATAGATTAGGGTTAATACTTATTTCTTTTAAGGGGATAGGGAAAAGTTTATTATTAGTTTTCCAGTTTTGTTTGTTTTTACTTAATATGGCATCTACTTGATTTGTTCTTATTAGGTCAAACCATCTGTGTCCTTGTTCAGAGAAGAACTCTAGTTGCTTTTCTTTAAAGATTGCTTCTTGAATATCAGTTTGATTAGTTAAAGTGATTTTTTGTGTATCAGATTTTAAATGAATGGTGTTCAAATCTTGTAAAGCAAGATCTAGTGTTTGATTGCTTTTAGCATAAGCTTCAGCTCGAATTAAATAGAGTTCTTCAAGTCTTAAAACAATGGTATACTCTTTAGAAGTAGTAGTGTTTCCTTTAGCTCTATATTTGTAGGGGATTTTGAAATTGCTAATGTCTTTTGTCCAAAGTTTCAACCTTTGATCGCTGGAAGAAAAGCTGTTAATTAAATTTTCTGATATTAAGTAGGTTACTGGTGGTGTTTCCAAAATAAAAGACATCGCCTCTAGTGTATTATTTCCTGTATTACCTGATTGTAATTGCCAGATTGTTGAGGTACTTTCTTTTAAAAAGAGCTTATCTATTGTTTCTAGTTGATACAAGGAGTTTGCATTAATAATCTTTGTAGCCCAAGAGATAGCTTCTGTCCAATTTTGCTGAAATAAGTAAACTCTAGCCAGTAGTGCTTGAGCACTAGACTTATTGATGCGTGTTTTTAATTGGGTAGGATAGGTTTCAAAGAGCAATTGCTCAGCTTGCAATAAATCTTGAGTTAATAGTCTGTATATTTGCTCTTGGTTAGTTCGTGAAACTTTATTATTAAGGGTATAATCTGTAGTTGTTATATAGGGAATATCTCCAAAAAGATTGGTCAAATTAAAATGTAAAAATGCTCTTAGGGTTAAGGCTTCTGCATATACTTGATTTTTATAATTTTCCTCAAGTTTTGAAGACTTTTCAATTCCTTCAATAAAGGAGTTTATAGAGTAAAGTATACTATAGTTTCTAGACCAAATAGAGTAGAAAATGTTTGTATTAGCAGTTATATTGTAGTTAAATAGATTCGAGTAATCATTTACCGAACTACTGTTATAAGTTAGATCATCCGCATATATTGAACAGATTTGAGTGGCACTTAATGAATTTCCTCCCATTAAACTATATTCTCTTATTTGTGAATAAATAAAATTTAAAGCACTTGTTGCAGTTTGTTGATCTTCAAATACAACGGGTCTTGTTAATTGATTTTTAGGTAAATCAATTTCAGTATAATCTTGGCAGTTAGATAGTAATGCAAGAATAATTATACTTATAGCTATATTGATTAAATGTTTCATAATTCTTAAAAATTTAGTTCAGCTCCAATTGTGAAGGTTCTTGTTGGAGGCAAAAAATTAAAGTTGGATGTTTCAGGATCAATTCCTTTAAAAGGAGAGATAGTTAATAGATTATATCCTTGAAAGTAGATTTTCCCCTGTATGTTATTATTTATAATTTTTGGAATCATATATGAAAGTTCAAGACTCTTGAGCTTAATAAAACTTGAGTTTTGAGCTAAATAGTCACTTTCAATAAAGTAATCATAATAGGCTTCAGTAAGTTTGGAGTCTCGACCAGAGGTGTATTTTTGAAAATCATTAGAAGGGGATTGATCAAAGTTGTTTTTCACCATTTTCGGTTGATTAATCATATCCCCAGCAACACCATTTGTTAGATTATATAAGATTGAGGTTTGCTTGCTAAAGGTGAATAAGAAACTTAAAGACCAGTTTTTGTAGCTTATATTATTGGTAATTCCACCATAGTATTTAGGATTTAAATCAATAAGTGATTCTCTATCATCTGTATAGGTTAGTTTTCCATCCTCATTAAAATCTTTGAACTTATATTGACCTGTAACTGGATCAACTCCTTGATAGTGATACATTTTTTGTATTTGAGTAGATTTACCAATCACATATTGGTTTGCATAAGGAGAAGATTCTAAGTTTGGAAATTTTAAGAGTTTGTTTTGTTCAAAAGAGACATTAAAAGAACTTGACCATTTCCAATCTTTTGTATCTATAATCTTACCGATAAGGTCTATTTCGAGTCCTGTGTTTTGAACCTTTGCATCTAGATTCGCTTGAATAGAACTAAAACCAGTTGTTGCAGCCAAAGGCAAACCAACTAACTGATTTGATGAAGTGTTTTTATACCAAGCAGTGTTTAGAACTATTTTATCATTAAAAAAGTTTAGATCTAAAGCAACTTCAAACTTTCTGTTGATCTCCCAGCCAAAGTTTGGATTGTATAATCTACTGGGTTGTATGGCTACACTACCATCGTAATAGGCTAAACTATTAGAGTTTACTGAGTAGGTATCTAGATATTGATAATCTCCAATTTGATCACTACCAGTTGTTCCATAACTAGCTCTTATTTTAGCAAAGTTTATAATATCTGAAGCCTTAATATTTTGATTGTTAATCAGAATCCAAGCAGCCCCAATTGCTCCAAAATTTGCAAAACGATTATTATCTCCAAAACGACTTGAACCATCTCTTCGGGCAGTTAAGTTAATAAAACCTTGATTTTTAAATCGATAATTTATTCTTGAAAAGAATGCTTGATATTTGTATTGATTTAATAAATGAGAGTTTACTCTTATACTATTAGCTGCCCCTATACTTTCAATTAGACTATTACTAATAAAATTGCTGGCAGTTAGATTTAGTATATCTGTGTTTTGCTGTTGAAAACTACCTCCTAATAGTACCTGTATATTGTGAATACCCCAACCTTTGTTCCAAGAAATTTGCGGCTCTGTAATTAGTGTATTTGTATTACCTTGGTTTAGATATAATGAAGAATTAGTACTTGTTCTACCATATTTAGGATTGTATATGGTTGAGGGTAATGTATTGATTTCATAGTTATTGTAATTTATGTAACCAATATTAATTTTTGCAGTAATACTTGGAGATAATTGATAGCTTAGGTCACCACCAATTGTAAAGCTTTGAGTTTTATTTTTGTATATGCTATTGGTTCTTGCTAATGGATTTTCCCAAGTACCATCTTCCCAATTAAGAGTACCATCAGCATTGTATAATTTAGGAGCATTAGGACTAAGTGAATATGCTTGTTTAGTTAAATCAATAGAGGGAAGTTTATTATCATTTTTTGAATAAGAAGTTGAAAATAATAATTTAAATCGTTCATCTTTTGATGTATGATTTATAGAGGAAAAAAAGCTTAGTTGCTTATAAAGAGTATTAGCTCTAAAAACAGAAGATTCTTGTTTTGTTGTTGTACTGATTAAGAATCTGGTGTTTGCATTTCCACCAGTTACCTTTAGGTGTACCCGATTAAAATGAGCTGTTTCGCCAAGTAGCTCCTTTCTCCAATTTGTATATCTATTTTTATCCCAAACGCCATTTACATCATAAGCATCTACTGGATAGTCTAGTATATTATCATTAGTAAATGCTGTTTCTCGCATAGATAAATACTCTTGTGTATTCATCATTTTCATCCGATTAATTGTGTGTCCTACACCTGTAGAACTATTAAGTGTAAAATGTGTACCTCTTTCCTTGTTTTGTTTAGTTGTTATCAAGACTACTCCATTAGCTCCTCGAGAGCCATAAATAGAAGTAGCATCAGCATCTTTGAGTATTTCTATACTTTCAATATCTTCTAAGTTAATATTGTTTAGCGGTGAAATTCCCCCTTGAGGAATAGATCCTCCTGAGATTATTGAACTACTCATATTATCTGAGGGTATAGGTATCCCATCTATTATGTATAATGGATTATTTGCAGAAGATCTAAGACTATTATTTCCTCTTATCTTTATTGAGTAGCTACTACCAGGTACACCAGATTTTTGAGAAACTTGTACTCCTGTTACTCTACCTTGTAAAGTTCCTATAAAGTCTTTAACAGGTGTTTTCTCAATATCTGTTTGCTTAATTTTAGCAATACTACCTGTACGCTCGCGATCTTTAACGGTATAATATCCTGCATTTACCACAATTTCATCAAGTGTGTTATTATCTTCACTAAGAGTAATATTAAGTGAACTACCACCAGTGTACACAATAGACTGATCTTTATAACCCATCATTGAAAAGGTTATCTTATCACCTGAGGTAATATAGGTAGTGTATTTTCCATCTAAATCAGTTGTAACTACTGTAGTCCCAACTGTTACTATAACACCACCAAGGGCACCAAAGGAATCTTTTACCGTTCCTGAGAGTTTTATAGTTGGTTTTTGTTTTGTATCTTGTAGCAATTCAGATACACTAAAAGACAAATGTTTATCATTTGATACGGCATAAATTGGACAGCTTAACAAGCCAACTAAAAGAATCAGTAGCAGAGCCATCCTATAACCAGTTATGGTTGTAAATTGAGTTTTCATAATGTTTATAATTGAGTTTGATATAAATGCTTTTCAATCATTAAGATTCTTATTGCCGTAGTACTTATATAAGCCTATATCAAAAGGTTAGTTAATTGGTAATATTTAATTCGTACATATTTTTTAAAAACTATCTCCAAGCTCTAAAGCACGTCTCCCAAAATGCAAACTAGAGCAAGGAGATAGTCATGGACTTTTAGCACGACCTAAAATCCCTTTAAGTCATACTGTTTTTTGTTTGTTTAAATGCCTACTAAGGACTAAGCCTATAATTAACCACCTAGGCTAAAGCCCTATAGCAAGCGGTTTTTCTCCATAATTAATAGTTTTAAAGGGTGATTAATAAATAGCACAGTAGGAGAGACTTATTTCATAGCTTTTTTCCTTACTAACTAATCTTTATTGCCTTTTAGCCGAATGGATGAACGAGCTATATTTATGTATGATAAAGGCAATAGTTATCCTGTACGCATCTAAAAACTGTTTTTAGACCTAGCGTAAAATGTTTTATAACTCTAACTAAATAGGTAAAAGGGTAGCCATCTAACATTAAAGAGTTAATGTCAAATCAATCTACATTGATAAGATTTAGTTAAACTAAAGTTTAATCATAGGCTAAATGTGAGTTTAGTTACTACTTGTTTGTTGTTTAATAAAATGTAATAATTGAAAAAATCTCGAATAGAACATTCGATAAGTCCATTAAGGATAGATAAGGTATTGCGAGCATTCAAAAATGAACACTAAACAAATCCACCTTGTTTGTTTTAAAACCTCTATATACCTAATTGGGAGACGGTATGAAAAGAGGTATGTAGTATGTTTAATATAAAGCGAAACTTAAGTATTTCAATAATGTGAGAAGTAAATGACAAACTTATATAAAACAAGTTGGCATGGGTACTCACATTATCCGCATTAGAGGTACTGGCATACCAAACCACAGATAAGTGAGCCCATGCCTAGGTCATGGGCTAAGATACTTATTTTCTCGTGGTTTATTTGAAAAGTGCCAGTTTTCTAATGCGAGAAATAAATAAGCTTTAGCTTATATTATATATGTCATTAAGACGAATAATTCATAACTGAATTATATCTAATACAAATATAGTAAATAATTTTCAACAACACATATATGTGTTGTTGAAAAAGTGACTAAATGCTAATATTTACTTTATGAGTAAAGTAGATTTAAAAGTTTTAAATAAAAACGTCGGAAGAATTATACGTGTTACTAGGCTTCGTAAAGGTGAAACTCAATTAGGGTTAGGTGCTGAGGTTAATTTGTCTGGTAATCAAATAGGTAGAATAGAAAGAGGAATTGGAAATCCAACAATTAAAACTCTTTATAATATTTGTACTTATCTTTCTATAACTATAGATAAATTGTTTGTAACTCAAACTGAAGAAAAGATAGAAGAATTAGAGGTAGAGATTAAAACATTGGAAGTACTTTTGAAAAAAAAGAATAGAAAAAAATAATTAGAAAAGGACTGTTTTAAAACAGTCCTTTTCTAATTATTTTTTGTTGTAGGTCTATTACTCTTTATTTCAGTTTTATGCTCCCGTCTCTCCATTCTTTTCTTCTCACTTTTGTATAGTAAAAATAAAAGAACACTAAAAAGGATTAAGATGTAGGCTAACCATTTGCCTAAACGTTCTATAAAACGTATAAATACAGAGGTTTCAAAACTTGAAAAGCCTTCCAAACCAGCTACATTTCGACGATAGAATTTCCTTCTATTTATCCAATATATGAGTCCAAATGCAATGAGTAAGGATAAAATTGCGAGTATTAATAAAAATGTGGGCATATGAATTTAATTTATGTAAATTAATTGATAATGAGTTGATTGCTAATTTATATAAATTTAGTTAACCAATTGCCTCTTTAAATTGAAGTATATAAAATATAAGTATTACAAAAAAGCACTGCTTGATAAAACAGTGCTTTTTTCAATTGCTATTAATCACCTTTCTTATGTTTATGAGGCTTAAGTGAAGGTGTATTTCCAGGAGTATCTTTATTGTCTCTCTGACGTCTGTCAGGTTTACCTGTTGAAATAGCAATTCTTTTTGGTCCAGGTTTGATTCCCATATCCTAATAAGTTTAAAAAGAATTAATTACTGCTAATTTAGTTAAAAAATAGCTGTTTTGAAATACTGTTTTGCTAATATTTATAGCAAAATGATTTGTTCTGATTTTAAACTTAATTACTAATTAATAATACACCCATTGGCAGAGCTTGGCAGATTTATTCTGCCAAGCTTTGTTGCTTTGTAATGTTAGCTAACAAATTTAATTAATCTATTAAATTCTAACATTATGAATATAGATCGCACAGAATTCCTTTTATGGATGGAGCGTATTATGACACGCTTCGATCATTTGTCAGAACATATCAAAGACCTCCCTATAAAAACTCAAACTATAGATGGAGAAGAGCTTTTAGACAGTCAAGATGTAATGGAACTTTTTAAAATAAGTCCCCGTTCCTTACAACGTTACCGCTCAGACGGTAAACTTCCTTATTATACAATTAGTGGTAAACTCTACTACAAGCGCTCCGATGTCAATCAGTTTATCAGAGAATGTTTTAAACATCCTGTACGCAAGAAGTAAATAGCAGCTAAAGGCCAAGATTAACCTTTAAAGTTCGCTATCTACTGATCAAGGATTCTTGGCTTTAGTTTTAAGTTTTTAATCATTTAAAACTATGTATTATGAGTACAGAAAACACAGAAAGACAAGTAGAGCATGATGTGCTTCTTGTTAACGACAAAACAAAAAATAAGATTCAAGTAGTTAAGGGACTAGATAAAGATGGTAAACTTGAAACAGTTCCAGCAACTAAAAAGAATCAAAATCAATTTTTAAAGGTTGATCGACACGGGGATTTTTTTTCCAACTTCTTTTCTAATTTTTTTAATCAACTTAAAAACCCAACTCAGTTTACTTTTTTCAGAGTTCCAGAACTATTGACCATCAAAATGGCTAATCAAATGCAAAAGGAGCTTAAGCAATCAGGACCTACTCACGAGCTGTTTTTAAAACATCAAATAACAGAGATAGGAAACGCGCCAAAGAATGAGAATAAAGTTGCTGAACCAACAAAAGAAGAGGAGCAATATAGTTCTAACAAGTTTGATATTAAAGATATTGATTGGGATTCACTCTCAAGATTGGGACTTTCAAAAGAGAAGCTTCAAGAAATGGATCTTTTGGAACCACTTTTACAAGGCTATAAAACCAAGGATTTAGTCGCAGTGAATTTAGACTTAGGCTCTGCGGTGTTTTCCCTTGATGCAAGACTGTCTTTACAAAAGAACGAAGAGGGTAAGGTTGTCATGGCACTAGAAGGCGTAAAGAAATACCCTAATCTCAATGTTCCACTTTATGGACATGAGTTTTCAAAGCAGGATAAGCACAATCTTTTAAAAACTGGTAATATGGGTAGGGTAGTAGAGCTTACCCATCCAACAACAAAGGAAAAGATTCCATCGGTTGTAAGTGTGGATAGACTGACCAATAACCTTGTTGTAACAAGAGTTGAGAAAATGCAGCTGCCTAAGGAAGTAAAAGGCATTGTACTTAGTGAAGAGCAGCTTCAGACTTTAAAAGAAGGTAAACCGTTACTTGTAGAGGGTATGACCTCTGCCAAGGGAAATCTTTTTAATGCTGAGATTCAGTACAACGCAGCTAAAGGACATATTGAGTTCTTGTTTGATAACACGAACAAACAAAGTAAGAGCCAAACACAAAACCAATCCCAACTGTCAGATGATTTGAAAACCTTTAGAGGTAAAGAACTCACCGAAAAACAGCAAAGCGACTTATTGGAAGGCAAGGCTATTTACATTAAAGATTTGTTGGATAAAAGAGGTAATCCTTATCAAGGATATGTGACGTACAACAAAGAAACTAAACAAGCTGATTTTTCGTTTCAAAATCCAAATAAACAAGAACAATCAAAGGCGCAATCACAGTCAGAAAAGCAAGCAGATGAGCCTAAAAAATCAAAAGGACGTAAAATGTAAAGCTAAAGACTATGATTGTAATTCTTGCAGAAAAACCAAGTGTAGCTAGGGAGATAGCAATGCTTGTTGGAGCTAAAACAAAAAAGGATGGATATATTGAAGGAAACGGTTACTGTGTTACCTGGGCTATTGGACATTTAGTATCGCTGGCTATGCCTGAGGACTATGGTTTTCAGGGTTTTAAAAGAGAAGCTCTGCCAATCTTACCAAGGTCTTATTTGTTACTTCCAAGAAAGATTAAAAAAGGTAAAAAGTATATTTCAGATCCTGGAGCTTTAGAACAGCTTAAAGTAATTGATACACTCTTTAAAGCGTGTAAGGAGATTATCATAGCCACTGATGCAGGTAGGGAAGGAGAATTAATTGCTAGATATATTCTTCAATACCTAAGCTGTACTAAACCCTTTAAAAGGCTTTGGATAAGTTCTCTAACTGAAACAGCTATAAGAGTTGGACTTCACAATCTTAAAGAAGGAAGCACATTTGATGGACTCTTTAGAGCAGGACATAGTAGAAGTAGAGCGGATTGGCTTGTTGGTATAAACGCTTCTCAAGCACTTACTGTTTCAATGAATGATTCGGTGTATTCTCTCGGTAGAGTACAAACACCAACCCTCAGTCTTATCTGTAAACGGTATTTAGAGAATACTTCTTTTAAAAAGAAATTGTACTATCAAATAGAACTTATTCATCAAAAAGACGGTATACTATTTAAATCGCTCTCAACTGATAAATTGGAAGATAAACAAAAAGCAGAACAAGCTTTAAAACTCATTGACAAACAAAGTGAGGTTAAAATACAAAAAGTAGAAACCAAAACAATAAGAGAAGAGTCCCCATTTCTTTTTGATTTAACCTCACTTCAAAAAAGAGCCAATGAACTCTTTGGGTTCTCAGCAGATGAGACTCTCAGCATTGCTCAGAGCCTGTACGAAAAGAAGTTTATCACGTATCCAAGAACTTCGAGTAAATACATTCCAGAGGATTTATGGGCTGAGGTTCCTAACTTATTAAAGGTTCTTTCAGATGATAGTAGATATAGTAACCTGCTTCTAAAACTAAAGATGGCAAGGCTTAATAAGAAGATAGTAAATGATGTAAAGGTTACAGATCACCATGGACTATTAACCACAGATAGACTTCCTTCAGCGATTAACGCTAAAGAAGAGAGCATTTATCATTTGATTGCTCAAAGAGTATGGGAAACAGTATTTGAACCTTGTGCAAAAAAGCAAACAGAGGTAACCTTAAGTAATTTGGATTATGAGTTTAGTTTTAAGTCTTCTTCAATAATAGAACTTGGATGGAGAGAGGTAAGAAAAGAACTTTCTACTACTGATGAGGTGGTAATAGATTTACCTAATTTACAACAAGGCGAGAATCTAAAAATTAAAGAATCAATTGCTCTTGAAAAATCAACAAGACCAAAAGCTTTATATACAGAGAGTTCACTTTTATCAGCTATGGAAAATGCTTCTAAAGAGGTTGAGGATAAATCACTTCAGAGCGTTATTAAAGAAGTTGGAATCGGAACAGCTGCTACAAGAGCTTCTATTATTGAAACGCTTTTAAAAAGAGACTATATCATAAGAAAATCGAAATCCCTTGTTCCAACAGAAAAAGGACTCAAAGTGTATGAAATAGTCAAGGAAAAACTTATTTCAGATGTACTTCTAACAGCTAAATGGGAATCTGCTTTTAAAGATATTGAAGAGAATAAAACTGATATGGAAGATTTCCATAGACAGATAGAGGATTATACCACAAAGATAACAGCAGAGCTTTTAGCTATTAAACCAGTTAATGAAACAGATCATCTATCTTGTCCAAAGTGTAAACAACATACACTTCAATTAAGAGAAAAAGTAGTGAAATGTTTAGAACCTGATTGTAATTGGGTATTGTTTAAAGAGGTCTGCGGAATTAAACTTTCAATGGATGATATCACTGACCTAATACAACAAGGTAAAACCAAGCTGCTAAAAGGATTGATAAGCAAAGCAGGGAAGAAGTTCGATGCTTACCTTATTTTAAAAGAAGATTGTACCACTGGATTTGAATTTAAAAACAAGTAACTAAAATTAAATAAAGCAAAAGGAGTTATCTAAAAATCAGGTAACTCCTTTTGTTATATATCGATTAGTTTTTATGCTTTTTAGCATGTTTTTTCTGTTGCCCTGAAGCATAAGGTTTAGCTGACTTTGATCCTGTTACTTTTTTCATTTGTCCAGGAGGTATATCGTTATTTCCATGTGATTTTACATGTAAAGAACAAGAAGCTAAAAGTAAAGTCGTTAAGGCTAAGACACCTAATTGTTTAATTCTTTTCATATTTTTTGTATTACTGCTTAGTAAGATAATAAGCATAGACTTAGCTATACTTACTTTAGTTGACTAAGTAATGAAGAAACAAAAGTAAATAAATTTTAAATCCATCTGTTTAAAACTAATAAAGTAAAACAAGAAGTTATCTGATTCAGATAACTTCTTGTTTTAAAAATTAATTGAAAAACAATCAATTAGTTATTTCTAAATACATGACCATTTTCATAAGTATAATCACTCATAAAAAGATCTCTAGCAAAGCTTTCATAATCAAAGTATGATTTTACAAAATCAGATAAATCGTAACACTCATCAATGATTTGATAAGCGAAATCTTCTTCACTGTTATAATATCCTTGATAATCATCTTCAAATGATTCAAATAACAAGTCTATATCATCAGATTCAATATCTTGATTACCTATGCTTACCCAAGCTGAAAAAGCTTCTAAAGTATTATACTGCAAATCTGATACTTTTTCAATGATTAAAAAGATGTTTTCTGAAAGGTTACTTTCTGATATTAACTCAGATGGAATATTTTCCCAGTCTTGAAACATAAATTCAGGATCTGTTTCATCAGCGTGCAGCTCTGAGCAGAATTCATAAAATTCTTCTATAGAGCTAAAGTTACTTAGCTCAATCCAATCTCCTTTAATTGAACCATTGTTATACTTAGCATAAGTACCAACATAAACTTTTGAGTGCATTAAATTTTCCATGATAAATAGTATTATGACCTTAGGGTCTGATTAATTTCATGGCACTTGAGTTTTGGTTTTTAGCTAAGAGCATGTTTTACAAGATAAATACGCTCATAGAATGAGGAAGATTTATTGTGGTAATCCATAGGACTTGAACTTGCAAGAGCTAAAAAGCTAAAAAACTTTGCCTACTGAAATAACAGTGCCTAAGGAGGGTATTGACTAATCCTGTCTAAATTTTAATACTTCTTATGTTTGTAGTTAATTTTAAATTTAAAATAATGAATAAAGGATTATTGTTTCATGAGTACAAGGAGTGTTATGTTAAAGCTAGATCAAGAAACACTGTATTAACTGATTTAGAAATAAAGAATAAAACACTCTATTTTAAAGGAGGTGGAATCATAGGTGGAATTTCAGGCATTCTGATAGTAATACTTTTATTTCCAAGGGATTTATGGTCTTTTCAACTTTTAATATTTGTTATTAGTTTATTTTCTTCAGTTTATATTTCTCTCTGTATGTTTGATATACTCAAAGCAATTAAAGTATTTCGAGATAGTAAAATGGAAAATTTGAAGAATATCCTAAAAGGAGATTGGAGAACCCAAAGTATGAAGAAAGATGAACAAGTTAACTTTAAGAATAATTTAATTGCAAAAGAGATTTTACAAAAAGATAATGAACAGAAAAATGTAATTATACTTGAAGCTGATTTAAAACACCTTCTGTCTCTTGTTGATAGAAAAAAAACAAATTTTAAAGATATTATTAGCTCAAATAGTAAAATTATAGCTTTTTTTATGGGAGGTATTTGGACTTTGTACATAAAAGAGGTAAGTAGTAATACTTCGTTGTTAAACGTAGTTTTCTTAGGTCTTACTCTTTTTGTTGCAGTTTATTTTTTTAAAAGGTATATTAATAAAATAGTTTTAGATGAAGCACGCGAATGTCTAGTTATTTGCGATGAACTGACTGAAATTAAGAATGATATTATAAGAAAAGAGAACTAAATTAAAATGAGGGCGTCATAAGACGCCTTCATCTGCAAAAGAGTAATAACTCTCAGAAGTTATTATTAAATGATCTAAAAGAGCAATATCAAGTATTTGACTTGCTTGTTTAATTTTAGCAGTGATGTGCTTATCAGCATCACTTGGTTGTAATTTTCCAGAAGGATGATTATGTACTAAGATAAAAGCTGTGCTTTTAGATTTTAAAAGAGCAGCAAATATCAATCTAAGATCAACGACTGTTCCAGTTATACCACCAGATGATATCTCAAGTACACCAAGTACTCTATTATTATTTGAAAGCATAAGTACTTTAAATTGTTCTAAAAGTTCAATCTTATTTTCATCCCATGCTTTTAAAGCTACTTCAAAAGCGGAGTAAGAAGATTCAATTCTAGGTCTTTGTGATGCTTTAACTTTAGACTTGTAGATTAATTCTATCTCTGATGCCACTAACCAATTGCTGTTTAAAACTGTAGATTCCATAATATTATATTTTTAAATTAATTATGGAGCAGCTACAGGTAATGCTTAAGCAAGCTCAAAAAGCAACGCAATAAAGTGAAGACAAGGTCAAGCATTTATGGGGGAATTTTTTGAAGGCGAACCGCGGAGCATTACCTTGCTTAGTGAGAGAATTGATAAAAAATAAAACCACTATTAATCCAAAGGATCAAAAGATAGTATTACTGTTTGTTATTAATCAAATGAGCCAATTCAGGATCATTTTCAATGCGTTTTAGCTCTGATTCAATAATTGACTCAATATCAAGTTTAACCTGTCTGTAATTAGCTTGAATCGTTTCATCTAAGGTATTATTACCACGAGCATCTAAAAAAGAAGTTATTTGAGGTATCTTTTTATAAGCTTTCATTTCTTTAGAAACTTTGTCATTATCAACAACTATCTCAGAATGAAATATCTTTTGATCTATTCGCTCATCAAAGTTATCAGATACAGCTCCTACAAACATCCCTTGTGTAAGAGTTGATATTTTAGATGCAGGAATAAGCGTATCAAGTTGAGTAGAGAAGGAGGTAGAGCGGTCATTTCTATTAATGGTAATGCTTTGACGTTTTTGTAGGATTTTTCCAAAACGTTCTGATAAGGCTTTAGCTGTATCTCCAACAACTTGACCTGAGAAGATATTACCGACTGTGTTTTGAATTACCTTACTTTCTTTATCTCCGTAATCTCTGTTAAGCTGTGAGAAATCTTGAAATCCTAAACACACCGCTACTTTATTACTACGAGCTGTAGCAATAAGATTGTCAAGTCCTCTAAAATAGATTGTTGGTAGCTCGTCAATGATAACAGAACTTTTAAGTTGACCTTTTTTATTGATGAGTTTTACAATACGTGAGTTATAAAGTCCAAGAGCAGCAGAGTAAATATTTTGACGATCAGGATTGTTTCCGACACATAGTATTTTAGGCTCTTTTGGATTATTGATATCGAGCGAAAAGTCATCTCCTGTCATTACCCAATATAGTGATGGTGAAATCATACGAGATAATGGTATTTTAGCTGAAGCTATTTGCCCTTGTAATTGGTCTTGCGCTCCACCTTCCCAAGCATCCATAAAAGGAGAGAGGTAGTTCTCTAAATCAGAATAAGAGGTAAGAATAGTAAATACATCAGCATACTTCTTATTTAAAAGTTCAATAGCATGAGGGAATGTACAATACTTACCATTTTGATAAATCTTCAAAAACCATATAATAGCTGCTAAGAGTATGATTGGAGATTCTACAAAAAAGTCTCCTTGCTTTTGTATCCAAGAGCGGTTTAGGTTAAGCATAATGGTATAGGCTGATTCATAGGCATCGGATATATCTGTCATAAAAGACGGATTAATCGGATTACAACGATGACTACGACTTGGATCATCAAAATTTATCACATAGAACTTAGGTGCAATAGCGTATTTTTCTTTGTGAAGTAATAGATGATTATATGCGATGGTCGATAAATCATCAAACTTAAAATCGTAGATATACATAGAGAATCCTTTTTCAATTTGTTGTTTGATAAAGTTATTTACCACTGCATAGGATTTACCAGAACCTGGAGTACCAAGTACGATAGTTGCTCTAAAAGGATTAACGATGTTTATCCAACCACTATTCCATTTGCTTTTATAGTAGAATCTTGAAGGAAGGTTAACAGAGTATTCATTTTCAATAAGACGAGTCTCTTGCATAAAACTTTCATTCTCAAAATTAAACACGTCTTGCATTAGGTTATCATTTAAGAGCCTACTAATCCTAGCGCCAGAGACAAGAAGCAAGATATAGCCTAAGAAGGTACTTGCTATATACAGTATCGCGCTCCAAGCGTATCCAAAATCAAGTAAAAAGAAATTGAAAAAGAACAAACTAAAACCAACTACAAAAACAAGAGTAATTTTAGCGACTGTTATCTTTTCATGTTTTACGCCTTTGCCTCCCCACAGGCTTAAAGAAAGTAAAACCAAGCAAAAGAGTTTAGTATAGAGTAAATGTGAAAACAGTCCCGCTGTTTGATTAAAGTTAACTAGTATTCGATCTACGACAGTATGCGTTATTCCAAGGATTAAAAAGAATGAATAACAGTACCAGTATAAGTGCATAAGCATAATAAGAATGCTCACTGCTCGCATAAATGCTAGGATTTTTGCAAGCGCTTTTAAATCGTCTTCTGATTGCATATAAATGTAATTAAGATTAACGATTTAAAGTAGTAGTGTATTAATCTCAAAACTTGATATTGGAAGTATAGGGGATTATTTGGCTTTGCTAAATAGCAAGACAGCACTATTAAAATTTGTCAATTGTATTATAATTTCTATTTTTAAAAACCAATATTAATTATTATGAACCATTTAAAAGTGAAAGACTATCTAAAAAGCAAGGGCTTTGAAGATCGTTTTATTGAATTTAAGGAGAGTACAGCTACTGTAGGTGAAGCTGCAATTGCGATTGGTTGTGATAGTGACCAAATAGCAAAGAGTATAACGCTTTATGCCCCAGAAGAGGGAGCTGCTATTCTTGTCGTCGCATCAGGAAATAGTAAAATAGATAATAAAACTTTTAAAGACACTTTTGGTATCAAAGCCAAAATGCTTAAATATGAAGATGTAGAAGAATTAGTAGGTCATCAAGTAGGGGGAGTCTGTCCTTTTAAGGTAAAAGAATCAACCAAAGTCTACTTTGATGAATCTTTAAAAAAACATCAAGTACTCTATCCAGCAGGCGGTAGCGCTAATACTGTAGTCCAATTAAAACAAGAAGAACTACTTGGTTTGTGTGATTTTGTTGATTGGGTATCTGTGACAAAGTAGATTAATACAAAATTGTTTGCTATGTAATTCCAAATACGACCTCTAAGAGCCATTAGAAGTTTAGCGATATAAGTATTTCTTATTTTGACAAGAATCAAAGTAAGACACTATGGACACTATACAAACTACCACTAAAAACAAAGGAGGAAGAAAACTAAAATCCAATCCTAAAAAATACAGACATGTTTTCAGACTCACCGAATCTGAAAACCAGAGACTGCTTGCTTTGTTTACATCATCAGGAATGACAAACAAAGCAAGCTTTCTTGTTTCTATGCTTTTAGATAGACAAGTTAAAACAGTCAAAGTAGATGTTGCTGCTTTGCAATATCACGGATTACTAACTAAACTGTTTAATCAATTTAGAGCAGTAGGAGTAAACTATAATCAAATGGTAAAACTTTGTAACCAGTACTTCTCAGAAAATAGAGCCAAACGTTCTATTTCAAAACTTGAAGAGTATACCAAAGATTTATCAAAACTTTGCTATTACATTATTAGGCTTACCAAAGAGTTTGAAGACAAGCACTTAAATACTAATCTATAAGTTATGATAGCTAAGATTGGTAAAGGAAGTAATCTTATTGGAGCTTTGTCCTACAATCAATTAAAAGTTGATAAAGGACAAGGTTCTGTTTTGTTTACAAATAATCTACCTGAACCAAATACCACTTCAAACTACATCGCTCAACTTTATAAACACTTTGAGCCTTATCTACTTTTAAATAACAAGACAGAGAAAGTTGTAAGACATATTTCTTTGAATCCGAATCCCAATGATAATTTAACAGACGAGACCTTAAATGAAATAGCGAAGAAGTATATGAATAGTATGGGCTATGAAAATCAACCATATATTGTCTATAAGCATAGTGATATAGAAAGAGAGCATATTCACATTGTTACCGTTTGCACAGACTTAAAGGGGAAGAAAATAAATGATAAATACGATCATTTAAAATCAATGAAAACTTGCCGTGAAATTGAAAAGAAGTTTAATCTAACCTCTTCTATAAATCAAAAAAATGAGGAAACAAAACAGATTCAATTTACACCAGTAGATTACACAAAGCACAATTTAAAAGCTCAAATAGCCTCGGTTATACGCTACTTACCCAAGTACTATAACTATGATAGCTTAACAAGTTACAATGCTTTATTATCACTCTTTAATATAAGAGCAGAAAAGGTTGAAGCAACTTATAATGAACAACCAAAACAAGGTTTCGTTTATTTTGCAATAAACGAAATAGGAGAGAAGGTAAGTAATCCTTTTAAGGCTTCCCTTTTTGGAAAAAATGCAAGTTATCAAAATCTTGAAAGTCACTTTAAAACATCAAAAGAAAAACTAAAATCTTTACCTAATAAAGAGAATCTTAAACATATAATTGAGATAGCGTTAAATACAACAAATTCACAACAAGAGTTTAAAGGAGAACTTTTAAATCACGGAATAAACGTTGTTATTTTTCAAAACAAAGACAATCGTATCTATGGTGTAACTTTTATCGACCATAACTTAAAAAGTGTCTATAAAGGCTCTGATTTAAGTAAAGAGTTATCTGCTAATACACTGAATCAAAAATGGAGTAGTATAGAAGATTATCCTCGTTCAATTTTAATACCTTCTCAACAGGCTAATACTAATGAATCAGACGAGTTACATCCAATGTTTGAGCATTTATATTCTGATACTACCAATTTTAATAATGATGAGTTTTTATCATTGTTTAATCTTTTAAACAATAACCAAGAGATAGATTATGAAGAGTTGAGTTTTGAGAAAAGGATCAAAAGAAGAAAAAAAAGATCTTTCTGAGACAGCGCACCTAATTAGATATTCATATTATGAGCACTTTTAAAACAAATAACTATCTAAGTCAAATATAAAAGCCTGTAAACTCATTAAATTTACAGGCTTTTGTTTTGTTTTGAAACCTTTATAAGGTAATTATTCTAATTATGTTGTGGAGAAAGAGGGTTAGCCTCTTATCTTCCGTATGCTTTATAAATAGGGAGGTTCACTTTTTTGGATTGTTGTGAGCACCTTATTCGGAAAGTTTTGGACTATGATTGGAATTGTTTGATTCAAAATCAAATATACATTTAATAATTTATTTTGTTAATATATTTTTTTAAAGTATTTACAAACTTTCGTATGACAAAATACATGAAAAACTTAACCGACCAAGAAAAGACCTAAATAAAAACATTAATTACCATTATATATTTTTTTGTTTTTACGGATTTATTGTAAAGACAACCTTGCTTAAAAAAACTAAACAAGGTCATGAAATTTGGTTTTTATGTAAAAATTGAAGCAATACAATAGTTATTGAGGTTATGAACCGTTTGTATTTAAAGTTTAAATTTAAGGAAATTATTCTTTACAAGAAATTTATTGTAGATAGGCTCTAGCCCAATAATTTGATTTTGGGATTTTAACCAATCTAATACTTTTTCTTCTTTTCTGTACTCATTAGTTTTTTTGAAAATATCAAATAGTTTTAATGCTATTGTTCTAGGCATTCCATTTGAAATAAGTAATATAACAACAGGCTCTTGTGTTCCCAGTTCTATCTGAATTGGTAAAGCCAAAGTCAGTTTATATTGCTCTTTTTGAACATCATTAAGTTGGTATTCAAGAATGTCAACTAATAATTTCAAATACTTCAAAACCGAGAAAGTGATGACTTTTAAATTTACTTTAATAACTTCTTTTATTAGTTTATTAATATCTTCAGGATTATTTGCGTCTATTCTCTTTTCTGGTTTTACTCTTTCATCTTCTGAAAGATATTTTATTCTGTTAGCAATAAGTTCTCCGATACTTTTACCTTGTATCCAGTTAATAGCATTAATACATATACCAGAAGTAGATATTGATAAACTATCCTTTTTCCATATCTCGGTTGTAATTTCAAATATTTCGTTTAAACGTAGAATTATTGAATCGAGTTGCCAAAAGAAGCTATTAAACTTGTGTTCATTTTTTTTTGCTTCCTCTCTTTTTAAAGGAACATTAAAATTTGAATTTGTATGTATTACCCAATTTTCAATATCATTAACTACTTTCTTATATAATTGATCTTGTAATAAAGGGTCAATTGTAGGGTTTAGTTTTACAACTTCATAAGGTATAGAAACCTCATTAATTGAATTATTAATAGATCTAATTATTCTTCCTTTCATTACATCATCGATATTATGTTTCATTATGAATTTTTCAAATGAACCATCATTTCTTAATGCTTTATTTCTTAATGAACTAACTACGTTTCTAATTTTAGGAGATTCTATTTGAATACTTGGTTGCACTATGTCTTCCTCTTTTATTTGTGGTAAAGCGCGTGAACTTGAAGTTTTTACATCTTTTGTATAATTTGCTTTAAAATAGTCTTCAGCCCATTGTGTCTTATTTTGTTTACTAATACAGTAAATAGTACCAAACAGCGTATTTTTAATTCGTCCAGCTCTTCCTATTAAATTACCAAATTCAAAATCAGATAATCCTTCTTTATTTTTTTCGGGCTTAATAATGAAAAGATTATCTGCTGGTAAATTTACTCCCTCAAGTAAAGTTGAAGTACAAAATAATGTTTTGATAATTCCAAACTCAAATAAAGTTTCAATTTCCTTTCTGACAAATTCTGATAATGAGCTATGATGAAAAGCTATTCTCTTTTCGAGGCAGTATATTAGAAAATATTTAGGATGGATATCAGTTTTTAGATATTTTATTAAATCTTGTAATTCATCTTGTAATTCATCATCAATTGTAATTGTTTGAGAATATTTTAATGCCCACTTTTCAGCATAATCTCCACGAGAAGCATAAATCAAGTTACTTTCATTTCTACTACTTAAAGTTGAAATTATTTTTGAAAGTCCACTACCATAATTAGAATCGAAAATCTTTTCAATATTGTTAATTTTAATAATATTCTTTAGCTCATATTTAATGTTATTATTGATAAATAATTTTAAAGAGATAAAATCTGAATCTAGATTAATAATTGTTCTAAGTTGAAAAACTGGAGATAAATCAGTACTTATGATTTGACTCGTTTTGTTAAATAATTCTTTAAAAATTTCATCTGAGTTGGATATGAAGGGACCTGCAGTAATTATTTTAGTTTTTTCTATTTTTGAGAACTCTTCATAGACATATTCAAATAAATTACCTCTTCCATCTTCATTTTCCACATTTTGTATCTCATCTATAAAAATGAGATCAGGTAAGTTTAAACCATTTTCAGAATTAATTATTTTTATTGCTCTTTCTGGAGTAATTACATAGATTAGTTTATTATCTTCAACAACTTCATTCTCAATAAAAGCATTTTTTACTGTAATATTTGGAATATCAATTCTAAATTCTTCACTTACTTGATTTATTAATGCTCTAGAAGGTACTATATAGAAAACACAATATTTACTATTTCTTTTTAATTCTTCTTCAATATATTTTTTTATAATAAAAGATTTTCCTGATGAAGTAGGTGCAGAAATTGAAATGTATTTTTCTTCATTAATTTTTGCATAAAGAATTCTCTGAAAATCAGTGAGTAAATAAGGTTTATTATTAACTAGAATTGAGTTTTCAGCTCTTTTTTCAATCAGTTCCTGAGTTAAAATAATGTCTTCAAAAAAAGTATCTTGCTCAGTTATATTTACTAAATTTTGCAAATGATTGGTAGCTGTTAGATTTCCAATTCTAGAGAACAGTACATAAACTACTTTAAGTACTTCTAAATCATTTGGATTATTTAAAAATAAAAGTATTGCTAGATCTTGAACTTTTTTTAGATGTTTTTCACTTTCACTCTCTGCTAAAATAGAAGCCAACCAAACAGCCTTTCTAATTTCATTAAAGTCTGTTTCAATTCTTGGAACAGACTTAATCTTTTTGCTTAATAGATTGATTACTTGTTTTTCTATTACAGTATTCAAACTTTTATTAATGTATATATTATTGAATTGTTCCAATATTAATTGTAGTTATTTTGTATATGCAACCTTATGTATATTGAAATACATTCCATTTCTAAAGGTATCAATATCATTAAATGGAAAACAAAAGAAGTCAACATATACCTTTTTTATTTCAGGATATTTTTCTAGTTTTTCATTTATTAGGTTAATAATTTCGTCTTTCTTTTGAATTAAATGGGCAGAAATTAATGCTTCTAAATCATCTCTATCTATAGCTTTTGTTTCTAATTTGCTAATATTTGCAGTATTGTACATCAATAAAATTGGATGAACAGTAATCTGTTTTTTAAACATTTCAGAACCAGGAGTTAATCTCTCATACACCTCCTCGTAGTCTATATCGTTTTCATCTAATGATAGTGTTCTATTTGCAACTATAAATTCCATTTTATTAAATTCTGCTTGTGTTTTAGCATCATGAAATCTGTTTAAGGACTCTAAAGCTTCATCAATAGATTTACCACGTTCTTGCATAATCTTAGATTCCCCAATAAAAATTGCAGGAGCCATTTTACCATTGCCTAATTCATAATTCCCTAGAAATATCCCATCTCCTCCTTTCACTTGGTCTTTACCGTTAGATAAACCTTCAATTTTATGTGCTACCATCTTACTTTTTAGAACGCTCTCACATAAAGCAAATAAAAGTAATTCTCCATATTTACCATCTGTAGTGGGATCTTTTTTACCAAAAAAAGCTTGTGCTTCTTGATATAGAGCTGTTTGATACCTGTCTTTTGCTAATTCTTTTCCATATACAATCGTTAATGATTTAAGCTTATTTTTTTTCGATTTTTCTGAAAGGGCATAATCAGGTAATAAAAATCCAAGCTCTGACACTAAAGCATTACAACAGAATTTCGTACCCGTTACTTTAGGTGTATATGCTCTAACTACAATTTTTGGTGCTTTTTCAGAGAAATGGTTCACAAGTTGCCTATTCGTCCATTTTGTGTCAATCTTAATTTTTTTCTCCCAATTAATATTCATTGTAAAAAGTTGGTTTTTAAATGGCAAATAATAGCCGCCTATTGGCCGTAATTGTGGTTTAGAAAGCTTAAATTTTTGCCTTTTTACTAACTATACAGTACAGTATTGTTTTTGCTAAATTAACAAAAAAAAATATAAAAAGTATTATAGGTACAAAATAACAAGTATTCAATCTATTACTAGACCATAATTTTGTAAAACTAATATTGCTCCCTTGTCCTTTTTTGATAAATTAACCCCAAAAATTATACTTTCCGCTTTTCTTTTCCGCTAATAGTTTTTCATTTTTAAACCCCATTCCTTTCCAATATTGTTGATCGAAGATTGCTGGTAAATCTGGTGTTGTAAATATTTTATCAGCTTTGTCAATCTTTTGTTCCGTAATAGTACCAGTTAAATAACCACCACAAACTTCAAGCTCATCTGAGCAAATTAATTTGCCGTGTAATTTTTCTCTTAGTAAAAGAAAGTTTATGAAGTCTTGAGGTCTCTTTTTCTTTGCTATCATAGTGAGAATGAAAACTTCTAAATCATCAATTTTTATAACCCAAGGGTAAACATCTCCTTCTTCAACATCTAAAAGTATAGAAAGATCATTTTGTATTTGAGCGAAAGAATTGATATTGACAATAATTGAAAAATCATTTTCGTCATATTGTTTGGTGTCAATTTCTTCAATTAAATTTCCGTCTTTATCTTCAATTTTAAGTGGGATTTTATTTATGAATTTTTGTTCAACTCTTTTTGTTTGAGTATATCCATAACCGATACAACCTTTGAAATCATCTTTTACTCTAATAAACGCTCTTTCAGGATCACGTAGAGGTTCACGTAGATTATAACCTTTTGCTTCAATGATAAAAGCATGGTTTTTCCATAAAAACAGAATATCTTGTTCACAACCATCTACATAATAGCTTTCAAAATATCTGTAATCTTTTTTAAAGAATTTTTTAAAGAGATTTAAAATTCTCTTTTCAAGTAGTTTTCCTTTTTTTTCAATCAGTTTATCCTTTGATTTTAAATTTTTAGAACAAACTCTTTCAAGTAAATTATCAATAGCATGAATAACTTGTTTGACTTCAAAAACTTGAAATAAATCATTTTCAATATTTATGATGGGATATTCATAAAGAGGATTTCCTGGTCTAGTTGATGTATAGTAGAGAAAATCGCTTTGTAATCTATTACAGGATAACAATTGCAGTATAATCTCAATCTTTTCTATAGTTAAGTCTTCTGAAACTAAATCTACTGGTTTAAATCGGTTTATTATTCCATGGTCAGCTAAGAAAGTATATATAGGTCGTTTTTCTTCTCCCATTTTTTTAATAGAATCAGGAGCTTCATCAATTACACCGATTTTAAGTTTTGTATAAGCCAACCATTCCTCTTGAAAAAGGTCTTTTCCTGTTCCAAATCCTTGAAATTTTTGCTGAACAAGCTCGTCTAAACTATTGTAGAAATTTATAAAATCTATTACTTCAACTCCTGTTTCAGCTTGAACAGTTTCATCTAATTGAGTATATAAATCGTTTATCCAGTTTATAGTTTGTTCTTCATAGTTTAATGGGCCTTGATTGAAATAAGATAAGAAAGATGGCATTGCAACCTGACGGATTTTTCTCCATTCATCATTTATTTCTTCGTTTGGTTTAGCGAAAAACAATTTATCATATTCTAGTTCAATTTCATTTAAAAGTTCAACTATTTTTTCCCATTTTTCTTCAGTATATTGTATCTCAGTAGCATTTTGATCATTTGATGAAATTACTAGCCCACCTAGGAAATATAATTGTCTTAATGGAGAAGACAAGTTTCCAAGTTGATCTTGAGCCGCTCCATTAGCAATGCATTTCATTAGTCCAGATAGGTCACCTAAAAACCATTGGGTATCATAAGTTGATACTAAATTTTTTAACTCTTGTGATTTAATTTCTAAACTCATAAGTTTGTTTTATTTTAGCATGATGCACAACATTATTTTTTCACGAAACAAAACACGATGTAGTTTCATAAAATAATGCCTAGATACGTGTTTCATTAAAGTCATCATTTATATAATTAGTTTTTTAAATTAAATACAAAAGAGAAATAATTAAAAACATATTATTTTTCAAACATATTAAAACTTTCTCTAATTATATTACGGAAATCCGTAAATCCCTCAATATTTTGAGTCTATACTCTATTTCAACAAAAAACTAACGACTTCGGAGTAGTTTTCCAGCCCTCTGCAAGAGCAAGTCGTTTTGATGGTAAGAATGTCAATTTCGAGTGCCTCAAAACATAACTTGCTGTAATCTTTCGATTACTAAATACCCCCATTTTTACAACGTAAAATCTATAGTGATTTCATTTTAAGAAATCACCCACTATTTGACACTAAAATGCCAAATGTTACCACAAAATGCCATAAATCAGATTCAGCTGGTTTATGAAGTTTCTTTGTATGTATAATCATATTTGCATAGGTAGATAGATCAGTTGCTTTGTACTGATGTATCTAAAAAAGTAAGTAATGAGGTAATTACGCGCATTAGTATATAATTAGAGCAACAAATAGTTATTTAAATATCTATTATGCTAAGTGCAAGCGTAGCTATCCAACTATTTATGTAAAGTATTACATAGAAAAGTATAAAGCTAAACAGGTAATTAAATACTTAGCTAAGTATTTAATTAGGCTTATAGTTCACTACTTGACTAAGTAAAGAATTACTGACATAGATGACCACAGACTTACCAATAGACTAACGTATCTATTTATTTATGCAAATGGCTAAATACATACAATTATGAAAACAAAAAAAGAACCAATCTTTGTTGCTTTCTCCTCTCAAAAGGGAGGAGTAGGTAAAAGTACATTTACCACGTTAGTGGCAAGTATTTTACATTATCGGATGAATTACAACGTAGTTGTCTTTGATGCAGATTTTCCACAACACAGTCTTGTGAAAATGAAAGAACGAGATTTGTCTATCGTTATGGAAAATGACGTACTTAAAAAACTTGCTTATAAGCAGTTTACAACGATTAATAAAAAAGCCTACCCAATATTACAAGAGAAGGCGGATAATGTATTAAATGCAGCCAAACAGTTTATAAGTGAATCAACTATACCAGTTGATGTAGTTTTCTTTGATTTACCAGGTACGGTTAATACTGCTGGAATTCTAAACGCATTGTCGGGCATGCATTATATTTTTACGCCTATCACAGCCGATAGAGTAGTGATGGAAAGCACGCTTGTTTTTACGCAACTTTTGCGAGATGTTGTGATGAAAAAATCAGAAACAGCAATACAAAGTATTAATCTATTTTGGAACCAAGTGGATGGGCGGGAGAGTACTCCTTTGTATAACATCTATAACCAAGCCATTGAGGAATTAGATTTTAGTTTGATGCAAAGTCATATTAAAAGTAGTACGAGATTTCGAAAGGAGAGCGAAGCGACAAGCAAACTTGTTTTCCGCTCCACTTTACTACCACCAGATAAACGTCTGAGTAAAGCAAGTGGTTTAGACCTTTTTATAGAAGAATTTTTAGCAATCATCCAATTATAATACCATGAAAAAAGAAGACAAAAAACAACCGCATATCGATGAAGAACTAATGATGAGTCTAATGGTAGATGGAGTGAGAAAAGAAGGAATCAAAGAACCACTTCAGTTAGATATTGAAAAAGTAGAAGAACAGAGAAAGGCAGAAGACATTCCTTTAAAGAAGAATCCTGTTTCAAAACAAAAGAAACAAACAAAGCAATCTGTTGAAACAGATTACGAGAGTATCTTTTTTAAAAAATCTGATACCAATGCCAGAGATGGAAAAACGGTGTATATAAGACCTGAATTTCACGAAAAACTCACTCGTATCATTCACATAATAGGTGAAGACAAAATAACGATTTATGCCTATTTAGATAATTTGTTAGACAATCACTTTGATGAGTTTGCTCAGCAGATTACCAAGAGTTACAATGAAAAGTATAAACCAATTTAAAACCAAAAATCATGAAAAATCTATTTAAGAAAACAGAAGAAAAAAACGATTCTAAAAAATATGAGGATCAGTTTTTAGTTAATCGATTACCTGCAAATAGTAAAGGAAAAGTGGTGTACATCCGCCCTGAACACCATGAGGTACTCATTCGCCTTGTTCAATTATCTAAAGAAAATAAAACAACGCTCTATGCTTATATTGACAATATCTTAGAACAACATCTTAAGGATCATTCAGATGATATCAAGGCTTATTTTCAAGAACATTTTAAACCAATTCTCTAATTTATGGAAATAGTTATCATAATCAGTCTTGTACTTGTTATCACTCTTCTGTTATTAGATAAAAATAAAACCAGTAAACAAGAGAACCAATCTAAAGCAGAAGAGTCTCCTTTTAAACAAGATGTACCCGTAAGTATTATAGGAGAAAGTAAACCAGTTGTTCTAAAACAATCGCTAATGAGTCAAACAGATGGTGAACTTGATTTAGAAGAGGAAGAAAAAGAACTAAGCAAGAATTTAGAACCTTTAGATAATGAATTTACTGAGCGAGTCAGTATGGATGAGCTTAATAGTTTTGTGAACTCTATTGAACAAGAGTTAATTAATGAGACTATAGTAAAGACAGCTCAAAAAATAGAAGGCTCAGAGTTATTGGAACTACTCCAACAGGCACTACCTGATTCAGCTAAGACAATAGCGAAATTATTAGATCAATCATTAAACGAAAAATCACCAAAAAAGGAAGAAGAAGTAATAGATAGTGAAGATTTTAATATTAATGATTTTGTGTAAAGAAAAACTGTGAAGGCGTTATAGTAAAACATACTTAACGCCTTTTTTATTGCACCTTATCGCCATGAGTATCCACTAACTTCCACAATCAATCTCTCAAACCGTTTTAAAAAGACATTTACCAAAGTATCATGCAAAGGGCATGATTATAACTTAATAAATGTCATTTTTATGAAAACAAAAACAATCAAACAAAGGCTATTCTTACTACTTATTGTACTAAGTAGTTTGCCACTCTTAGCTCAAGGAAACGGAGCTGCAGGAATCACAGAAGCTACCCAAATGGTTACTTCTTATTTTGATCCAGCCACCAAGCTTATCTATGCTATTGGAGCAGTAGTTGGTTTAATAGGAGGAGTGAAGGTATACAACAAATTCTCAAGTGGTGATCCCGATACAAGTAAAACAGCTGCAAGCTGGTTTGGGGCTTGTATCTTCTTAATTGTAGCAGCTACAATCCTACGTTCATTTTTCCTTTAAAAGATACGCTTATGAAAAAGTTTAGTATCAATAAAGGTATTGGAGCGAGTGTTGAGTTTAAAGGACTCAAGGCGCAGTATCTGTTTTACTTTGCAGGAGGACTTTTAGCTGATTTAATTCTTGTTATGGTTTTGTATATGGCAGGGGTAAACAATCTTATTTGTTTAGCCCTTGGCCTTAGTACATCAGGCTATCTTGTATACAAAGTATTTTCACTGAATAAGAAATACGGTCAGTATGGTCTTATGAAACTTCAGGCTAGAAAATATTTTCCAAGGTATATCATCTCAAGAAAGGACGTCAAAGGGTATTTAAGTAGAAACTTAAAACTAAGAAGTTATGAGAAATACAGCTAAGACAAATACCCTTGAGAGGATGTTTCCGATTCTTTCGGTTGAAAATAACTGCATTGTTTCTAAACAAGGGGACATAACGGTTTGTTATAAGGTTATTTTACCTGAGATATTCACCATCTCAGACAAAGAGTATGAAATGATTCACAGTGTGTGGCTTAAGGCTATTAAAACATTACCTGAGTTTACTGTGATACACAAACAAGATTGGTTTGTAAAACAGAGTTATGAGGCGGATTTTAAAGACGCAGAGCAGAGCTATTTAAGTAGGAGTTTTGAAAGACATTTTAACGAGCGTCCCTATCTGAATCACAGTTGTTATCTCTTTATCACAAAAACTACCAAGGAACGAATTAAAAGTCAGAGTAACTTTTCATCCCTTACAAGAGGAGAACTCATCCCAAAAGAAATTAGAGATAAAGATACCGTTCAAAGCTTTTTAGAGGCTACAACCCAACTTGAAAAGATTGTCAATGATAGTGGGCTAATAAGCTTAATTAAACTATCTGAAGAAGATATCATTGGCTCAGAAAATAAAAGTGGACTATTAGAGCAGTACTTGACTCTAAATCCAACTAAAAGAGGAAGCCTTCAGGATATTGCCATAAGTAGCGATCAGGTTAGAGTAGGAGATAACCGAATTTCATTACATACTTTATCAAGTACAGATGATTTACCTACTGAGGTGTCGTATTTATCTCGCTATGAAAAACTGTCAACAGATAAAAGCAGCATGGCTTTATCGTTTGCAGCGCCTGTTGGACTACTACTTAATTGTAATCACATCTATAACCAGTATTTGTTTTTAGAAGATAGTGACTCTAATTTAAAGCAGTTTGAAAAGTCAGCTAAGAATATGCACTCGCTTGCTAGATACAGTAGAGCTAATCAAATTAATAAACAGTGGATTGAGGAATATTTAAATGAAGCTCATAGTAAAGGACTAACTTCTATTAAAGCTCATTTTAATGTAATGGCATGGTCAGACAACCCAAGTGAGCTTAAACAGCTTAAAAATGACTGTGGGAGCGCAATTGCTTCTATGGAGTGTGTGCCAAGACACAATACAGTGGATGCTGCGACACTTTACTGGGCAGGGATGCCTGGAAATAGCGGGGACTTTCCAAGTGAAGAGAGCTTTTATACTTTCATAGAACCTGCCTTATGCTTTTTCTCTGGGGAGACAAACTATCAAAACTCATTATCCCCCTTTGGAATTAAAATGGCAGACCGGCTTACTGGCAAACCAATTCATTTAGATATTTCAGACCTACCCATGAAAAAAGGAATTATTACTAATCGCAACAAGTTTATCTTGGGACCATCAGGAAGTGGTAAGAGTTTTTTTACCAATCATATGGTAAGACAATACTATGAACAAAACGCTCATGTGCTCTTAGTTGATACAGGGAATTCTTATCAAGGATTGTGTGAACTTATTAAAGGCAAAACAAAAGGAGAGGATGGAGTTTATTTTACTTATACTGAAGAAAACCCAATTGCTTTTAATCCATTTTATACCGAGGATGGCATTTTTGATATAGAAAAAAGAGAGAGTATTAAGACTCTTATCTTAACGCTTTGGAAGCGGGATGACCAGCCGCCCTCACGAGCTGAGGAAGTAGCACTTTCAAACGCAGTAAGTGGATACATTCAAAAACTTCAAAATAGCGATATAAAACCAAGCTTCAACACTTTCTATGAGTATATCAAAACTGATTACAAAGCTGAGTTAGAACAAAAGCAGGTTAGAGAAAAAGACTTTGATCTGGCTAACTTTTTAAATGTACTTGAACCTTACTATAAAGGCGGAGAATACGACTATTTATTAAACTCCGAAAGTGAGCTTGATTTACTTAATAAACGCTTTATCGTCTTTGAAATTGATAGCATAAAAGACCACAAAATCCTGTTTCCCATAGTGACTATTATCATCATGGAGGTATTTATAAATAAGATGAGACGTCTTAAAGGACAACGCAAACTCATACTGATAGAAGAGGCTTGGAAGGCTATAGCCAAAGAGGGGATGGCAGATTATCTACGCTATCTTTTTAAAACTGTTAGAAAGTTCTTTGGAGAGGCAATTGTGGTTACCCAAGAGGTAGATGATATTATTCAATCCCCGATTGTAAAGGAGAGTATTATTAATAACTCTGATTGTAAGATTCTACTTGATCAGCGCAAGTATATGAACAAGTTTGATGATATACAAGCTATGCTAGGTCTTACTGATAAAGAAAAAGCTCAGATACTATCAATTAATCTTAACAACAATCCAAACCGTCTTTACAAAGAAGTATGGATTGGTCTTGGCGGCACGCATTCAGGCGTGTACGCTACAGAGGTGAGCTATTCGGAGTATCTCGCCTATACCACTGAAGAGACTGAAAAACTACAGGTCATGAACCTAGCTAAAGAACTCGATGGTAATGTAGAGATGGCTATAAAACGTCTTGTACAAGAAAAACAAGAAGAGTATAACCAGTAACATTTGTATCCACCTTCTTTAACGATAAAAGAGGGAGGTGAATAATTAATCAATAGAATAAACAATCAATTAAAACATACAATAATGAAAAAACTATTACAGGTAGTTGTGGTAGCTATGCTACTAATTCTACCAATACAGATGAATGCCCAGTGGGTGGTTACCGATCCTACTAATTTGGCATCAGGCATATTAAACAGTGCCAATGAGATTATACAGACTTCTTCAACAGTTAGTAATGTCATTAAAAACTTTAAAGAAGTCGAGAAGGTTTATAAACAAGGCAAGGAGTACTACGATAAACTCCAAGCAGTAAACAATCTTGTTAAGGACGCTAGAAAAGTTCAACAAACGGTACTCTTAGTAGGAGAGGTTTCAGAGCTGTATGTCAAGAACTTTGGCAAGATGCTTAATGATCCAAACTTTTCTGCCCAGGAGCTTGTAGCTATTGCAAATGGGTATTCCGTATTACTCCAAGAAAGCACAGAGCTTGTCAAGGAGCTTAAACAAATTGTAAGCGCGTCGAGTCTTTCTTTAAATGATAAAGAGCGTATGGATATTATTGATAGGGTTTATAAAGAGGTTAAAGACTATCACAACCTTGTTAGTTATTACACCAGAAAAAATATAGGTATTAGCATCTTAAGGTCAAAGAAGAAAAACAATACCCAAAGGGTACTTGACCTGTATGGAACTTCTAACCAGAAATATTGGTAGTTATGGGAGATAGTAATTTACATGAGGTACTTCAGAACCTCTATTACGATATGATGCCACTATCAGCCCAGATGGCTGGGGTGGCTAAAAGCTTAGCAGGTCTTGGTGCTCTTTTTTATATTGGTATTAAAGTATGGCAAGCCTTAGCAAGAGCAGAGCCTATTGATGTGTATCCAATGCTAAGACCTTTTGCTTTGGGTATTTGTATCATGTTTTTTCCAACCCTTGTTCTTGGAACATTAAACACGGTTTTAAGCCCTGTGGTTAAAGGTACTCATCAGATTTTAGAACGTCAAGTGATTGATATGACTTCTTTACAGCAGAAAAAAGATATTTTAGAAAAAGAAGCGATGCTACGAAATCCTGAGACAGCTTATTTAGTTTCTGATGAAGAATTTGATAAAAAGCTTGATGAGCTTGGTTGGTCTCCATCTGATTTAGCTGCTATGACAGGAATGTATTTAGAGAAATGGCAATATGATTTTCAAAAGAACCTAAGAGATGGTTTTAGAGAGATATTAGAAATGCTCTTTCAAGCATCAGCTCTTGTTATTGATACCATTAGAACTTTCTTTTTGGTAGTGCTGTCCATACTTGGTCCAATAGCCTTTGCTATCTCAATATGGAGTGGTTTTGAATCTACGCTGTTGCAATGGCTTACACGGTATATCAGTGTGTACCTCTGGCTTCCAGTAGCAGATTTGTTTAGCAGTATGCTTGCTAAGATTCAATCATTAATTATCGAAAGAGATATGCAGATGCTTGCTGATCCAAGTTTTGTTCCAGATACATCTAATACTGCGTATGTCATTTTTATGATTATCGGTATTGTAGGATATTTTACGATTCCAACAGTTACGGGTTGGGTAATTCAAGCGGGTGGAGCAGGAAACTTTATGCGTAATATGAATAAGACTGTATCTACAACTGGTAATATGGCTACAGCAGGAGCAGGGGCAACAGTAGGTAATATTTCAGGACAACTAATCAAAAAATAAAAGTATTATGGAATTTAAATCACTTCGAAATATAGAAAATAGCTTTAAACAGATTCGGCTTTATGCTATTGTATTTGCATCGATTTGTCTTTTAGTAGTTGGATTTACTATCTATAAAAGTTATGATTTTGCTAAAGAGCAACGAGAGAAGATTTATTTGCTAGATAAAGGTAAGTCACTTATGCTTGCTCTTTCTCAAGATGCAAGTATAAACAGGCCAGTAGAGGCAAGGGAGCATGTAAGGCGTTTTCACGAGCTTTTCTTTACGCTTTCACCTGAGAAAGCAGCCATTGAGGGTAATATGCAAAGAGCGTTTAATCTTGCTGATAAAAGCGCTTTTGATTACTACAAAGATCTACTTGAAAAGGGATACTATAGTCGTGTTATTTCTGGGAATATTCAGCAACGAATTGAGGTAGATAGCATTAAAATAGATTTTAATAACTATCCCTATAAAAACATGACTTATGCTACCCAGTATATCATTCGTTCAAGTAATCTCACTAAAAGAAATCTTGTAACAAGTAGTCAGCTCATATCTGCTGTTCGGTCTGATAATAATCCTCAAGGATTTATTATCGAAAAGTTTACAGTTATAGAGAACAAAGACTTAGAAGTTGTTAAACGCTAAAAAACTAATCCATGAATAAGTTACAACTTTTAAGACATAGCTATTCCAGTAGGCTACAGACCTATTGGAATAGCCTCTCAATAAAAAGACAACGAGTTTTATTACTTGCTGTATTTACATTCTACAGCCTTGTTTGCTTTTTTATTGTAAAGACAAGCTTTAGTTCTAAACTAACATCAGATAGTAAAGAGAAACAAAACAATACAAGACCTGTAAAGTATTTGCTTGAAAAGCAAAAGGTAAAATCAAAATCAACTATTAAAATCAAGAGTTATGAACCACAATCAATCAAATAAAACCCATCAAATAAAGAAAGTACCCAAAGAAAATAAGGTATTTCAGGGGTTTATAGAAAAACACAAAAAGCATATTGTCTTTGCTTTAATGGGCATTGTGTTTTTAGGGGCTATGTATCTTTTGTTTAAACCAGAAGAGAAGGAGCTAATCACACACAATGATTCAGTTCCAGAGGCGATAACACAAGGGATGCCCACAGACAAGGTCAAGGCCTATGAAAAAGAGCTATGGGAGCAGAAGCAACAAGAAAACGAAAACCAAATACACTCTTTATCGGATTATTGGAATGAATCGAAAGAAGATTCTAATAGCAGTTATAATCACCAAGATTATAATGTAGAACCTTCCTACACTCCTTATGAAAGGTCTTATCAGAACTATAAACAAAGTCAAGAAGCACTGAGTAATTTTTATGAGAGTACAACAAACCCTGAAACCGAACGCCTAAAAAAGCAAATTGAAGAGTTAGAAGAACAATTACAAGAAAAAGACACTCCAACGCCTATTACGATTGATAGTCAATTAGAACTAATGGAAAAGTCGTTTCAGATGGCTGCCAAGTATTTGCCAGGAGGTCAAAACCAAACTGAATTACCACCTTTAAATGAGACTACAAATATCAAAATTATCCCTAGTAAAAAACAGGCTATAACAGTGGTTGATAAAACTAGTGATGAGATTGTCTCCTCACTTGTAAAACCGATGAGTTTACAGGATATTTTGCCTACCAATCTTCAATCTAATCAAACCTTTTATACAGCAGAAGGAGAGCGTAAAACACAGAACCATAAAAATAGTATAAGAGTAAGTATTAAAGAAGATCAGGTCATTGTAAACGAAGGTTACATTAAGCTAAAGTTATTGGAAAGTATAGTAATAAATGGAGCTCTATTATCTGAATCAAGTACGCTGATTGCTAAAGTCAAAGTAAACAGCGGACGATTAGAACTTATTGTAAACTCTATTAAGATAGACGATAGTATCATAGAAACAGAGCTTATCGGTTATGATAACTATGGACAGAAAGGACTTGAGGTATTAGATCTTCAAGAAATAAGCGCTTCAAAAGAAATCATTGCCAATATGGGACAAACAGCAGGAACGAGTATATCGATGAGTAGATCAGCTTCAGATCAAATAGCAGGGGATTTAACCAAAGGACTCATTCAAGGCGTATCAGGTTACTTTTCAAAGAAGGTAAAAGCCCAAAGAGTAACGCTAAAACAAGGGCAAGAGCTATTTCTTGTTCCAAAAGAATAAACGTTAACCAAGTAAAATAAATCATTATGAAAACAATTATTAAATATATGCTATTGTGCTTACTAGCAGTAAACACAGTAACGGCTCAACAAAACAGTCAATCTATTAATTTATCTAATGCTGAGGTAACACCATATGAGATAGAGCTTACCCAAAACAAAACAACTCACATACTTTTTCCAAGTAGTATTGAGTATGTGGACCTCGGAAGTAGTGAGATTATAGCCAATAAAGTAGAAGCTACTTCTAATGTTCTTCGATTAAAAACCGTAAAAGAGGATATTTCACCTACAAACTTTACAGTTATTACAAATGATGGTAAATACTTTAGCTTTAATGTTAGCTACAAAGGGCAACCAATACAATTGAGTTATGACTTAACCAAGTTTGAAAAACAGAAGAGTAAAAAGCAAAGCGAAGTCCTATTTAAAGATTTAGGTAGTATCAGTCCAAGTTTAGTTGATCTTTTGATGAAAGCAATTATCAAAAAGAATAAGAAAGAGCTAAACATTAAAAGCAAAACATATGGGGTAGAAGCATGGTTAAAAAGTATTTATATTCAAGATGGTAAACTTTACTTTCACATCTCAATTAGTAACAAAAGCAATTTACCATACGAGGTTGATTATATCAGTTTTAAAATTAAAGATAGAAGAACCACAAAGCGAACTACTATTCAAGAAGTCAGTTTAAAACCAATTAGAAGTTATATTACCTCTCAGAAGATCAACAGTCATAGTAAACAAGACACTGTATTTATGTTAGACCAGTTTACTTTATCAGATAAACAGGTGCTTTCAATTGAGGTTAATGAAAAGACTGGGGTGAGGAGTCAGGTTTTGAAATTAAGAAGTTCGGAAATCTTGAAATTAAGAAGAGTTGAATTATTAAAGTTATAATTAAACAAGAAAGCCCTGTAAAGGGCTTTCTTGTTTAATCTTTATATTGAGTTATAAGTATTAAAAATTACTAGATACACAATTTATAGCTTGCTATCCTAAGAAAAACACTGAGTTCAGATAATAATCATTAATAGTATCAGTATCTTTTATATATTTAAGACCAATAATTAACCTTAATTTTTACAAAATTTAGATTGTCATAAATGAAAGATAAGTCAGTCGCTGCTTTATTAGCTTTTTTCTTAGGATCTTTAGGAATTCATAAGTTTTATTTAAATCGTCCTGTCCAAGGAGTTTTTTATCTCTTGTTTTGTTGGACATACATACCTGCTATATTAGGAGTTATTGAAGCTATTAGATATATTTTAATGTCTAATGATAAATTTTTCCATAAATATAATTCAGTTTATTATAATGCTAGTTCATACATTACTATAGCAGACAATAAAGGAATGAATTTAAGTGAGTCAGTTACTGAAAAAATAAATACTATAAACACCGAAAAAAAAATAAATACATCTCAATTGCTACCACCTATTGTAAAAGAAGAAAATCAAAGAATTGATGTTCCTTATTGGGGACTTAATTATGTTTACTCATATAATGATATTAAGACAGCGAATAGTGATATTAGAAATTTTTATAATCAGTTTAAGGATAGTTTTTTAAATCATAAATATATTCCTTTAGCAGAGAATGAAATGAACTATGCTTTTGTACTTCTGTTTGATTTTGAAAGAGATTTTATAAATACCAATGATTATGAGAAGTTAAAATCTAACTATAATATCCTTGTTAAACATTACCCTAGAACTAGAGTTTATTGTGAACGAAAATTGCAACAATATAAAAACCTTAAAAGCGCTAGTACTTCAGAGGTAGTTGTGACTGAAAGCGTACCTATTCAAGAAGTAAGTAAAGAAAAAGTAGATTTGGTTCCATATTGGAATAGTGGATATATTTATTCAACAAATGCGATTGGTTTTGCTAGAAAAGAAATACAAGACTTTTATTTAAAGTTTAAGCAAGACTTTAAAAGTAAATCATATATAAAATTAGAGCAAGATAATTTAGGGTATGCTTTTACTTTGATGTTTGATTTAGAACAGGAACATCAAGAAGATAAAGATTACTTGAAATTAGAATCATATTATCGTGTACTTGATGAGTTATATCCCAAAGTACGTAGATACACTACAAGTATATTAAAGAAATATAATTCAAACACGTTATCAAATAATTATGGAGCCCTGATTCAAAACAATTCTTACGATAGTTATACCAATTATAATGAGCAGGATTATTATGTAGGGAACAGTATTAAGACAAAGTATGATTTAACACCAAAGCAGGTTAGATATTTAAATAGAATAGGTTTTTACCATGAAACGGTTTTTAATCAAGCCGAATTTTGTTTCAATCAACAAGGACTTGTATATTGTAGAGTAATAGATATTTTAGAAAAGTATTGTAAGAAGAATGATACAACATTATCTGCGAGAATTGATGAAGTAGCTGCTCTACTAAAAAAGCATGATTCAAATCCATACTATGCTCAGTATTATTCGGATGGACCAAGTTTGAAATCTTATAAACAAGAAATTTATAGATACTTTTTTAAACTTACAGAGAATAAAGTTCGTGAATTTTATAATCACAAACGCAAGTTAAATGTAGATGCTATACACACAAAATCTGAAATAGTTGAGCTATTTGAAGATTTGCAAAGAGTGTTTGAGGAAGCATTGGATAGGGAGATTTTGTTATGTGAACCTGCAAATTTAGAATCAGAACTTGTTTTAAATAAACAAAATACAACAAGATGGAAAATTGCATTTGAGCAAATTGTGAAAAACATTCAAAATGCAGTAGAGTTTAAAAAAGAGATAGATCAGTTAGCTGAGTTTAATAAGTATAATCCTTCCATAGAAAATATCTATTTTGATGCCAGTAAGCACATTGCAAAGCAGGATCAATTATTAGCTTTAGAATATTATTTAAGATATATCCAAGCAGATTTAGATTCTGTAACTATAAATAATAAACCACTGAATAAAACCACACTTAAAGTATTATTTAAAAATCAACAGCAATTAGATCAGTTCAATGTTATTTTGGATAATTTTTTAAAAACAAAGGATTTTGAGCGTGCATTAAAGGAGCTTCAAGGTATTTATGAAGTTAAGCGAAAAGAAATTAAGCTTGATTTTGAAAAGATAAGTGATGTAAAAAAGCAACTAAATGAAACTGTTGAGCTTTTAAATGAATATTTAGAAGATGAGGATGTAGAATCAGAGTTAGATACTTCGTTATTAGAACAATTGGCAACAAAACCAAAACAAGAAAATCTGTTTAATGAGGATTTAGAATATACTGTATATGAAATTGAACTTTTACAGATGATTCAGAATTTTAATAATGAAATTACACGAGAATTAGTAGAAGAGTTTGCAAGTGAGAATGGAGTGTTTGTAGATTCATTAATCAACAATATTAATGAAAAGACCTATGAACTTATTGATGACAATTTAATCGAAGAACAAGAAGATACTTATACAATTGAAGAACAATATTATCAAAATATACTAAAATAATGACAACTAAGATCAAGCCAAAAGAAGCAACAGCTATTATTAATTCTCTTATTGGAGGTGTAGTACCTAAGATAGGAGTTTCTCATATTGCAGTAGGAAGAAATGAAGAAGTAAATGCCTTTATTAGCGCTTTAGAAGATGTTAAGAATGGCCATAGTATAATGAAGTTTTGGATAGGGGATTTTGGGTCAGGAAAATCTTTTATGCTTCATTTATTAAATACAGTAGCATTAAAGCAAAAATTTGTAATTGCTAATGCAGATTTTACTCCAGAGAATCGATTATATAGCAATGATGGTAAAGCAGTACTGCTTTATTCTGCTATTATGAATAATCTAGCTATTCAAACTAAACCTGAAGGAGGAGCACTGCCTATTTTATTGCAAAAATGGATTGAGAGTGTTTTAATGAAAGTTTCTAAGGATAATCAGATTCCTCTTACTGAGATTACACAAGAGCAAAATCTGCCACTTGTTGAAACACAAATTATGACTACTATTAATGAGTTGTCTGATGTAGGAGCATTTGATTTTGGATCTGTAATTATGAAGTATTATCAAGGATATATACAGAATGATGAAAACCTAAAAAAATATGCGCTGAAATGGTTGAAAGGTGAGTATAAGACTAAAACGGAGTCAAGATCAGAATTGGGTATTAGAGAAATTATTGATGATCATAATTACTATGACATGCTTAAAAACTTCTGTAAGTTATTTACAAGTATTGGGTACAGTGGACTTATGATAAACTTAGATGAAGCAATTAATCTCTATAAAATTCAAAATTCAGGTACAAGAGAAAAGAACTATGAAAAAATACTTACAATTTATAACGATTGTTTACAAGGTAAGGTAGAGAACTTATTCTTTAATATAGCAGGAACAAAAGATTTTTTAGAAAATGAAAGAAGAGGTCTTTTTAGCTATAATGCTTTAAAGACTAGACTTCAAACCAATAGATTTGAAACTCAAGAAATTCGTGATTTTGCACAACCTGTGATTAAACTTAGACCACTTAACCACAATGAGATTTATGTACTATTGAAAAATCTTCAAACCATTTTTAATCAGAATTATCAAATTGAATCTCAAGTTGATGATCAAGATATTAAAAATTTCATGGAAGAGATTTACAATAAACCAGGGGCACAAGAATTCTTGACTCCAAGACAAGTTACACGTGATTTTTTAAACATATTGAATCTATTAAGACAGAACCCAACTTTAAACAAGGACTCTTTGTTTAAAGAAGTTAATGTTTTAGATGAACGCCAAGATATGGATTTATCGTATTTAGATACGATTGAAGAATTATAAAATATATGAGCAGTTACAATTTACTTTCAGAGCCCATTAGAAAATATATTGCAGAGCAGAATTGGTCTGAACTACGTCCTATTCAAAATGCTGCAATACAAAGGATATTGACAACAACGGATAATTATATTCTATCAGCAAAAACAGCTTCGGGTAAAACTGAAGCTGCTTTTTTGCCTATTCTAACGGATGTTGATTTTTCTGAAAGTGGAGTACAAGTCCTTTACATTTCTCCCTTAATTGCTCTTATTAATGATCAGTTTAAGCGTATTGAAGAGCTTTGTGAACATTTAGATATAGTGATTACCAAGTGGCATGGAGAAGCTAGTCAATCAGCTAAAAAGAAGCTTATTAAAAATCCAAATGGAATTGTTTTAATAACTCCGGAATCTTTAGAAGCTATGTTTTGTAATCGATCACATGAGATACCGCATCTTTTTAGCAATTTAAAATATGTTGTAATAGATGAGATACATTATTTTGATGGTACAAATAGGGGAGTCCAATTAAATTCATTGCTATATAGAATCCAGAAAAGGGCAAATTCCAATTTCAGATTAATTGGTCTTTCTGCTACAATAGGTGATTTAGAATCGATTAAAAAATTTGGTGGACGATCATTAGATACGAAGGTATTAAAAGATTCTTCAAGTAAACCAACAAGAGTTTCTTTTAAATATTTTGAAAATAAAGGGGGGAATAACTATAATCTTGATTTGATTAAAGATCTATTCAGAGAGGTTTATAATAATAAGGTTTTAATATTTCCTAATAATCGAGGTAAGGTTGAAGAAATTACGCATTATCTTTTAAAAATCAGTAAACAAGGAAATTTACATACCAATTTCTTTGCTCACCATTCATCAGTTGATAAGTCACTTCGAGAATACATTGAGAACTTTGCCAAAACAAATACCTATTCACCATTTTCAATTTGTTGTACATCTACTTTAGAATTAGGTATTGATATCGGTTCCGTAGATAAAGTTGTTCAAATTGATTCTACATTTAATATTGCTTCACTCGTTCAAAGAATAGGAAGAAGTGGTAGAAAAGATGGACAAGAAAGTAAAGTAGTATTGTATAATACAAATAGCTGGTTTTTATTACAAAGTCTTGCTATTTGGGAGTTATATCAACAAGGAGTCATAGATAGTAAAATGAATGCTATATATCCATTTGATATTTTAGTACACCAAATACTTTCTGTAATTAGAAGTAGAAATGGAATTACTCAAAGTGAGTTAATAAACTATTTTGAACAAAATTATTCTTTTGAGCATGTTACAGCTATTCAAATAGAACAGACTATACAATCACTATTGGAAAAACAAATTATTGAACAGACTAACCAAGAATTATTGATAAGCCTTGAAGGAGAGTACATCGTTAATTCCAAAGACTTTTATAGCGTTTTTGAGAGTGAACAAATGTATAAAGTAATTCATCAAAATATTGTTATTGGTGAACTTCCTTTAAATCCTATGTTAAGTGAAGAGAGTAAATTCTTACTAGCTTCAAGAGTATGGAAAGTAATACTCATTGAAAATGATAGTAAGAAGATTGTGGTTCAGCCTGCAAATTCAGGAGATAAGCCTACTTTTTATGGAGGATCTGTAGATATTAGTCATATAATAAAAGAGAAGATGCTAGAGATTCTAATTAGCAAACAAGAATTTGACTATTTAGATCAAGCATCAACAGATGTCTTAAAGATACTTAGAGATGAGTTTGCTGTCTATAAACTCGTAAACTATAAAATAGATCGACCATTAAAACACGATGTAAATAAGACGGAGCTATACACCTTTGCTTCATCAAAGATAAATAGGACAATTTGTTTATTTCTGGATTTTAACGAAATCAAAAATGACTATAACGATTTAGAAAATAGTATAATACTAAAGCTAACAACAGCTCAAGATCTATATAAGTTATTTTCTAAGTTTAATATTGACTCAAAGGAGATTAAGTCATATTTAAAGTATGTTATAGAAGAAAACCCAAATATTATAGATTTTAGTAAATGGGGGAAATACTTACCCATTAATCAGCAAGTTAGTTTGCTTGTAGATGCTTATTATTCTATAGAAGAAACATTGCAATTTCTGAATAATATAGAATTGAAGGAAAATATTTAATAGAACAAAGAGTTTTTATAATAATTAAAATAGAGTTTTTAATGTCAGCAATAGCAGCTTTACGTGGTTATCGAACCCAGTTTTTATATTCATTGTATTATATCTTAACCTCTTTATCAGAAGATCTTATATTTAGATTAGAAGGAGAAGAAGATTTAGATATATTGGATAGCAACGGTCAACTTTTATATGCAATACAATTAAAGAATTTGGGAAAACCAATTACATTATCTGATATTTTATCTGTCAAAAAAACTTCATTTATTAAGAGGTTTTTATCTAAATACTCAGACGGAATTCCAATATTAGTTTCTTATGGGGAAATAAGTCATGAATTAAAAAATTGGATAAATCATAAAGATACTATTTCTGTAAAAGAGAAGCCAACGTTAAGAAAATATAACATAACAAAAGATGAATGGATATTAGTTAAAAGTAAAACTCAATTTGTAGAGATTAATGAGGAAGAAACCGCTGGAGAAATAGAAAAACTATTAAAAAGTTATTTTCCTGAAGTTGATCCTATCCCTACTATTGGATTTCTGTTGAATTGGTTACAATTTATTGCTGAGAAACAACAACCTATTTCAACGAAAGTTTTTTATAATAAGATTCAAGATTTTGCCTTATACTTATCAGAAAGGATTGCTATTCACAATCAATATGGAGTGGTCTTGAAACCATTACATAAGGTTTCTATAGAGAATACAAATCTAACACTTTTAGAAAAGGAGTTCTACAATGCTACTTTAACAAGATACGAGCATATTTTATTGAGTTTAGATGTTAAAAGAGAAAAGTATCTTGAAAAAATACATGATGAATTAAAAGAGCATAACATTATCATAGTAAAAGGAGCGTCTGGCCAAGGAAAAACAACTTTACTCTATAGTTATATACGTAACTATGCCAATGATTGGCTTTCTTACGAACTAAATATACAGCAAGATCCTATTATAACACAACAATCAATTCAAGCTATTGATGTTATAAGTAAGAAACTAGAAATTCCAACCATATTTGTCATTAATGTAACCCCAAATTCAACAGATTGGATCCAGATCATAAAGGAATCTGCCCATTTAAATCATATTAGGTTTTTAGTAACCATAAGGAATGAAGACTGGTACAGAGCATCTGCAATCGGAGTAGAATTTAGACATAAAGAAATAGACTTATTCTTATCTAAGGAAGAAGCTGAAAGTATATACTCTAAATTAAATGAACGTAATAAAATTACAAATTTTACTGACTTTGAACAGGCTTGGATTCAAATTGGTGATGATGCTCCACTATTAGAATTTGTGTATTCTATTACTCAGGGAAGCTCGTTACAAAACAAGTTGAAACAACAAGTTCAGCAATTACGTAGCGAAAATAATCATGGTAGTAATCCTGAAATTGAGTTTTTAAGAATTGTTAGTCTTACTGACTCTTTAGGCGCTAAGATTGATGTGTCTAAATTGAGTTCAAGCATTGATTATCAATATATAATCGAAAAGTTAGAAAATGAATATTTAGTTAAGAAATCCTTGAATGGAAAATACATTCAAGGATTACATTTAATCCGTTCACAGAAATTAGTTGAAATACTTTTTGATGAATTTATAACATATAAAGAAGAATATGCCTATAAATCTATTCCGTTGATAGATGAGAAAGATTTGTATTTATTCTTATTACAAATGTTCCATCTTGAAATACTAAAACCTAATCAATTTATTACTGATTTAAATATTAAAATTAACGTAAGTAATTGGTCTGTCTATGCTTCTATTTTAAAATTATTTATTTGGCAGGGAACTAAAAATTATGTTGAGACTAATCGTGAAGTTATAGATGAATGTAGAACTATTTGTGGTAGTTCTTGGGCAATGTTTACAGATTTTATGTTTGAAAGTAATTATGATAAAGATTTAATGCTAGATGTACTTAATGTGGATGACGAAAGCAGAGAAAAAATAAATGATATCAATCATAGATTAACATCTAACCAATATATATTCAATCTAGCAACTGAAGTCATCCATAAAATTGATTTCCCAGAAGTGATACCTTCAAGTATTTTTGGATGGAAATCTTATGGAGAAACCTTATTCTGGCTTAAAAATATATCTAATCAAAAAGGTAAATTATTACTATTTGAAGAAAATGTATATGAATCTGCATTCAAAATGATGGATAGCAGAAGCTTATCTAAATTAATGTTAGGTATGTATTCTTATTCATTAGAATTGGATATTATACGAAAAAAGAATATTGGAATTTTTATTGAACAAATAAAAAAAGAATTTGATATAATACACTTATCTGTAGATGAAAACGAAGTGAATGTGCATTTCATCATTGATATTCTAAAAAATGATATAGAGAGTTCAACCAATGATTTTATTGTATCTGTCTTAGATGTTATCAGAACCGCTATTCCAGATAAAAAACAATTTAATTCTCAAGGATATGGTCATCGTTTACATACTTTAGGCATAGATTATGATGATACACGCAAAACAATATCTATCGAAAATATTCCTTTAGAAGAATGGATAAACATCAATTCTTTAATTGTTAGATTATACGAATATCAATTAAGACCAGAAGACTGGAATGAATACATGAACCAACTAAATGACTGGGAAGTAATTATCAAAGATAAAATTAGCGAGTTTAATACCTCATTTGAGAAATTGCTTAAAGGTAGTATAAATTATATGCCTGTTGTTCCTATTATGCAGAACATGGCTTTTGAAAGGTCAGAAGTGATCAAAGAGCCCAAATCAATTACAGATCCATTAGGTATTTATGGTGGTAATAAAAGAGGAAAAATTAATGAAAATGAAAGAGAACAACGCAATAAAAAGTTACAAACAAAATACGAATTATTCTTTAAAAGTGTTTCAAACTTTAGAATAGATATAGAGAGCTTTATTCAGCAGTCAGCAGGTACATTATACTCAAAGGCTAAATTAAAAACTGATGAAGGGCATATACACGATGAGAATATCGAACGTTTATCTCAAATCAACCTTTACAGTGCAATTGAAAAGCTTCAAGTTTATAATAGTCAATACAACAATGTTTTAGGAAACATTGATAATAAACACTATTCAAAAATCGATGTGAATAGCCTATTTACTACGGCTTCAATATGGAAAGACTTTTTGAATAATAATAATAAAGGAGTTCGATCAGAAAAACGAATTTTGAAGTTAAAATCTGATTTTGAAGGAAAAATAATAAACGAATTTAAACAGGTTTCAAAATTCAATTCTTTCTCAATTAAGTATATTAATAATAAGACAACAAATTATAAACCTATTGTTTTAGTTGATGGAGAAAATGTTTATTGGACATTAATAGGATATAAAGAAGCTTATCAAATTATACAACAAATAATAGACAATTCTGAATACACTAGCTTAAAATATTTAATGCTACAATTCTGGTTTACTAATTTTTATTTTATTCAGACCATTCACAAAAAGAGCTTAAACAATCAATGGAATGAAGTTAGATTATACAATATAAAAGATACGTTGTTTGAAGATCTATCTTTAACTAATTCTATACCACAACAGATTGAAGCAGAAATTATTGAAAATCTAAATATTGAGGGATGGGCGAATTTATATCCAGAATTTAATGATATAATTAGAACTACAGAAGCATATGGAAAAATACTTCTTTTAACAGATCATTTTTATGATCTAAGATTATTAGAAGAATTCCAACTGACAGGAGATGATCAAGTTAATTTAGAAAATCACTTACAAAAAGTAAGTTTAGAGATACAAATATCTTGTCATAAGATAATTAATTCTTTAACTGAATGGCTAAGTATATTTCCTTTTGATCAGGATAATTATCTTCAAAATGAAGAAGAAAGACAATATTTTGATGCATTGATGAATATTAAAGATCATATATTTCCTGAATCAGTAGAAAGTGAAGGAGATTTCCAGTTCAAAATTAACATGGAGATTATTTCCAATTGGACTAAAAGGTTAAAAATATGCACAGAAAATTGGAATGTGTTTATAATATTGCTTTATGGAAAGTATATTGATAGATATAATAAGTTTTAGTTTATTTTTTTAGATAAATCAGTTTTTTAATTCAATATAATATTGTTTATAATGAAAGAAAATATAGTTTTAGGAGTAGCATTAATACCAGACAAGTTAATATATAGACAACCAAACTTCAAAATTATGAAGGAACATTATATCTCATTTTCAGCTGAAACCATTCGTTCTTTAAGGAATAAGTTTCATAATGATAATAGAGAAAAAAATATAACTATAAATCATAATGGTCAAAATTTATCAGGAGTAGAACTGATTGATTCTTTTTTAATAAATGAGTCTAATAAAAATACTCTCCCATATGAGTTTAAAGATTTGCCTATAGGAACATGGATGATAAAATATAAAATTGTTAATGAATTAATTTGGCAAATGATCCAGGAAAAAAAATTAAATGGATTTAGTATAGAAGGTTTTTTTGATTTAGTAGAGGTAAAATAAATGGAAGAAAATATTTTTGAAATCATCTTTGATGGAGTACTTTATCAAATAAGTAAAGGAAATACATTTGAAAATATATTAGAGGGAAATATATTTGTAGAATTAGAGCAGGTTAAAGAATGGAAATCTAAATTTGGTTATACTTTTAATATTTATTCAAATGATCATTTTATAAATGGTAAACCACATTTTCATTTTGATAATAAGAGTAAAAAAATAGCATGTAAGATCAGTTTTCAAGGCGAAGTCTTTGAAAGTAACGGTATATATTCAATAGATAAAAATGTATCAAAGGCTCTTTGTAAATTCCTGGAATCTATTGAAATTCAACGTTGTTTAATTGATTTATGGAATAGAAAAAACCCAGATTTATTAGTTAAGTTATAAATATTACTTCTGTTTATATAGTATATTACTTTTTGTTGATTAATTGTATTTCTTTTGTAAAAAAGTTTTTGTATCTTTAAGATAAGATTAATATACTAAAAATCATTGATATAAAAGCTCGGCTATTTCATGGCACACAAAATATTAAAAGCCTGAAAGCCGCAATTTATAAGACATACGGAGTAGGGTGTAAATCCCTCTTTTACCAATAAAATAAAAACACCCCAACTATCTCTAAGTTGGGGTGTTTTATTTCATTCACTCTCCATCATCTTTAAAATATCCTCGTATCTATAAAACATCAATCCGCCAATCTTTTTAAATGGTATGGTACCATTTATTCTCATATTTTGTAAGGTACCAGGAGAAATACCAAGAAGCTTTCTTACCTCATAGCTTTTGATCCATTGTTTTATTTCTTGATCTTTCTTTCTATTAAAAGGACTATACCTTCTTATCTCGGTAATAATCTCTTGTTTAAAAATCTCAAGGTCATCTTTTGTAATAAATTCTACTTTCATAATAATAGTATTTAGGGTTAGTTTTGATTTGTTTTAAGCTACTACAAGCTTAGTTCTAACCCTAAATAACAATTTGTATGCACTGGTTTAGTCCTGTTGTCTTTGGCAGGTTTAATTTGACTCTTCAAAGTTGTATTTGTGATTTTCTTGAAGAAGTCTTCTTTCTCTAAGGTTATCCATATCTTCACCCAGTTTATGTTCTAATACCTTTGCATAGATTTGAGTTGTTTTAATAGCTGTATGCCCAAGCATCTTACTCACGGACTCAATTGGTACACCATTATTTAGTGTAATGGTTGTAGCAAAGGTATGTCTGGCTAAGTGAAAAGATAAGTTCTTATCTATTTCACAGATAATAGCAATCTCTTTTAAGTAACCATTCATTCGTTGGTTACTAATAACAGGAAATAGTTTGCCTTTGGCAAAAGCCACAGGATGCTCTTTGTATTTTTCAATTAGTTCTAAGGCTTCAGGTAAGAGAGGTACCCTAACTGGTATTTTAGTTTTCTCTCTACTTGATATAATCCAATCTTTTCCATCACTTCCTTTTGCTATGTTTTGTGGTGCTAAGTGAAAGATATCTATATAAGCTAAGCCAGTATAACAACTAAACAAAAACATATCAAGAACGGATTGTAATCGTTCAATAGCGAAATTCTTGTTGACAAGGATTTCAAGTTCTGATTTAGTTAGGTGTCCTCTTTCTGTCTTTTCAAATTGAAGTTTATATTTGGTAAAGGGATCTTTCTCCATCCATTCCATTGTAATAGCTAAGTTGATTAACTTTTTAAACCTTTCAATGTGTTTCATAATACCATTGTTATTTAATGGTTGATGCTTGTGAATAGGTTTGCAGTTTCTCAAGAAGTTTTCAAAGTCAAAGATAAATTTGTAGTTAATCTCGCTTAAATAGATGTCAGTTCGATTGTGTACTTTACGCAAATAGTTTTTAAGGTACTTTTCCGTAGAGAAGTAGTTTTTTAGGGTACCATAAGCTAATTTACTTGTAGCTATCTCTCTGTGATAGTCTATAAGCTTTAAAAGTGATGATTCTGTATCATCATGTCCAAGAAAGATGTTTTTAACAGCTCCAATAGAGACAACTCTTTTTTGTTGAACTAATTGATGATAGGCATCTGTAATGAGGGAACGTACTCGCTCAATATGTGCGTTGATTCGAACCGTGTCCTCACTTTTTCCTTTTGCTCTTCCTTTAATGTTATCCCAAGAAGTAGGGGATATTTTTAGTTTTAAAGAAATTTCTGTTCGTTGCCCGTTTACTGTAACCCTAGCGTATATAAGGGATGGGACTGTTTTGTTTGAATTAGAAACACGTATAATGAAGTGTATTCCAAATGTGTTTTTTGTTTTCATATCAATCTATTTTAATGTTAACCGAACTGTTTTGATATGGTTTTTAAAAACTACTCACCTGAATAGTACTCAAACAAGACCAAAAAGCACTGAATTAAACTAAAATAAATTGTATTTAATTTACTGAAATACAATTAGTTAAACTCGATTCGGTGAGCTAATTTACCTTTTAAAAATAGCTCACCTAATAGCTCACATTTAGATTGATTTACAATGGATTATTATGATATATTTAAAAATAAAAAAATCCGTAAGTAATTGATACTTACGGATTTAGGCACATTTTGATGCCGAAAAAGTCGGGGTGGCAGGATTCGAACCTGCGACCTCCTGCTCCCAAAGCAGGCGCGATGACCGGGCTACGCTACACCCCGCTAGACTTATTTTGTCATTGCGAGTGCAAATATAGAACATTATTTTGTATCTGCAAGGTTTAGGTGTGAAAAATAAATGTTTTTTTGGGTTGTTTTGTGTAAGTGGTTGTTTTAATGTGTGATAAGTATTTTTAAAATGTATTAAAATCACTATATGTTTTGTAAGATTAAGAATTATGTAATGTGTAAAGGAAGAAAAAGATACTTTAGGTGATATAATATGTTTTGATAGGTATAATATTTTGAAGAGAATAGATTATCTGTATTTAAGTATTAATATTTTAAATCATTTTTTATGTAGAGATATGGTTTAAAAAAGTATTTTTGTTTAGAAACAAATAAAAGGAAGAAATATGCCAACTATAGAAAGAGTAAAGTGCTTAATTATCGGATCAGGACCTGCTGGTTATACAGCTGCTATTTATGCTGCACGTGCGAATATGGCACCTGTGCTTTATCAAGGTCTACAACCAGGAGGACAATTAACAACAACAAATGAAGTAGAGAACTTCCCTGGATATCCAGAAGGAGTTACAGGACCTGAAATGATGATGCAATTACAGGCACAAGCACAACGCTTCGGTGCTGATATCCGTGATGGATGGGTAACGAAGGCTGAACTAAAAGGAGATGTAAAGAAAGTATGGGTAAATGAAACGACTGAGATTCATGCTGATACTGTTATTATCTCTACTGGTGCGACAGCAATGTATTTAGGATTACCATCAGAGCAACATTACTTATCATTAGGAGGAGGAGTATCTGCATGTGCAGTTTGTGATGGGTTCTTTTATAGAAATCAAGAAGTAGTAATTGTAGGAGCTGGAGATTCAGCTTGTGAGGAAGCTCATTACTTATCTAAATTATGTAAAAAAGTTACTATGCTAGTGCGTAGTGATAAGTTCCGTTCATCTCGTATTATGGAGGAACGTGTACGTAATACTGAAAACATCGAAATCCTAATGAATACGTCTACAGTAGATGTATTAGGAGATGGTAATGTAGTAACAGGTGTTCGTGTGAAAAATAATATCACTGGTGAAGAGAAAGATATTGAAGCTACAGGTTTCTTCGTGGCTATTGGTCATAAGCCTAATACAGATATCTTTAAAGAAGAACTAGAGATGGATGAGACAGGATATTTAATCACTCAAGGAAAGACTAGTAAAACGAATGTTGAAGGAGTTTTTGCTTGTGGAGATGTACAAGATAAAGATTACAGACAAGCTATTACAGCTGCAGGTTCTGGATGTATTGCAGCATTAGATGCTGAGCGTTATTTAGCTGCTAAGTAATTTGTATTGATTACAGTATATAAGGGAACCCAATAGTGGTTCCCTTTTTTATTATTAAAAGTTAATATTATATAGTGCTTAAAGGGATATTATTATATTTGTTTTTCATAAAAAATAGAAATGCTTTTACTTAAAAATATATCATTTAGTTACTTAGAAGAAAAAACAGTTATTAATAACCTTAGCTTGGTTGTCGAAAAAGGACAGCATGTTGCTCTGTTGGGAGAAAGTGGATGTGGCAAGAGTACTTTATTAAAATTGATTTATGGTTTACAAGATCTAGATCAAGGAGAGATTCACTGGAATAACAAGCAAGTTTTAGGGCCTGCATATCATTTGGTTCCTGGAATAGATGAAATGAGATACCTAGCTCAAGATTTCGATTTAATGCCTTTTACTTCTGTAAAAGAAAATATAGGGAAGTATCTTTCTAACTTTTATATGGAAGAGAAAGAGCACCGTATAAAAGAGCTTTTGACATTAGTAGATTTAGATGACTATGCAGATGTAAAAGTAAAACACTTAAGTGGTGGACAACAACAACGTGTTGCTATAGCTCGTGTACTTGCATTAGAGCCAGAGATTCTACTATTAGATGAACCATTTAGTCATATTGATTATTCGAGAAGAAGTCTGCTTAGACGTAATCTATTTGCTTATTTAAAAGAAAAAGGAATTACGTGTATAGTGGCTACTCATGATAGTATAGATGCATTGAGTTTTGCTGACGAGACTATTGTATTAAAAGATGGTGAGTTAGTGGATATGGGAGAAACGAAGGATGTATATGAGTTCCCATTGAATAAGTATGTTGCATCTTTATTCGGAGAGGTAAATGAATTGTATATCTCGGATTTTACAACTTCTTTTGAAGAGGATGAATTATTGCTAATATATCCTCACCAATTAATGCTTTCAAAACAAAAAGGACAAATAGAAGTAGAGGTACTTGATTCTTATTTTAAAGGAGACGGTTATATGATAAAAACTTTCTTTAATGAGGATAGGGTAGTATTCTTTGACCATCCTTTTGATATCGAAAAAGGAACTAAGATTAAACTAGCATTAAAGAAATTTCAATAATAAAAAAACGCCACTTTAATTAAGTGGCGTTTTTTGTAGTGGATATAAGAAAAAAGCTCAGCAATTTGCTGAGCTTTTAAATATATTATTTTTTGTTTTTTACATTTTTCTCTAAGAATTGATCTTGTTCCCATAATAGGTGGAAGATGTTTTCTTTAGCAGCATATCCATGACTTTCTTTAGGAAGGATAACCATTCTTACAGGTGCTCCTAGTCCTTTTAAAGCTTGGAAGTAACGCTCTGTTTGTAATGTAAATGTTCCAGGGTTATTATCTGCTTCACCGTGTACTAATAACATTGGAGTTTTCATTTTACTAGCATTCATGAATGGAGACATTGTATTGTATACTTCAGGAACTTCCCAATAGTTTCTTTGTTCTGTTTGGAAACCAAATGGAGTTAATGTTCTGTTGTAAGCTCCACTACGTGCAATACCAGCTGCAAATAAGTCTGAATGTGTAAGTAAGTTAGCAGTCATAAATGCTCCATAAGAGTGTCCTCCTACAGCTACTCTCTTTCTATCGATATATCCTAATGCATCTACAGCATCAATAGCTGCTTTACCATTTGCTACTAATTGTTCTACATAAGTATCATTTGGCTCTTCTTTACCTTCTCCTACGATAGGGAATGCAGCATCATCTAATACCGCGTATCCTTTCGTAACCCAGTAGATAAATGATCCATAAGAAGGGAATGTAAACTCATTAGGGTTATGTGTTACTTGTGCAGCACTATTTTTGTCTTTGTACTCAGCAGGGTAAGCCCAGATTAATAGAGGTAATTTCTCCTTCTTAGCTTTAATATCATATCCTGCAGGTAAGTATAAAGTACCAGATAATTCTAAACCATCTTCTCTCTTATATTTAATCACCTCTTTGTGTACTCCGTTTAAAGAACTAAAAGGGTTTTTAAATGAAGTGATCGCTTTTAAGTCATTCTTCTTGTTGATATTTCTGAAGTAGTAGTTAGGATATTCAGTAGCTGATTGAATAGACACTAATACTAGTCCTTTCTTTACATCTTCTATAGATTGAATAGTCTCTTTTTTATCTGTGTAATTAGACTGGTACAATCTTTTTGTTTTTAATGTTTTTAAATCGAACTCATCGATGAAAGGGAATTGTCCTTTAGCTGTATAACCTTTTCCTATTAAGAATAGCTTATTGTTTTCTTTAGCTAGTACATAACGGTCAAATTCATTTCTTTTTAACTCGAATGTACCTGGATCACTGTATACGTCTTGTGAATTTCTGTCTTCTATTTTTACAGGAGCATCATTAAATTTAGATGGATCGATAATGAACGTTCTAGTGTTTCTAGTATCATACCATTGATCACCTACTAAAGCTAAGTTGTCATCACCCCAAGTGATACCACCATAACGTTGAGATAGCTTAACAATAGATTTAGGAGCATCAGTAAATGGAGCATCCCAAGTGAATACTTCGTCTCTGAAAGGTACATCTTTAGCAGGATCACCACCATCTAGAGCTTCTACATAATAAATAGTAGCAGCTTTATCAGCTCTCCATCCCATACTTCTTTTTCCTTCACGTGTAGCCATAAAACCTTTAGGCATAATTTCATTTAAAGGAATATCATTTACTTCTTTTACTAAGTTACCCGCTTTGTCATAAACTACAGTTTTCATAGGAAAACGGTTTAGTGATACTAAGTAAGAGAATGGTTTTTGTAATGTAGTTACCATTAAATATTCTCCATCAGGAGAGAAACTAGAACCAACAAATAAATCTCCTTTTTTGAAAAGTGTTTTATTTCCTTTTAGGTCTATTTTATATAATTCAGACGTAACTAAAGTTTCGAAGTTAGCCTCGTCAGTTTTATTCTTTAATAAATCTTGGTATGTTCTGTTTTGAGAAACAACACCTTCACTTACAGATACGATAGGGCCTGTTGGTAGGTTTTTAGAAGTATCGATTAATGCAGGTCTATTAGCAGGGATTTGGTTAATCAATAAAGATTGGCTATCCTTAAACCAAGTAATAGGGTTACCGATGTTTGCATTTAAATTTGCCTCAGTAAGTTTAGTTGCTTGAGCAGTTTTTACGTCTAAGATCCAAAGTTCCACACCGTTTTCAGCAGTGTTAGTGAATGCTAATTTTGATTGATCAGGAGACCAAGTAATATTAGTAATTCTAGGATTAGCTGGTAATCCTTTTACTTGTATTTCTTGAGTATCTTTTATTTTTCTAACTTTTAGGTTAGTAATATAAGTTACTGTGCTTGAAATATTAGTGTTTACATCGATACGTAAACCAGCAAGTCTCATTTCATTTACATTCAAATCCATTAATGTTTTATATGTACTCCTATAGCTTAGAAGCATATATTCCATTTTGTTGTCCATAGATATAGCAGGTGCTCTTTCGAAGTCAGCTAATTCTAGAATTTCTTGAGATGGCTTTTGATATGTAACATTTTCTTGTGCGTACATAGAACTAATCAAAAATAGGGATAATAAGGTTGTTTTGATGATTCTCATTATGGTTAGTTTTAACGTTAGGTTGGCTAATATAAATGAAATTATTGAGTGTTCTGTTAGTGTATAGCCTTTTTGTGGCAAAAATGTTTAAGTTTTTAGTTATTAGTGTATTTTTGTAGCTCGTAAACCAATTTTTTTAAAAATGTTTAGATCAAAAATAAGCGGATTAGGATATTACGTTCCTGAGAATGTAGTGACCAATGACGACCTGGCAAAGATAATGGACACTAACCATGAATGGATTGTAGAGAGAACAGGTATACATGAAAGAAGACACAAAGCATTAGAAGAAGATACAACTTCTGGAATGGGAGTAAAGGCTGCTCGTATAGCGATGGAAAGAGCAGGAGTAGAGGCTGAGGATATTGACTTTGTCGTATTTGCTACTTTAAGCCCTGATTATTATTTCCCAGGACCAGGGGTAATGTTACAACGTGAATTAGGATTAAATACTGTTGCAGCATTAGATATTCGTGCGCAGTGTTCAGGTTTTATCTATGCTTTGTCTATAGCAGATCAGTATATTAAAACAGGGATGTATAAAAATGTACTTGTCGTAGGGTCAGAAGTACACTCTACAGGTTTAGATATGACCACTAGAGGTAGAGGTGTGTCTGTTATTTTTGGTGATGGAGCTGGAGCAGCAGTATTGACTCGCTCTGAGAATGATGAACAAGGTTTATTATCTACACATATCCACTCACAAGGAGAGCATGCAGAAGAATTAGCTTTGTTAGCACCAGGTATGGGAGGTAGATGGGTAACAGATATCTTAAAAGATAATGATCCAGACGATGTTAGTTACACTCCGCATATGAATGGACAGTTTGTGTTTAAAAATGCAGTAGTTCGTTTTAGTGAGGTGATTAATGAAGGATTAGAAGCAAATGGTCTACAAGTATCAGATATTAATATGCTAATCCCGCATCAAGCTAACTTAAGAATCTCTCAATTTATTCAACAGAAGTTTGGTTTATCAGATGACCAAGTATTTAATAATATCCAAAAATACGGAAACACAACCGCTGCTTCTGTGCCAATAGCTTTAACAGAAGCTTGGGAAGCGGGTAAGATTAAAGAAGGTGATTTAGTTGTATTAGCAGCTTTTGGAAGTGGATTTACTTGGGGAAGTGTTATTATTAAGTGGTAAAAAATAATTATATTAGCTTTAATTAAGTTAATGTAGTTATGAAATTTGATAAAATACACAATAAGGGTCAGGCTAGATTATTTAAGAATCCTTATTTAGAAATGCTTACTAAGGGGCATCCTGCAGTTATTTGGGGGATGTATATACCTGTATTATCATATATAGTATATCTAGGATATGCAGATTATAATTTATCAGTCCAGAATCTTATTCTTCTATTCTTTGGAGGAATGGTATTCTGGACTTTTTTTGAATATCTAGCACACCGCTATATTTTCCATTTAATAAGTGATAAACCGAATGCGCAAAGGTTTGCTTATATTATGCATGGCAATCATCACCATTATCCTCGAGATAGACAGCGATTATTTATGCCTCCTGTACCTAGTATTATATTAGCCTCTGTACTTTTTGGATTACATTATTTGATTATGGGTAGATATACATTTGGTTTTTATCCTGGTTTTATAATAGGGTATTTATTATATGCATCGATGCACTATGCTATTCATGCATTTGCACCACCCTTTAAGTTTATGAAGCCACTATGGCGTAACCATCATTTGCATCACTATAAAGATGAAGAAATGGGCTTCGGTGTAAGTAATACTTTTTGGGATCGAGTATTCGGAACAATGTTCGATTTAGATAAGGAGAAAGAAGATAAAGAGAAGGTAAAAGAACTTATGTTTGAAAAGAAAAATAAATAAAAAAACGACTATCAATCTGATAGTCGTTTTTTTTTGTAAAAAGTATTATTTTTTAGCCCATTTGTTTTCTGATAATTTAAGTTTACCATTATCATTTCCCCAGATTAGATTTGCTAAATAAGGGTTGTCAATAAAAGGATTTCTATTTCCTTGAGAATATTGATTATTTGGGTTACCGTGATAGTCATTACGTTTTATTTCTATTTCAGACACAGGATCTTCTTCATTCCATTTTAAGAATAAGTCAATCATGCCATCTCTTTCACCTTTATTAAAGAATAGGATAGATCCTTCTCCAATAGCTCCTGGATGACATTGCTGTTCATATCGTACGAACATATACATCATCATTCTAGCTACATCACCTTTCCACTCTTCACCAGGAAACCAGTAGTTTCCTCTTTTTCCAGAATTACCTTTACCATCTACAAATTTTAGATTACCTCTAGTATTATTCCACTCACCATTAATAGGACGAAGGTTGTGGACATCTGTTCCTGCGATTAAACCTATTTCTGTATATCCAGGATATTTATCTGTAACTAGTTTTGGATTAGCGAGTGACTTTGCATATACGTGTTCACGTTCCCATAGTTTATCTCTCAAATTAGGATTACTTGTTCCACTTGTATTTCTGCGTTCTTTATCTAAAGATCGTGAATGTACATCTTTATTACTTTCTCCATGAGGCCAACCATATATTAATAAAACATTGTTTGGGTTATCAGGATCTTCATCAGTTATTTTTGAAGCGTTCCATACATCAGGAGTGTACTTTAAGTGTCGATGAGTCTTAGTAACGAGTTTGTTTAAAGATTCTTTTAATTTTAACCCTCTTAAATTTAGATCAATATCTCTATAGTAAGCTATTTCTTCCTTTGTTACTGGAATATAGTTATTCGAATCATAGAGATTGTTGTCTGTGATAGGAGGATTTGGATCTTCAGGAATAGGTTTGTCTATTATAGCATTATCTTCTTTTGAACAAGAGAAAGATAATATGGCAAGACATAGTACTATACTAAATCTTTTAATCATTGGTAATTATGTTTTATTGTTTCTGTTAAAGCAAAATTACTTAATTAAAAAGTGATAATGACGGAAAGTGTCCAAAATAAACCAAATAAAAAAAGGACATCTTTATAAAGATGTCCTTTTACCTGTAGCGAAGACGGGAGTTGAACCCGTGACCTCAGGGTTATGAATCCTGCGCTCTAACCGACTGAGCTACCTCGCCATTTTTGGTCTGCATTACTTCCGTATTGCGAGTGCAAATATAGTAGTATTTATGGGTTCTCCAAACTGTTTTTACGAGTTATTTTTAAAATAAATGACACGATTAGTTTAACCTATTTAGAATGAAAAGTTTACTGAGTAAATATTTTTTTATTTTTTTTGAAATATTTTTATTCTAATCTGTTTTCTATTATAAAACACCTTTTTTAGACAGTAGAATAAGGATAGATGAAGTTTCTTGCACTATTTTTTGGATTTTAAATAAAGTATAGGACTATGTTTTTGTGTAGTTTCTCAAAAGGGTACACATTGTTATAATTTTGTGAAATTTCTTTTAGAAATTGTTTTGATATATATCTTTGAGGGTATGGAACTATTAGATTATCTTTTTCACATTGATAAGTATTTGCACATCTTTATAGAGCAATACGGAACGTGGTTATACGTTATTTTATTTTTAATCATTTTTGTTGAGACGGGCTTAGTGGTCATGCCGTTTTTACCAGGAGACTCACTTCTCTTTGCGACAGGAATGTTAGTGGCTCAGTCAGATGAGCTGAATATAGTATTAACCATTGCGATTCTTCTAGTAGCAGCCATTACTGGAGATTCTTTAAACTATTATCTTGGACGAAAAGTAGGAATGCGTCTAACAGAATTTAAATTGTTCGGTAAACAAGTAGTGAAACAAGAACACTTAGATAAGACACAGTCTTTTTATGAGAAGTATGGAGAGCGCACCATCGTTATTGCTCGATTTGTCCCTATAGTTCGTACGTTAGCTCCTTTCGTAGCAGGGATTGGAAAGATGAGGTATGGAATATTTATGACTTACAATGTAGTAGGAGGAATAGTATGGGTAGTAGGACTTACTCTAGCAGGGTACTTCTTGGGTAATATACCTCTTGTAAAAGATAATTTCTCTAAAATTGTACTTCTGATTATCGTAGTGTCTGTATTACCTATTGTGTATGAGTTTATAAAGGCTAAAGTACAAAGCAAAAAAGCGATTGAATAGCATATTAATTTAAATAATAAACGATAGAACCAATGTGATAAGCATTGGTTTTTTTATGTCTTTATCCAAAAAATATGTGAAGGTGATGTAAAAAAAACAATATGAGATAGTCTATATTAAGACTTAAGTATACTATAGCTTTAGAGCTAATGAAATTGAATTGCTTTATAATACTAAGTTAATGAGATAGAGTAGACGCTAGATATAATAAAAAAAGCTAGAAATCATGTACTGACTTCTAGCTTTTACTTATAATAGGTTTTTGCTATTTACTCCAATTGTTTTCTGCCTTAGGACCACCCCAGATACGAGTAGCTAATTCAGGATTGTCAATGAATGGGTTACGGTTACCTTGAGAATATTTATAGTTTGGATTATTCGGGTTACCATGGTATTCATTACGTCTTCTCTCTATTTCATCTACAGGATCTTCTGCATTCCATTTTAAGAATAAGTCAATCATTTCATCGCTTAATACACCAGCTTTAGCATCTATAGGCATTCCTACTTTAGTAGCTTTAGTATATCCTCCTCTATTTTCGTTTTCATAGCGGATATGCATATACATCATCATACGAGCTATATCACCTTTCCAGTCGTCACCAGGGAAATAGTATTCTTTACCTACTGTTTTTGAATTTCCTTTACCATCTACGAATTTTCTATTGCTTCTAGATGAGTTCGTAGATCTATTGATTGCACGTAAATGGTGTGCATCATGTCCTGCGATATCTTCTATTGCAGTTGGTTTATCATCAGAATATGTAGTTGTTAAGGCTTTTTGATTTTTAGCTTTATCTACAGCTAATGCTTTAGCGAATACGTGTTCTCTTTCCCATTTAGAAGTAACTGGCATTGAGGGATTAGTACCATTATTCTTATGTTCTTTTGGGACAGATCTCATTTTAGTGATATCACCCTTAGCATCTTTATCAGGCCAGCTATAAATCTGAAGAACATTATCCGTGTTATTAGGATCTTGATCAGTAAATTCTGTAGCTTCCCAGATACCAGGTGTATAGCTCTGTGGGATATGTGTATCTTTTACTAGTTTTGCTAACTGTTGTTTTAGTTGTGTTCCTTCTTTAGTGAAGTCTAGCTTACTGTAATACTGTTGGTATTGAGCAGGGATGATGTAATCTCCAGAATTAGGAGTGATATTTCCTCCTTCGTCAGGTTTTTCTTCTCCACCGTTACCTGGTTTTTCTGTAGACTCAGTAGGTTCGGTAATAATAGGATCTTTCGTACAAGAAGTAGCGAAGACGGCTAATCCTGCTAACACAAGTAATGTTTTTTTCATGTTTGGTAAGTGATTTATTATTCTGTTTTTTACAATAGAATGAATAATTATTGCGCTATTCTATTAGCTTGCAAGTTACTTATTCTATTCTCTAAGTTTAGTGGATATAGAGGGTTTGTGAATATTCTTGTATATACGCAAAAATAGGAGGTATGATACTGTTATTTATTGACAGAGTGAGAGAAATTTTAGTTTTTTAGGTCTTTTAGTATTAATTACTGAGGCCTTTTTAAGGGGATAAGGGAGAGATAAGACCAAAAAAAAGGACAATCCGTCAGATTGTCCTTATAGTATATCTAAAATTGTAAAGTTATTCTTTTGTCCAGTTGTTTTTTGCTTCTGGACCACCCCAGATTTGAGTAGCTAGATAAGGGTTGTCTATAAAGGGATTTCTGTTTCCCTGAGCATATTTGTTCTTTGTGTTAGCATGATACTCATTTCTGTATCTCTCGATTTCAGAAACAGGGTCTTCAGCATTCCATTCTAGTAATAGATTAATCATATTTGGATCTATCTTATTAGTAGTACCAATTACCACACCAGCATTTCTTCCATTATTTCCTTTAGGAGTATACTTAGGGATGCATCTATTCTCATAACGGATATACATATACATCATCATACGCGCCACATCTCCTTTCCACTCATCGCCAGGATACCAATAATTTCCTACTAGTTTAGAAGTACCACTACCTTGTACGAATGGTTTATTTCCTCTAATACTATTCCATTTGACATCTGCAGCTCTTAGATGATGTGCATCTGCCCCAGGACCAGCTTCATTTAGATTAGGGGTGCCTAGAGATTTAGCATAAGTGTGTTCTCTATTCCATTGTCCTTGACCACCACCATTACTCTGTTTACCTCTAGTATATGCTGTGGTACCTGTGCGTACTCCTTTATGACCATATAATAGATATACTTCATTACCTTCAGGCGTTAGGTCAGTTGCTTTGGTAGCTTCCCATATTTCTTTATAACTTAATTCCCTTACGTGTTTACGAGTACTTAGTTCTGTTAGCTCTTGTTTTAGCGTTAGACCTGTTTTAGTGAAATCTACTCCTTGGTAATAATCTTGTTCAGACGTAGGAATAGAGAAAACACCAGTGGTAGTAGCCTTACTGGTTTCAGTGGCTTTTGTATCAGAAGTAGGTGCTTCTCCCGTGGAATAAATAGGAGTAAAGTTTGTATTACTCTTTTTATCACATGCACCTAGCGTAAGTACTAAAAGAAATATTGAGGCTATAAGGAAGTTGGTTTTCATATGTCAGAAATATCAAAAGGAGTATATAAGTAAAAAGCCTGTTTTAAGGTAAAACAGGCTTTTGTTATCGGTAGGTTTATTTTTTCTCTAATAAAGCCATGTAGAATCCGTCAAAACCAGATTCACTAGATAGAATTTTATGATCTTCGATCAGTTTAAAATCTTTACCAGCATCTGATTTTAAGAACTTTTCTATCTGTAGTTCATTTTCAGAAGGAAGGATAGAGCAGGTAGCATATACCATCTTACCACCAGCTTTAAGTATTTTAGAATAATCTTGTAATACTTGCTCTTGTACTTGCTTAATTTCTTCTACGAACTCAGGTCTAAGCTTCCACTTGCTATCAGGGTTTCTTTTTAATACTCCTAATCCACTACATGGTGCATCGATTAATAGACGATCAGCCTTGTCATGTAGTTTTTTAATGGTTTTAGTACCTTCTATGATTCTGTACTCGATATTAAAAGCTCCGTTTCGTTTCGCTCTGATTTTTAATTGCTTTTGTTTGCTCTCATAGATATCCATTGCTATGATTTGCCCTTTATTCTCCATAAGAGAAGCCAAATGAAGTGTCTTACCACCCGCACCTGCGCATGTATCTACTACACGCATTCCAGGTTTTACATCTAACAATCTAGCTACTAACTGTGAAGAAGCATCTTGTACTTCGAACAATCCTTCTTTAAAAGCATCTGTCATAAATACATTCGCTCTTTCTTTAAGGATTAATGCATCAGGATATTCTTCTGGTAGGATAGTCTCTATATCTAGATCCATCAGAATACCATATAATTTTTGTCTAGTTGTTTTTAAAGTATTCACACGTAAGATCACGCTAGCCTGTTTATTCTGAGCAGCAAGTTCTTTCGTCCATTTTTCTTCACCTAATTCTTTCACACCTAATTCATCCATCCAGTCAGGAATAGATTCTCTGAATTTACGTGTTTTGTTTAATTCGTCGAATCTACCTTTAATACGTCTTGCAGGTGTGTTTTCGAAGTATTTCCAGTCCGGTAATGTATAACCTCTAAGTACAGCCCAAACAGCGAATATTCTCCAAGCGTCATCTCTGTTTATAGGGTCTTTTACTTCTGCTATTTCAGCATATAGTCTTCTCCATCTTACGATTTCATAGATAGTCTCAGCTACGAATTTTCTATCAGCGCTTCCCCAGCGTTTATCTTTTTTCAAGGCTCTAGCTACCATTTTATCTGCATACTCACCATCGTTGAATATAGCTAAAATAGAGTCTATAACTGTAAATACAAGGTTTCTGTGTAATCTCATTATTATATTATATATAAAATAGCCCACAAATATACGTTGATTTGTGGGCTTTATAGGTATGGATTAATATTATTTTAAGTTAAACCCAAATTACGCATTAGCCAAATACTACAAAGCAATTCTACTTCATAGTTCTTTCATTAGCTCTCAAACCATACTATAGTATGCTTTAATCACTAATTCAGACCTATTTTGTATAATTACTTTTCGTTTATATGTCTATTGCATAATTCGGGTTAAATAGAATTACTTCTTGTCTTTATACTTTTTGAGGAGTTGACGGTTAAAGTCGTCTTCTGCCTTTTTTAGAACAAGAATTTTCTTTTCACCTATGATCTTTTTAACATCTTCTACAAACTTGATTCGAGCAGAAGAATAAGATTCTTCGAAGTCTATTAGTTCCTGTACTTTTTTATTCGCTTCTTTATCACTTAGCTTGTTTAAGTCTTGTATATCTGCGTTTTTGATGTATTTAAATACATTAGTGTGTCGTAGTTCTGACATCTTCTTATCATAAGCGATGTAGATTGGTAAGAACTTTTCGGCTTGTTCGCTACTCAAGTTTAATTCGGCTGTAATATGAGCAACTTTTAATGATCTAATCTGATCATGTTTGTCTTGTGCATAAGTAGTTACACTAAACATAAGCACCATTAAAATACTTAATAATTGTTTCATTGTATTATTCATTTAAGTAATACTCGATATCAATATGTGATAACACATAATGATCTATTTGGGATTGTTTTATTTCTATATTGTCTTTTAGGTCGTTGAAGTCCTGTTCATCTAATGCATTGATAATGTCATTGTTTAAAGAGAAGCTTTGATTGTATTCTAAGTAACTCTCTATACTATCTTTATTTAAAGTATTAGAATCTGGAGTAAAGAAGAACGTAATACCAAACAGCAATGCAATAGCCGCTGCTGCAGTGGTCCAAATATAACGGTTTTTATACAGAGGTACTACCTTAGGAGTAGGAGTGATAGAAGAGTCAATATTAGCTAATACTCTATGCTCTAGATTAGCAAAGTAGTCTTCAGGTACTTTAAAAGTGCCTTTAGGATCTTTCGTATTTAAATATTTATTGTCCATATTCTTCTCCTTTATTAGTTAGACGATTAAAAAGTACAAAGGTTTAATTTGACTCTATAAAAAGTTCTATTTTCTTTACTGCGTGGTGATAAGAAGCTTTTAGTGCTCCTACACTAGTCTCTAAAATTTCTGATATAGTCTGGTAGTCTAGATCTTCATAGTATTTCATCTTGAAGACGAGTTGTTGTTTTTGAGGTAATGACGCTATTGCCTTTTGTAATATGAGTTCTGCTTCATCCCCATCGAATAGACTGTCTGCTTCTAGTTGATTGACTAGATACTCATTTAGCTCATCATCTTCTAGTTGCATTTTTCTACTTTTTGACTTTAGAAAATCTAGTGCTTGATTAGTCGCTATTCTATACATCCATGAGAACAATTGACTATTCCCCTTGAAGGTGTCTATGTTTTGGTAGATTTTTATAAATACTTCTTGTAGCACATCATCAGTATCATCGTGATTCAACACGATAGTACGGATATGCATATATAAGCGCTGCTGATAGAGGCTTAGTAATTCACGAAATGCTTCATGCTTTGTGTCGTTATTTTGTAATCGATGTAAGAGTGAAATTTCGTCAGACAAGAGTTTTGATATTTTATAGTTTGTTTTTGGATGAGAGAAGTAAATGTAGATAAATAAAGTCAGTATATTGATATAAAGGATTATTTTTGTCAGAAAAAAAATGATCAAGACGGTTATATTTGATATGGACGGGGTGATTGTAGATACTGAGCCGGTACACCGTTATGCATATCACAGTCACTTTAAAGAATTGGGAATAGAAGTTTCAGAGCACGTATATAATTCCTTTACAGGGCACTCTACTAAGAATACGTATGAGCGCATAAAAGAAATATATGGTGTAGAAGGTAATATTCCGGACATGGTATTGAGAAAAAGAGCGTTGTTCAACGAATCTTTTGATACCAAGCCTGATCTAGAACTAATAGATGGTGTACGAGACTTGATAGAAGGATTACATGCTAAAGGGATAGAGCTTATCGTAGGATCATCAGCATCTAAGAGTACGATAGACAGAGTGTTTACTCGTTTTGGGCTGTATCCGTTCTTTACACATATCGTAAGTGGAGAGGATCTTCCTAAGTCTAAGCCAGACCCAGCGATATTCTTAAAGGCAGCTTCACTAGCGAAGTATAGTGATAAAGAGGACTGCATCGTGATAGAAGATAGTACTAATGGTATCAAGGCAGCTAATGCAGCAGGCATTAAGGTGATAGGATATAAGAGTGCTAACTCTAAACAACAAGACTATACAGGGGCTAACTATATCGTACACGATTTTACGGCAATAGATGCAGACTATGTCATCCAGCTCTAAGGTAGAGTAGGTAAAAAGACAATAAGAGAAAATATAATGATTTAGGAATGTAAAGGCGTTTAATTTGACTTTCTTTTATTTTTATAATGGATAGAAATTATTAACTTTGCGTTCTTTATAATAAAAGCTTATTAAGTAGATGTTTCATAGATATATTAAATTAGGTATCGCTGCGGTATTATTCGCAGTATCAGTTTGGCAATTCGTAGAAGGTAATATTGGTAACGGTATTTTCTTATTGTTCCTTATTTCATTAGTAATATTACTTTACTATAAAAATGAGTTTATCTTATTAGCTTTCTTGAAATTGAGAAAACAAGATTTTGACGGTGCCCAAAAATGGTTGAATAAAATCAAAAATCCAGAGACAGCATTAGTGCGTAAGCAGAATGGATATTATAACTACTTAATGGGAATCATGACTTCTCAGACTAACTTAAATGCTTCAGAGAAGTATATGAAGAAGGCTGTAGAACTTGGATTAAACATGGATCAAGACTTAGCAATGGCTAAACTTCAGTTAGCAGGTATCGCGATGACGAAGAGACGTAAGCTAGAAGCTACTAAACTTCTAGGAGAAGCGCAGAAGCTTGATAAACAAGGGATGTTAAAAGACCAAATCAAAATGATGAAAGAACAAATGAAGAGATTCTAATCTTAGACTTTGTTAAAGATATAGAAAGCTACACTTCGGTGTAGCTTTTTTTGTATCTACTAGTTAGGTTCTTTTAGTTTTAGTTGTCTTGAGTCCGTAGTGAGTCCGTTATGAGTCCGTATTGACTCCGTTATTTTAGGTAAATAAACGGAGTGACTATAGATTTAAACTAGATTGAGTATGTATTTGTTTCGATAGAGAGTGAGATGAGTGTAATAGCAGGGTGCAGGGTAAGAGGATAGTCATGTGTATGTATATCGATCGGAAATTTTTAAAAGTTGAGGAGTTACTTGTATGAAGAATATGATGTAGTTGCCACTTGGTTGTGGTATTCTCTTACCTAAGAGAAGATTGAATCATAAAAAAATCGCTTAAGATTATCTCTTAAGCGATTTTATATTTTATAGTATATTGACTATTTAATTTCTTCTGATGTGAATGCTAGCTTCACAGTAGGGAATTTACTTTGTGTCATTTGGATAGAGAATTCACTATCCGCTAAGAATACTAGTTGCCCTGATTTATCAAAAGCTAGGAACTTCTGTTTTATACGTTTGAATTCTTTGAACTCTTCGTTTTTAGGATCTTCTGGACGTACCCAACATGCTTTATAAGCAGGGAAGTTCTCATACGTACATTTAGCTCCGTATTCGTGCTCTAAACGGTATTGGATAACCTCGTACTGAAGTGCTCCCACAGTACCGATTACTTTACGACCATTCATCTCTAGGGTGAATAACTGTGCTACCCCTTCATCCATTAACTGATCGATACCTTTCTCTAATTGTTTAGATTTAAGTGGGTCAGCGTTGTTGATATAACGGAAGTGCTCCGGTGAGAAACTAGGAATACCTGTGAACTGCATGATTTCTCCTTCAGTCAATGTGTCTCCGATCTTAAAGTTACCAGTATCGTGTAACCCTACGATATCTCCAGCATAAGATACATCTACGATTTCTTTTTTCTCAGCGAAGAAAGCATTCGGGCTAGAGAACTTAAGCTTCTTACCTTGTCTTACGTGTAAGTAAGGAGTATTTCTCTCAAATGTACCAGATACAATTTTGATGAATGCTAGACGGTCTCTGTGTTTAGGGTCCATATTAGCATGGATCTTAAATACAAATCCTGAGAATGTATTTTCTTTAGGCTCTACTACTCTTGTACTAGATTCTTTAGCACGAGGAGAAGGAGCGATTTGGATAAAACAATCTAATAGTTCACGTACCCCGAAGTTGTTTAACGCAGAACCGAAGAATACAGGTTGTAGGTTACCACTGATATACTCTTCTCTGTCAAACTCTGGGTAAATACCTTCTATGATTTCTAATTCATCACGTAGGTTATTAGCAGATTTCTCACCTACTAATTTGTCTAGTTCAGGAGATGCTAGGTCAGATACATTGATTGTTTCTTCAATGTTCTTACGGCTATCTTCACTGAATAAGTTGATATTCTTTTCCCAAATATTATAGATACCTTTAAAGTCGTACCCCATTCCGATAGGGAAACTTAAAGGAGTTACTTTTAGTTGAAGTTTTTGTTCTACTTCATCCATTAGTTCAAAAGCATCACGTCCTTCACGGTCAAGTTTGTTGATGAATACGATCATTGGTATATTACGCATTCTACATACTTCTACAAGCTTCTCAGTCTGTTCCTCAACCCCTTTCGCAACGTCAATTACTACGATAACACTGTCTACTGCAGTCAGTGTTCTGAACGTATCTTCAGCGAAATCCTTGTGACCAGGTGTATCTAGAATATTAATCTTTTTGTCTTTATAATTAAATGCAAGAACCGAAGTTGCAACAGAAATACCACGTTGGCGTTCAATCTCCATAAAATCGGAAGTAGCTCCTTTTTTAATCTTGTTGTTTTTTACTGCACCAGCTTCTTGAATAGCTCCACCAAAAAGTAGTAACTTTTCAGTTAATGTTGTCTTACCAGCATCAGGGTGAGCAATTACACCAAATGTACGTCTACGATCTATTTCCTTTAAAAAACTCATTATTAAAAATTTTAAGGTACAAAAGTACTTATATTTTGCGGAATTAAAAGTTGTTTTTTGGAGAATGATGTATACATTTAGTCGCTATTTCATACTCAGATAGATTGATGTAATGGGATAGCGATGGTTAGAGTAGATAGTAGAACTCACGTTGATAGTATAAAAAAGCAATATTTAGAAAGGAAAGGAGTTATCCTTTATGTAAAATAATTACATAATTATTATCAATACTTCGTTAACTAGTGTAGGTACTTTAGTAAAGATTTGTATTATTGTGTGTTGGAATTTAGAAGGAGTGGGGTAGAATTAGAAAGTAACTTATTTTTGGTTATAAAACTTTGTTTTAAAATAAGTATTTTTGGGAATTAGTTTCATAAATAGAAATAGTGTATGAATAAATATCGCTTAGTAGGAACCTTGTTTTTGAGTATGTTATGTGGTGCTATGGTGGTATCTTGTGATAAGCTTGGTAGCACTGGGTCTAAGGAGAATGCTGTAGCAAGGGTAAATGATACTTATCTAGACAGAGATGAGGTACATGGTATCGTTCCTTCTAGTGCTGATAAGCAGGATAGTCTAGCTATCGTGACTCGGTTTATAGATAAGTGGGCTACTAAAAAATTATTGATAGAAGCTGCGGAGTTTAATCTATCTAGTGATAAGAAAGAAGAAATAGATAAATTAGTCGATCAATTTAAAAGTGATTTGCTAATAAAGGATTATCTAGAAAAACTAGTACAGAAGAGTATAGATACAATTATTCAAGAGAAAGACTTGAGAGTGTATTATGATAAGTATAAGAGTAATTTCCTTGTAGAAGATATGCTAGTGAGAATGTCTTATGCTAATGTCTTAAAGGATAATAGTAATTATAGTACAATCAGAAAGTACTTTAGTTCGTCTCGAAAAGAAGATCATGAGAAGTTAGATGGAATGTCTCTGCACATGAAATCGTATGCTCTAAATGACTCTATATGGGTGGATGTGAAGCAGATATATGAGAAGCTTCCTTTCTTAAATAATAACAACAAAGATAATTACTTAAAAAACAATGCCTTTTTTGAGGTAGAAGAAGAAAATAGTACTTATTTTGTAAAAGTGAATACGGTATTATCTAGAGGAAGTGTAATTCCTTTTAGTTATTTAAAGAAATCACTAAAGATGATGGTCATTAATGATCGTAAAATGGAATTACTAAAACAATACGAAGAAGATATATTAAAGGATGCTAAAAAAAATAAAAGGTATGAAGTTTTTTAATAAGAAGGTAATGGTAGCTTTAGGGCTAGCTCTTTCTTTTGTAGGATTTGCGCAAGGGCAGACTAAACAGGGTAGAAAAATAGATGGAGTAGTAGGAGTAGTAGGAGATTACATTATCTTAGAATCAGAAATTGATAAAACGTTGATAGAGCTTAAAGCACAACGTATCCCTACAGGTGATTTATCAAGATGTGATTTGTTTGAAAAACTATTGGAAGACAAATTATTTGCTCACCAGGCTGTACAAGACAGTTTAGAGGTGACAGATGCTGAGGTGACTACTTTTATGAACGAACAGATCAACCGTATGGTGGAAGATGTAGGTTCTATAGATAAGATTATCCAGTTCTATAATAAAAAGAACGAAGAGGAACTACGTGAGGCATTATTCGAAATCGTAAAACAAAATAAACTGACGCAGAATATGCAACAGCATATCGTGGAGAAGGTAACTATTACTCCAGAAGAAGTGCGTCAGTTCTTTAACGAGATTCCTAAAGATCAGTTACCAACTGTAGGGGATGAGGTAGAGATAGCTGAGATTGTGATTAAACCAGAGATTTCTAAAGAGCAAAAGCAAAAAGTAATCGATCGTCTGAATGAGATGAAGAAAGACGTATTAGAGAATGGTGCTAGTTTCTTTAGTAAAGCGGTACTATTCACAGATGATAGAGGGTCTGCTAGTAATGGAGGATTCTATTCTATCACTAAAAAGTCTCCTTTCGTAAAAGAGTTTAAAGAGGTAGCATTCAACATGGCAGAGGGAGAGATCTCTGAACCATTCGAGTCAGAATACGGATATCATATCATATACTTAGAGAAGATACGTGGACAACACTTAGATCTAAGACATATCTTATTAAAACCAAAACCAACTGATGCTGCATTAGAAGAAGCTAAGAAAAGGGCAGAGAATATCCGTACGAAGATTGCTAATAAGGAGATTACATTCGCAGCTGCTGCAGCGAGTGAGTCAGATGATAAGGATACAAAACAAAATGGTGGTATTATGAAAGATCCTAGATCATTAGACCCACGTTTTGAATTGAATAATATGGAAGATAGAGAACTATATTTCTTAGTGTCTAATCTAAAAGAAGGCGAAGTATCTCAAGTGGCATTAAAGAACGATATGCAAAAACAAGAGAAATACTATCGTATAGTAACAATCAATAAGAAATATGCTGAGCATAAAATTGACTTTGCAGAGGATTATACGAAGGTTAGAAATATGGCTTTAAATAAAAAACAAGCTGAAGAAGTGAATAAATGGGTTTCTCGTAAGGTAAATGACGCTTATATTAACATTCAGGGGGAATTTCGTAATTGTACATTCCGTAATAATTGGCTTAAAAAATAAGAATATAATAATCTGAAGGAATGAAAACGACATTTTAGCAATAGGCTAGAATGTCGTTTTTTTTATGTTTAGGGGATAAATATCGTAATATGATATATTAAGCATTAAAAATTAATTAATTTCAGAAAAAGAGGTTCTGTTTATTAAAACTATTGAATTTAATTCAGTAAAGAAGAATGTTTGTAAATAATATTTTTTGTATTTGTAGGATTCATTAAAAACTTTTGAAAATAAATTAGTTTGCTTAAATTTGTGCTGACAAAAATTCAAAGTGATAAACTAAACATAATTATCTAAACTAAGAAGGATGAGTATGTGAGGATTAAGCTTAGAAAAAGAACTAATACAAAATAACATGTATAGGTTGATACAGGGTTCTATCCTCAACCTTTTATTAAATAGACATAACTATGAGTCTTTACAAGGATTACATCAACGAGATCGAAGAAAGAAAAACTCAAGGGCTTAATCCTAAGCCAATTGACGGTGCTGAACTATTAAGTGAAGTTATAGCACAAGTAAAAGATGCTGAGAACGAATACCATGAGGATTCTCTTAAGCTTTTTATTTATAATGTTTTACCTGGTACTACTAGTGCTGCAGGTGTTAAAGCAAAGTTTTTAAAAGAAATTATCTTAGGTGAGGTTGTAGTAAAAGAAATTACTCCAGCTTTTGCATTCGAATTATTATCTCACATGAAAGGGGGACCTTCTATTGAGGTTCTTTTAGACTTGGCATTAGGTAATAATGAAGCTATCGCTTTAGAAGCTGCTAAAGTACTTAAGACACAAGTGTTCTTATACGATGCAGATACATTACGTCTAAAAGAGGCTTTCTTAGCTGGTAATGCTATTGCTAAGGATATCTTAGAGAGCTATGCTAAAGCGGAGTTCTTTACAAAACTTCCTGAAGTAGCTGAGAAAATAGAGGTAGTAACTTTCATCGCTGGTGAAGGAGATATCTCTACTGACTTATTATCTCCGGGTAACCAAGCTCACTCTCGTTCTGACCGTGAGTTACACGGACAGTGTATGATCACTCCTGCTGCTCAACAAGAGATTAAAGCGCTACAAGCTGCACACCCTGGTAAGAGTGTAATGTTGATTGCTGAGAAAGGTACTATGGGAGTAGGATCTTCAAGAATGTCTGGAGTAAATAACGTGGCTTTATGGACAGGTAAACAAGCTAGTCCTTATGTACCATTCGTAAACATTGCTCCAATCGTAGGTGGTACTAACGGTATTTCACCTATTTTCTTAACTACAGTTGATGTAACTGGAGGTATCGGACTTGACCTTAAAAACTGGGTGAAGAAAACAGATGCTAATGGAGAGGTAGTTCGCAATGAAAAAGGTGAGCCTGTATTAGAACAAGTTTACTCTGTTGAGACTGGAACTGTATTGACTATTGATACAAAATCTAAAAAATTATATAACGGAGAACAAGAGCTTATCGATATCGCTAAAGCACTTACTCCACAGAAAATGGAGTTTATCAAAGCTGGTGGTTCTTATGCTATCGTATTTGGTAAAAAGATCCAAACTTTCGCTGCGAAAGTATTAGGAATAGAAGCTCCTGTGGTTTTCGCTCCTTCAAAAGAGATTTCTATAGAAGGACAAGGACTTACTGCTGTTGAGAAAATATTCAATAGAAACGCAGTAGGAGTAACTCCTGGAAAAGTGTTACACGCAGGATCAGATGTACGAGTAGAAGTTAATATCGTTGGGTCTCAAGATACAACAGGATTAATGACTGCTCAAGAGTTAGAAGCGATGGCTGCTACAGTTATTTCTCCTATCGTAGATGGTGCATACCAATCTGGATGTCACACTGCTTCTGTATGGGATAAAAAAGCACAGACTAATATCCCTAAGTTAATGAAGTTTATGAATGACTTCGGGTTAATTACAGCACGTGACCCTAAAGGGGAATACCACTCAATGACTGACGTTATTCACAAAGTATTGAATGATATTACAATTGACGATTGGGCTATCATCATCGGTGGTGACTCTCACACTAGAATGTCTAAAGGGGTTGCTTTCGGAGCGGATTCTGGAACAGTAGCTTTAGCATTAGCAACAGGAGAGGCTTCTATGCCAATTCCTGAGTCAGTGAAAGTTACTTTCAAAGGAGATATGAAGCCACATATGGACTTCCGTGATGTAGTGCATGCTACTCAATCTCAAATGTTACAACAATTCGGAGGAGAGAACGTATTCCAAGGTAGAATTATCGAGGTTCATATCGGAACTCTTCTTGCTGACCAAGCATTTACATTTACTGACTGGACTGCAGAGATGAAAGCAAAAGCTTCTATCTGTATTTCTCAGGATGATACTTTAATCGAGTCTTTAGAAATCGCTAAGAGCCGTATCCAAATCATGATAGAGAAAGGTATGGATAATAGTAATAAAGTTCTTCAAGGATTAATAGATAAAGCAAATAAGAGAATCGAAGAGATTAGATCTGGTGAAAAACCAGCATTAACTCCAGATGCTAATGCTAAATATTATGCTGAGGTTGTGATTGACTTAGACATCATTGATGAGCCTATGATCGCTGATCCAGACGTAAATAATGATGATGTATCTAAACGTTATACTCACGATACTATTAGAGAGCTTTCTTTCTACGGAAGTGATAAGAAAGTTGATTTAGGTTTCGTAGGATCATGTATGGTTCACAAAGATGACTTAAAGATTGTTTCTCAAATGCTTAAAAACCTTGAAAAACAAAATGGTGAGGTTAAGTTTAATGCTCCATTAGTAGTGGCTGCTCCGACTTATAATATCATTGATGAGTTAAAAGCTGAAGGAGATTGGGAATATTTACAAAAATACTCTGGATTTGAGTTTAGTGATTTATTGCCAAAAACAACTAACCGTACAGAATACGAAAACATTATGTACTTAGAACGTCCTGGTTGTAACTTATGTATGGGTAACCAAGAGAAAGCGGCTAAAGGTGATACAGTAATGGCTACATCTACTCGTCTATTCCAAGGACGTGTAGTAGAAGATTCTGAACGTAAAAAAGGAGAGTCTTTATTAGCTTCTACTCCAGTAGTAGTACTTTCTGCTATCTTAGGAAGAATCCCTACTATCGAAGAGTATAAATCTTCTGTAGAAGGAATTAACTTAACGAAGTTCAAACCAATTCCTACTAAATAATATACGCTAAATAGAAATATTTAAATGTAGTTAATATAGAACGAGCCTATCTAATATTAGATAGGCTCGTTTTTTTATGGGATCACGTTAATCAATGCATTGTGCATGATGTTCTATTTCAAAATTGCAAGAATTAGCAATAAAGCAAAGTTTGTTGGCTTGAACATGTAGTTGTAGCGCTAGTTCTTTTTGTGATTCATCTCTGATGCGTACTATCGGATTTAAAACCACTTTGGTTATACGTCCACTACCATCATCATTTAGTACTAACGTAGCCTCCGAATTATCTTCATAAGCAAGCACTTCTATATCGTGTTGCTGGCATACGTATAAATACGACATCATATGACATGATGTAAGAGCGCTTAGCAATAAATCTTCTGGATTTAGCAACGTAGGGTCTCCTTTAAAGGCTTTGGCTGCTGAAATAGGTAAAATATCTTTTCCTTCTATTTTGATGGTATGGCTTTTAGCATACACCTTTTTGTTCGACTCTTTTTGCTTGTCGATAGCAATCCAATTTAGCGCAGCTTTAAAAAGATGTTTGTACATGGTGTTTGTTTTAAATAAGACGATGAATTCATAAGTAGCATTTGCTTACCTATATATCATAGTTGGCGAGTTTAGGTAAGGGCAATAATTCCTCTTATTAGTTTGATTCAAATTTAAACAAAATACTCAACTAATCATTTGTTGTGATATTATACTTAGACATAGTATTATAGTCTATTTTGTAAACTTATTTCAATTAAATAGAATCATTTTAAATATATTGTTTTAACATTTATATAGAATTTATTAGAGGTAAAAAACTGTAAATTGTCTTAATAATTTAAATTGTAAAAAAAGAACTTTATTATGGCTTTTGATATTGAAATGATTAAAAAAGTGTATGATAAGATGCCTGACCGCGTAGCGAAAGCTCGTGAACTAGTAGGTCGTCCATTAACACTTTCAGAAAAGATTTTATATACTCACTTATGGGATGGAACACCATCACAATCATTTGAGAGAGGTAAAGACTATGTAGACTTTGCACCAGACCGTGTAGCGTGTCAAGATGCAACAGCTCAGATGGCTTTATTACAATTTATGCACGCTGGAAAAGAAAAGGTAGCCGTGCCAACTACAGTACACTGTGACCACTTAATCCAAGCAAAAGTAGGTGCTGCTACAGATCTTCAAACAGCACAAAACCAATCATCAGAGGTGTTTAACTTTTTATCTTCTGTATCTAATAAATATGGTATTGGTTTCTGGAAACCAGGAGCAGGTATTATTCATCAAATTGTACTAGAGAACTATGCTTTCCCAGGAGGATTAATGATTGGTACAGATTCACATACAGTTAATGCTGGTGGTCTAGGTATGTTAGCTATAGGTGTAGGTGGAGCTGATGCAGTAGATGTAATGTCTGGCATGGCTTGGGAATTAAAGTTTCCTAAATTAATAGGTGTGAAGTTAACTGGTAAGTTAAACGGTTGGACTGCCCCTAAAGACGTTATTCTTAAAGTAGCAGATATTCTTACTGTAAAAGGAGGAACTGGAGCTATCGTAGAGTATTTCGGTGAAGGAGCTACTTCTATGTCATGTACAGGTAAAGGTACTATTTGTAATATGGGAGCAGAGATAGGTGCGACTACTTCTACATTTGGATACGATGATTCAATGAGAAGATATTTAGCAGCTACAGGTCGTCAAGATGTAGTGGATGCTGCTGATAAGGTAGCTGAACACTTAACAGCAGATGCTGAAGTGTACGCTAACCCAGAAAAATACTTTGACGAGTTAATAGAAATAAACTTATCAGAATTAGAACCACATATTAATGGACCTTTTACACCAGATAGAGGAACTCCTGTGTCAAAAATGAGAGCAGAAGCAGAAGCTAACGGATGGCCATTAAAAGTAGAATGGGGATTAATAGGTTCTTGTACGAACTCTTCTTATGAAGATATGTCTAGAGCGGCTTCTATTGTAGAACAAGCAGTAGCTCAAGGAATCACTCCTAAGGCAGAATTTGGTATTAACCCAGGTTCTGAACAAATTCGTTATACAATTGAAAGAGATGGTATCATTGAGACTTTTGAGAAGATGGGAACAAAAGTATTTACCAATGCTTGTGGGCCATGTATCGGTCAATGGGATCGTGAAGGAGCTGATAAACAAGAGAAAAACACTATTGTTCATTCGTTTAACCGTAACTTCTCTAAGCGTGCGGATGGTAACCCAAATACCCATGCTTTTGTAACATCTCCTGAAATGGTAGCTGCTTTAGCTATTGCTGGTGACTTAGGTTTTAACCCTATCACAGATACACTAATTAACGATAATGGAGAAGAAGTAAAATTAGTACCTCCTACAGGTGATGAATTGCCGACTAAAGGTTTTGCAGTAGAGGATCCTGGATATCAAGCACCAGCTGCTGATGGTTCAAATGTAGTAGTAGATGTAAACCCTACTTCTAGTCGTTTACAATTGTTAGAGCCATTTACTCCATGGGATGGAAAGAACATTACTGGAGCTAAATTGTTGATTAAAGCTTTTGGTAAATGTACTACAGACCATATTTCTATGGCTGGTCCTTGGTTGCGTTTCCGTGGACATTTAGATAATATTTCTGACAATATGTTGATAGGAGCAGAGAATGCTTTTAATCATGAGACAAATAAAGTGAAGAACCAACTGACAGGTGCTTACGGAGCAGTACCTGCAGTACAAAGAGAGTATAAAGCAGCTAATGTTCCTACTATCGTAGTAGGAGATCAGAACTATGGTGAAGGATCATCACGTGAGCACGCAGCTATGGAGCCTCGTCACTTAGGGGTAAAAGCTGTATTAGTGAAGTCTTTTGCACGTATTCATGAAACAAACCTAAAGAAACAAGGAATGTTAGCTTTAACGTTTGCTAATGAAGCTGATTATGATAAGATAAAAGAAGATGATACAATCAACTTCTTAGATTTAACTGAGTTTGCACCAGGTAAACAGTTATCATTAGAGTTCGTACATGCTGATGGATCTAAGGACATCATCATGGCTAACCATACGTATAACGCTAGTCAAATAGAATGGTTTAAAGCAGGTTCTGCATTAAACTTAATTGCAGCAGGTAAGTAATTAACTCTACAATTCTATATTATAAAGGGTATCTCAATTGAGGTACCCTTTTTTTATCTGTTTGAATAGAGGTGTTATTAACTTTGAATTAACTAATTTTGCACTCTAGTTATAACTAGTAAACAAGACAACAAATGAGTGATATAGAGGATAAGAAAATAGTATTAGCAGTAGATGAGAAGCCTAAATTAGGGCAGTGGATTCTATTGAGTGTCCAACATTTATTTGCGATGTTTGGAGCGACAGTCTTAGTTCCTACCTTGACAGGAATGAATCCTGCTATAGCTTTAATATCGAGTGGTATTGGTACATTGGTCTTTATCTTTATAACTAGAGGGAAAGTTCCTTCATACTTAGGCTCTTCTTTTGCTTTTATAAACCCTATTATAGCAATGAAAGCTTTAGAAGCAGACCCTTCTTCAGGTATGCCTGTAGGCAGTTTTTTAGTAGGTAGTTTTCTTGTAGGAGTTGTTTATTCTTTAGTAGCATTACTAATTGCTAAGGCAGGTACTAATTGGTTAATGAGATTATTACCACCTATCGTAGTTGGGCCTGTTATTATGGTTATAGGATTAGGACTAGCGAGTACAGCCATCGGTATGGTGACTAATAATCCTCAAGGAGAATATGACTTAACTTATGTTATGATTGGCCTAGTTACATTAGCCATAACGATTATTACAGCAATATTTACCCGAGGTTTCCTTAGTGTTATCCCTGTGCTAGTAGGTATTGTAGGAGGTTATTGTTTTTCTGCAATCATGGGAGTAGTTCACTTCGAAAAAGTGATTGAAGCTAATTGGTTTGAAGTACCGAATTTTATGGTTCCTTTTGTACATTACGAGCCTACTGTGTCATGGTATGTTATTTTATTGATGTTACCTGTAGCTATTGTACCTATTGCAGAACATATAGGCCATCAGTTGGTGTTGAGTAAAGTCATTGATAAAGATTTAATAAAAGATCCTGGATTGCATAAGAGTATGTTAGGAGATGGAGTAGCTACTATGTTAGCCTCATTGATAGGAGGACCACCTAATACTACTTATGGTGAGAATATTGGAGTATTAGCTATTACAAGAGCCTTTAGTATATATATATTTATGGGAGCAGCATGTTTTGCTATTCTGTTTGGTTTTTGTGGTAAGATATCAGCTTTGTTAAGTACGATACCTGCACCTGTAATGGGAGGTGTTTCTATTCTCTTATTTGGTATTATTGCTTCGAGTGGATTGAGAATGTTAGTTGAGAATGATGTAGACTTTAAGGTAAAGAGAAACCTGATTATTTCATCAGTTATATTGATTATCGGTATCGGAGGAGCAGCTATTCATATAGGAGAATTATTCTCATTAGAAGGAATGGCATTGGCATCTATTATAGGGATAGTATTAAATATCGTATTACCAGGAAGAGTAGATGTGGACTTTGACGATATGTTTAGAAAATCTTAGTGCAGTTTTAGATAAGTACATTTTTTGTTGTGGCGACTTCTTTATATATTTAACTCAGAATACATTATAAAAAGATAAACGAAAAGTGATTGTACAATAATTATAACGTAGAATAGGTTTGTAGTATTTGTATAATGAGTATTCTAGATTTAAATATTGAATAAAGTAAGAGTATGAGTGAGAAGAATACCAAGAAGAAAGGATGGATATCTAATGCTATATTTATTATTGTATTAGGAGTTTTTTTATTTACTCCTTTAGGGGATAGTGTGAAGGTGTGGCTGAATAGGCTTGTGGCTATGAGTCCTAGCTTAGAGAAAGTCGAAAATCAACAAACAGTGAATTACGAGTCATGGCATTTAATAGATGAGCATGGACAAACTTTTGATTTAGATAAGACTAGGGGAAAAGTGGTTATCATTAACTTTTGGGCTACGTGGTGCCCTCCATGTTTAGCTGAGAAACCTAGCTTTCAAGAGCTTTATAACGATTATAAAGATAAAGCAGTATTTCTTTTCGTTACCTCAGAGTCTCCTGATAAGGTAAAGGCTTTTAAAGAGAAGCATCAGTATACTTTACCTATTTATTTTGAACAGAATGCAGCTCCTGCTGTCTTGTTTTCAGAATCTATACCAGCATCTTATGTAATAGATAAAAAAGGGAATATAGTAGTGCGTAAGTTTAGGGCAGCTGACTGGAATAGCTCTAAGTTTAGAGTAACACTAGACGAATTATTGAAATAAAAATGTAATACATAGAAGTATAAAAAAAGTCCAGCATTAGCTGGACTTTTTTATATATTAAGCTTACTATCTACTAATAGTAAGTATAACGTCTAACTTGAGCGATGTACTTAGCTAAGCGGATAACTTGGTGGCTATAACCATACTCGTTATCATACCATACGTACATAACTACGTTTTTACCATCTGCAGAAACGATAGTAGCTTTACTGTCAAAAATAGATGGAGCAGATGTTCCTACGATATCAGATGATACTAATTCGTTATTGATAGAATATTTAATTTGCTCTACTAAGTCTCCGTTAAGAGCAGCTTTTCGCATTACTTCATTTAAATCTTCTACAGAAGTTTCTTTACCAACCTCTAAGTTTAATACTACAAGTGATCCATTAGGTACTGGTACACGGATAGCGTTAGAAGTAAGTTTACCAGCTAATGATGGTAACGCTTTAGCTACAGCACTTCCTGCACCTGTCTCAGTGATAACCATGTTTAATGCAGCAGCTCTACCACGACGGTATTTCTTGTGCATATTATCTACTAAGTTTTGGTCATTTGTATATGCGTGGATAGTCTCTAAGTGTCCTTTTACTACACCGAAGTTATCTTCCATTACTTTTAAGATAGGAGTAATAGCATTCGTAGTACAAGAAGCAGCAGACCAGATATCTACTTGGTTTGGATCATACTCAGTGTGATTAACACCGTGAACGATGTTTGGTACACCTTTTCCAGGAGCTGTCAATAATACTTTAGAAGCACCTTTCGAAGTTAAGTGACGTTTTAAATCTTCATCAGTTTTAAAAGCACCTGTATTATCGATGATTAAAGCATTCTCAATGTCGTATTGAGTATAGTCGATTTCTTCTGGAGCATTAGCAGAAATCATGTGTACTGTAGTACCGTTAATGATTAAAGCATTGTTTTCAGGATCAGCGATTACTGAACCTTCGAAGTCTCCGTGTACTGAGTCATATTTAAGTAAAGAAGCACGTTTTTCTAAAAGAACTGCATCGTTTTTATCACGAGTTACAATTGCTCTTAAACGCATTTGTTGTCCTTTACCGATTTTATTCATTAACTCTCTAGCTAATAAACGTCCGATACGTCCGAATCCGTAAAGTACTACGTCTTTAGGTACTAATTCTTCTGTTTCTTTAGCGTCTTTTAATTTAGAAATAACAAAGTCTAAAGCATTGCTGTGCTTGTTGTCTTCTAAGTGATATTCATAAGTTAAACGACCGATATCGATTCTAGAAGGTGGTAAGTCAGCTCGTTGAATCGCTTCAGCTATTTCTACAGAATCAAAAATATTGATTGGTTTCCCAACAAATTTTGCAGCATACTCATGTAAGTTAATGATATCGCTAACGCTACGGTCAATAAGTTGGTTACGGAACATCAATAGTTCAATAGACTTGTCATACCATAGGTCACTAATAATCTTAATAAACTCTACGCATGCTTTTCTACGATCTGCTTGAAAAGCTAATTCTTTCTCGTAAAGACTAGTATTTTTCATATATTAAATTGTGTTGTGATAAATTACTGCAAAAGTCTGTTTTTTTAATGAATTAATCAAGTTGGAAAGTTTAAAATACTCTTTTTAGTGTATTTATTGGGTGAACCTTACGATTATATTAGTAAACGAAGGTATTCTCCGTTTTTATTCATTAAAGTGAGCTTTATTTTTTGATTTTGATTAACCTGAGAGTCGATATTTTTAATTTGATTGATGTTAGAAACTTTAATATCATTGATAGAAAGGAGAATACTGCCGATCAAATCGTCTTCATATTTCGCAAAATCCTTGTCTAATATCTTCGTTATTTTAAATCCGTAGTTGATGTTTAGTTCTTCTTTTTCGACTGCATCTAATTCTTGTAATTCTAATCCTCTAAACTCTATTTTGCGAGGTTCATTCTTGCCTAGTGTTATAGAAGTACTATGCGTATCGTTACCCCTTAGATATTCTATTGTTACTATATCTTTAGGGCGTTTAGTATTAATGATTGAGCGGAGGTCTACAAAGGTCTTAATCTCTTTATTGTTAATCTTAGTGATAATATCTCCATTTTTCAATCCAGCCTGAGCCGCACCTGAGTTCGATATGATATCTTGAATATAAAAACCAAAAGAAGTATTGCTAATGTTGAGCTCTTTGACAATTTGAGGAGTTAATTCATATCCAGATACCCCTAGAGTAGCATTCTGTACATTTCCATATTCTAATAAATCCTCAACTATCTTACGCGTTACATTAGAAGGGACAGCGAAGGCGTACCCTACATAAGCACCTGTGTTAGACGAGATCATGGTGTTAATACCGATTAATTCTCCTTTAGTATTGACTAAGGCACCACCACTATTACCAGGGTTGATAGCGGCATCTGTTTGTATAAAAGACTGAATACTTGTCTTAGATAGATTACGAGCTTTAGCAGATACGATACCTGCTGTAACTGTAGAGGTTAAGTTATAAGGATTACCTACAGCGATAACCCATTCTCCTAGTTGAATGTCGTCAGAATCTCCAAATACGATATAAGATAATTTCTCTTTTGGTTCTATTTTTAATAGTGCGATATCCATTTCTTTATCCGTACCGATTAGTCTCGCTTTATACGTTTCATTATTCGAGAGTGTCACTTCTAGTTCAGAAGCATTAGCGATCACGTGGTTATTCGTGACGATATAACCATCTTCAGTAATGATAACACCTGACCCTGTTCCTATCTGAGGTTTTGGCGAAGGCTTATACCCATAGAATAGTTCCATAATAGGGTTAGAACGAGAAGATACGTAACTTAGATTTTTGACGTGAACTACTGTATTTACAGTATTTTCAGCAGCTTCAACGAAATCAATAGACGAATTTGGGATAATAGAAGATTTAGTAGTAGAAAGTGCAGAGGGTAGATCCTCTACTTTACTTAGTTCAGTATTGTTTTGATTTTCAAAAAAATACTTATAACCAGCCAGTGTCATACTACCACTTAATAAACAAATTAAAAAAACACCTAAGATCTTTTTCATATATAAATCTATTAATTAAATAAGACTAAAATTAATAAATAAAAATTTGAACAAAATGATGTTTAACCATCACTTAACACCGTGTTTTAACATACATTATTTGTATTTTTACCACTTTAAGTAAGATTAGCTATATGTTGAGATTTTATAAATATCAGGGAACTGGTAACGATTTCGTAATGATAGATAACCGCACTAGTTTTTTTCCTAAAGAAGACAAGGAATTAGTAGCACATTTATGTCATAGACGCTTTGGAATAGGTGGAGACGGTTTGATTTTGTTAGAAGAAGCAGAAGGATATGATTTTAGAATGGTCTATTATAATGCAGATGGAAGTGAGAGTACTATGTGTGGTAATGGAGGTAGATGTCTAGTAGCCTTTGCGAAACAATTAAAAATAATTAATGACAATTGCCGTTTTATAGCTATAGATGGAGAACATACCGCTACCATTAGTAGCGAGGGAATAGTATCACTACAGATGATCAATGTGTCTGGGATAGAGATAGAGAAGTCATACAGCTTTTTAAATACGGGATCACCTCATCATGTACAGGTAGTGAGAGATTTAGGAAGTTATGATGTATTCGGTATAGGACAAGAGATAAGAGAGAGCGAATTATATGCACCAGGAGGTACTAATGTAAACTTCGTAGAGCAGGAAGGACCTAATCATTTCAGAATACGCACATTCGAGAGAGGGGTAGAAGACGAGACGTTATCTTGTGGTACAGGAGCTACTGCAGTAGCTATCTCGATGTATGCTCAGGGGAAGTGTGATCACAATGAAGTGAAGATAGATGTAGAGGGAGGAAGTCTGACGATTAGTTTTGAGACAGAGGATCGTATTAGTTATAGAAATGTAGTATTAAGCGGACCAGCCAAACTAGCGTTTGAAGGGACAATACAAATATAAAAAAGATGTTACATATTCGTGGGAATGCTATATTTTTACGTGCTTTAGAGCCAGAAGATTTAGAATTTATCTATCAGATAGAGAATGATGTTGATCTATGGGAAGTTAGTAATACGGTGACACCTTATAGTCGCTTCTTGATTCGACAGTATTTAGAGAATGCTCATCTCGATATCTATGAAGTAAAGCAGTTGCGATTAGTAATCTGTGATATAGATACAGAACAGGCATTAGGGTTAATCGATCTATTTGAGTTTGACCCTAAGAACAATAGAGCAGGTGTAGGTATTGTAATCCAACACCCAGAGGATAGAGGGAAAGGAGCAGGAGCAGAAGCATTAGAATTAGTTATTAATTATGGCAAAGAAGTATTAGGTTTGCACCAGCTGTATGCTAATATTTCGGTAGATAATTATCCTAGTCAACAACTGTTTTTAAAATACGGTTTTAAACTAGTAGGTATAAAGAAAGATTGGGAAAGAGTTGGCGGAGTTTATAAAGACGAAGCGTTGTATCAATTATTATTTTAAATAAAATTATGAAGTTAAAAAACATCTTAGTTATTCTAGTTGTTCTAGGGGGATTTGGACTATTAGGATACTTGTATATATGGTATGGTAAGGCGTTTTCGCCTAATTTAAAAGGTTGGGATGAAGAACAGTTTATCTACATTAAGCAAGAAGATAACTTTCATTCTGTATTAAAGGTATTAGAACCTTATCTAAATGATAAAGAAGGTTTCGTAGAAATAGCAGAACAACGCAGTTATCCGTCTAATGTATTCAGTGGTCGTTTTAAACTTAGAAACGGAATGAATACCTATGACATCATCGAGGCACTTAGAAAGAATGTACCTGTGCGTCTAACGTATAATAACCTTGAGCGAATAGAAGATTTCGCAGGGAGATTAGGTTCTATGTTTGAGACGGATAGTATAGGTTTCTTAGAGACGTTCTATGAACCTAGTTTCTTAGAAGAAAACGGATTTACTAAAGAAAGTGTATTAGTCTCTTTCTTACCTGAGACATATGAATTCTATTGGAATGTAAGCCCTTTGAAAATCCGTAATAAGATGCATAAGGAGTACATCCGATTCTGGAACGCTGAGCGTCAAGAGAAAGCAAAAGCTCTAGGGCTAACACCTGTAGAGGTATCTATCTTAGCTTCTATTGTTCAGAAAGAAACGAGTAAAGCAGACGAGAAAGAAAAAGTAGCAGGAGTGTACCTAAATAGAATTAAGTTAGGAATGCCGTTACAAGCAGACCCTACTGTAGTATATGCTAAGAAACTACATACTAATGATTTTAAACAAGTGATCAAAAGAGTGTATCTAAAGGATACTCAGATACCATCACCTTATAATACGTATCAGAATACAGGACTACCTCCAGGACCTATCTTTATGTCAGATCAGTCTAGTATAGATGCAGTGTTGAATGCAGAGAAACACGATTATGTGTACTTCTGTGCAAGTGTAGATAGATTAGGATATCACGAGTTTGCGGTAACACTAGCTCAGCATAATGCTAACAGTAGAAAGTATAGCGCATGGCTAAATCAAGCAGGTATCAATTAAAAAAATAATAGAAGTAAGCTGTCTAATTTTGGACAGCTTTTTTTATATTTATACTTCTGAAGTAGAATATAAATATAGTTTATAGGGATTTAATGTTGTATGACTTTACTATAAATACTCATGCTGTTTTGTTTCGAATGAGTCCGTTATGAGTCCGTTATGAGTCCGTAGTGAGTCCGTTAATTTGTATAAAATAACGGAGTGAGTATGGATATACGATATAGGTACTAATGAGGAACCTGCAATCAGATTAGATGCTAGCTAAAATAAGAGTAATAAAAAAGGCTGTCCATGGACAGCCTTTTCTGGTATAGATTATAAGAGTATAAATGTGGAGTACTATTTCCATCCACCACCAAGAGCTTGGTATAGTTTTACTCTTGAAATTAGTTTGTTCTGTTTTAATTTGTTTAGGTTCAGCTCACTATCTAGCATATTCTTTTGTGCATTGATAATCTCTATATAGTTGGCATATCCACTGTTAAACAGTAAGTTAGATTGCTTTACCCCTAATCTAGAAGTCGCTACTTGCTCTTCAGCGATCTCTATCTGCTCTTTCACTGTCTCTAATGTGATTAAGGCATCAGATACTTCTGTGATAGCTGTATAGACGGACTTCTGAAGGTCTATTTCTGCTTTTTCTCTTTCTATTTTAGCTACTTCATAATCTGTTTTTAGTTTTCGCTTATTAAATAGAGGAGCGGCTACATCACCTATTAATCCACCGAATAAAGAACCAGGTATATTAAACCAATTCTTACCTAACATACTATTTAATCCTCCCGTTACATCTATTGTAAGAGAAGGGTATCTGCTAGTCTGTGCTACACCTACTCTTGCATTACTCGCTTTTAGGGCTAGTTCTGCTTGTTGTACATCAGGACGCTGGCTCACTAAGTATAGTGGTACTCCTGTTGTCAGTGTTTCTTGGTAGTTGACCTCTGCTAACTTAGCATCTCGCTCGATAGCATCTGGTAGCTGTCCTGTAAGCAGGGATAACGCATTCTCCTGAACTGCTATTTGCTGTTTTAGAGAAGGGATTAACGCCTTTGCTACTAGCATTTGGTTACGCGTCTGTTGAATAGCAAGAGAGGTGGTCTGACCTGCATCTCGTTGTAGTTCAACTATCTTTAGGGTATTCTTCGTCAATTCATAGTTAGACTGAGCTACTTCCATCTGAGCATCTAGCAGTAGTAAGTTATAATATCCTTCTGCTATATTAGCGATTAGAGTAGTCTGTACCGCTTTGCGAGCTTCGTGAGTCTGTAGATAGTTCGCTAGAGCTTCAGCACTCATGCTCTTCATCTTTCCCCAGACGTCTAATTCCCAGCTTACACTTAGAGAAGAGACGTATTGAGCAGAGTTGACATACATATTCTCAGGAGCGTCTTTCCCTTTGTTTTCGTAGTATTTACTTGCTGCTGATCCATAGTAATTAGAAGAGCGATACTGATAAGCTACATTGCCAAGTGTCATATCTACTGATGGCAGCCATTCTAGTTTAGCTTGTCTAGCCTTTTGGTCAGCTATTTCGATATTCTTTATAGCATTAGCCATATCGAAGTTGTGTTCTAATCCACTGTTGATTAATTCAATCAACTTCTCATCTTCAAAGAACGTCTTCCAATCAATATCAGCTATTCCTACCGAATCCCTAGTATTGTTGATAGAGTCTAGTTGACCTCTATACTGTTCTGGCAATTCGAATTCAGGTGCTTTATAGTTAGACTGTGGAGCACAAGAATGTAAGGCTAAAGCTGCGGAAACCACCGATACATATAAAGTGCTTGTTATAATTCTTTTTGTGTTCATGGTTTCTATCTTTTATTCATTAGTAAGTTTAGATTTAAGTTTTTCGTCCCAAGTCTGGAAGATATAGAATAATACTGGGATAATAAATATACCTGCAATTACTCCAAATATCATACCACCAGCAGCACTGAAGCTGATCGAGTGGTTTCCTTGAGCTGATGGTCCTACTGTAAACATCAACGGTATTAAACCTGCTACGAAAGCAAATGATGTCATTAGGATAGGTCTTAGACGCATTTTAGCTCCTTCTACGGCAGCATCGAATATCGACAATCCGTTTTTGCGCTGTTGTAGAGCGAACTCTACGATAAGGATGGCATTCTTCGCTAATAACCCGATCAACATAATCAATCCTACTTGTACATAGATATTGTTTTGTAATCCAGCGAGGTTAACGAATAGGGCTACCCCTAATAATCCTGTCGGTACTGTCAATAGAATCGCTACTGGTAATAAGTAACTCTCATACTGAGCACATAATAAGAAGTATACAAAGATGATACTTAGCCCAAAGATGATAATCGCTTGGTTACCCGAATCTTTTTCTTCTAATGACATACCTGTGTACTCATAAGAGTAGTTACCAGGTAGTTGTTCTGTTACTTCTTCTATCGCTTTCATCGCATCTCCTGTACTATATCCTGGTGCAGGATTAGCTTTGATAGAGATAGAGTTATATAAGTTATATCTAGTCACAGTTTCCGGACCTAATACTTTCTTCAGTTTAATCAAGGTATTAGCAGGTAGCATTTCTCCATCTTTGTTCTTTACATAGATAGAAGAGAAGGACTGTGGACTCTCTCTAAATGGGATGTCTGCCTGCATATATACACGGTACGTTCTACCGAATCTATTAAAGTCCCCTGCTTTTACACGACCATAGTAGTTCTTGATAGTAGTCATTAGGTCTTTTACACTTACACCTAACGATTTTGCTTTTACATAGTCAATTTCAAGTAAATACTGAGGGTAGTTTGCTTTAAATGAAGTAAAGGCATTCGATATTTCTTCTCTGTCATTTAATTGTTTAATTACCTCATCACTCACTTGGTTGAACTCTGTAAATCCACCTCCCATACGGTCTTGTAACACGAACTCAATTCCTCCAAAATCACCAAAACCAGAAATAGTAGGTCTAGGGAATACGTTAAAAGAAGCCTCGTGTATCTGTGATAAATCGCCTTGTATCTCTGCAATAATCTTGTCTATATTCTTTACTTTACCTCTTTCTTTATACGGTTTAAGGTTAATATACCCTACCGCAAATGATGGGCTGGCATTACCATCTATCGTATTATATCCTGAGATAGCTGTCATCCCTTCGATATCCGTACGCTGTTTTAAGATACTATCTGCTTTTGCTAATACTACCTTAGTACGTGCTAATGAAGCCCCAGGAGGCATGGCTAGAGAGTAAGTGATATAACTATCATCTTCTCTAGGGATAAATGAAGAAGGGGTCTTGTATAGATAAAGAACTCCAACTCCTATGATTAGAGCTAATCCTGCGATAGCTACCTTCTTGTTCGTAATTAACTTTTTGATCGTTACGACATACTTCTCTGTAAAACTGTCAAATGCAGTATTAAATGCAAAGAAGAACTTATTGCGTATTCTCTTAAAGCCTGCTTGAGGTTTCTGAGCAGCGTACTCTTCTCCTGATGGTTGCTTTAAGAATAATGCACATAGTGCAGGACTCAGCGTCAAGGCATTCACAGCAGAAATCAAAATAGCGAAGGCTAGGGTATAAGCGAACTGCTTATAGAATATCCCTGCAGGCCCTTGCATAAATCCTACTGGTAAGAATACTGCTGACATGACTAACGTAATAGAGATAATAGCTCTCGTAATTTCGTTCATCGTCGTGATTGTCGCTTCTTTTGCCTTCATTCCTGTATGATGCATCTTCTCGTGGATGGCTTCCACTACTACGATGGCATCATCCACCACAATACCAATGGCTAGTACTAAGGCAAACATGGTCAATATATTAATAGAGAATCCCATTAAATAAATAAAGAACAAAGTACCTACTAGCGAGATAGGAATAGCAATAACTGGAATAATCGTAGAACGGAAATCCTGTAAGAACAAGTAAACAATAATAAACACTAAGAAGAATGCCTCGAATAGTGTACTTCTTACTTGACTAATAGATTCGTCTATCTGCGCTTTTACAGAGTAGCTAATTTCATAATGCACTCCTTGTGGGAATGATTTAGACAGTCTTTCTAATGTTTTGCGCACTGCGATATCGATATCACGTGCGTTAGAACCGTTGGTCTGTGTAATATTCATCGTTAGACCAGGGTACCCGTTCACACTGTTATCACTACCTACGTTAGAGGCTCCGAACTCTACTCTAGCTACATCTTTTAGCAGTAGAACAGAACCGTCTTTATTCGTTTTAATAACGATGTTCTCGTATTGTTCAGGTAAGTTAAATCTCCCTTTGTGCTTTAAAGCAGTCTCAAAGGCTTCATCAGATGTCTCCCCAAAGCTACCTGGTGCAATCTCAAAGTTTTGATCTTTGATCGCACTGATGACATCTTGTGGAGTTAAACTATATAAGGCAAGCTTATCAGGGTTTAACCATGTTCTCATAGAGTAGTCACGAGCACCAATACGGCTCACAGAAGCTACTCCTGGTACACGAAGTAATTCACGGTTAATATTAATCTGTGTATAAGCTTGTAAGAAAGTTTCGTCATATACTTCTTCTGGGTGATCACTGTAGAAGTTGATCGTCATAATGTTACCACTAAGACGAGGAGTCACAGATATACCGTTCTCATTCACTTCTGATGGTAGATCACCAGCAGCTTTACTTACTCTGTTCTGTACGTTTACCGCAGCTTGATCAGGGTCAGTACCTGCTTTAAAGAATACGTTGATTGTTCCTGATCCACTGTTACTCGCTTTAGAGCTAATGTAGGTCATATTGTCTACCCCGTTAATAGATTCTTCTATCGGAAGTAAAACACTCTGAGCAACAGTCTCTGCATTGGCACCAGGGTAAGAAGTTGATACACTTACACTAGGAGGTGCAATCTCTGGGAACCTTGTAATTGGCAGTAAGGTAAGCCCTACTAGTCCTAGTAACACAAACATAATTGAGATTACAGTGGCTAATATGGGGCGTTCTATAATGGCTTTTAACATATTAAATTGTTTTGTAAGGCGAGTACAAATACTCTAAATTCTGTTTTTGTCTTTTGAATAGTACTTTGTCTAGTTTAAAGGTTTTACATACATCCCTTCAGTAAGTTTATCAAAACCTGTTTTGATAATTCTATCTCCGATTTGTAATCCTTCAGATACGATAAAGTTATTTCCTGACACTCCATTTAATTCGATAGACTGTAATTTTACTTTGTCTTCTTTATCTAAGATATAAACAAAAGTCTTGTCTTGTATAGAAGTAGTTACTTCTTGTGGAATAAGAATAACACGAGGATTTGTTTCTTTTAGTTTGATCGTTCCTGTATTACCTGATCTCATCACGTCTTTAGAGTTTGGGAATGATGCTCTTAAAGAAATAGAACCTGTTGTTCTGTTTACTTGTCCATTGATCATATCTACTTTACCTTTCTCAGGGTATTCGTGTCCATCTGCTAAGATTAGAGAAACGTCTGGTAAGTAGTGCCCATTGCTGATACTAGCTGTATCTGTTTTCTTATTGTCTTTGCTGAAGTATAAGAAGTCAGACTCACTCATCCCGAAGTACACATATACCTCACTCACGTCTGATAGTACAGTTAGAGGTTCTTTATCTCCTTTAGATACTAAGTTACCAATACGCTTAGGCATACGTCCGATGTATCCACTTACAGGTGCTTTTATAATAGTGTAGTCAAGACTAATCTTAGCACTATTAACAGCAGCAGTAGCTTTAGCCAAAGAAGCTTTCGCGATATCGTAGTTAGACTTTGCTGTTTCTAATTGTACCTGAGCGATAACCTCATTATCGATAAGAGGCTTTAGGCGGTCTATTTCTAGTTTTGCGTTTTTAAGTTTTGCTTTCTCTACATTTTCAGTAGCGATCATATTGTTTAAAACTTCTTGGTAAGGTAGTGGGTCTATTTGGAATAAAGGTTGCCCTTCTTTTACGAAAGCACCTTCATCTACGAAAATCTTTTCAAGTATACCTTCTACTTGAGGTCTGATTTCTACGTTTACTTTTCCCTCTATATTTCCTATATAATCTTTGATTGTAATTGCAGTTGTTGTATCTACTTTTATGATAGGTAAGGCTAAAGCATTTTCTTTAGGATCTAGTGTTTTAGATGAACCTATATTGCAGCTGTTAATTCCTATCAATGTACCAAACATAATCAACGCTGAAAATGCTACTAAAACTGTTTTTCTACTTGTAATCATAATTCTTTAAATACTATTTGTTGTTGTAGGTGAGAGTCTATCTCCACAGTAACCTTACTCAATACTAATGCCAAAACGACTTTATTTGTAATCAAAAACTAATTTAATAAATATAAATGTTTGATTTGTAGGTTTTTGTATTTGTTTTGTGTTATTGAGTAATAGTCATTATTGTTTAAATTTAACTAATCTTATTTATAAAAGTTGTTGCTTTTTGTGGTATCGCTCCACATATTGGCAAAGATAATGTTTTTAGAATAGTAAGAAATGATTGAATTTATTAGGTAAATATTAATTAATACTCATAAATTATGTTAACAAAGGTGTTTGGGAGCGCTGTATTTGGGATTGAAGCTACAACTATCACAGTAGAGGTACACATAGATGGAGGAGTAGGATATCACTTAGTAGGGCTACCTGATAATGCGATAAAAGAGAGCAGCTATAGGATAGCCGCAGCATTGAAGAATAACAGTTATAAGTTTCCAGGGAGGAAGATAACAATCAACTTAGCACCTGCTAATTTGCGTAAGGAAGGTTCTGCTTATGACCTAGTGATTGCTATTGGTATTTTGGCAGCTTCTAACCAGATGTCATTACAAGAAGAGTTGTCGGATTATATTATTATGGGAGAGCTATCCTTAGATGGTACTGTACAGTGTATTAATGGAGCACTCCCTATCGCTATAAAGGCAAAAGAAGAAGGGTATAAAGGAATTATAATTCCAAAAGAGAATGAGAAGGAAGCCGCTATAGTAGAAGGATTAGAGGTATATGGTGTCAGTAATATAAAAGAAGTGATAGACTTCTTAGAGGGAAAGGGGGAGTTAGTACCAGTGGAGTTAGACTTCACTAAGATGTTTAGTGAAGAGTCTGAGCATCACCTAGAGATAGACTTTAAGGATGTGAAGGGACAAGAGAGTATCAAGAGAGCGATGGAGATAGCTGCAGCTGGTGGGCATAATATCATCTTAATAGGTCCTCCAGGTTCTGGAAAGACAATGCTCGCCAAAAGACTACCAAGTATACTGCCTCCGATGACACTAGAAGAAGCATTAGAGACAACTAAAATTCACAGTGTAGTAGGAAAGGCAAAAGACTGTGGGCTGATGAGGTCTAGGCCCTTTAGAAGTCCTCACCACACTGCGTCATCTGTTTCTCTAGTAGGAGGGGGAAGTTATCCACAACCTGGTGAGATATCTCTGGCGCATAATGGGGTACTGTTTTTAGATGAGTTGCCTGAGTTTAAAAGAGAGGTATTAGAAGTGATGAGACAACCACTAGAAGATAGGGAGGTGACTATCTCACGGGCAAAGTTTACAATAACGTATCCTTCCTCATTTATGCTAGTGGCAAGTATGAATCCGAGTCCGAGTGGCTATTTTAATGATCCTAGTGCACCTGTCAAGTCTACACCACTAGAGATGCAACGGTACTTAAGCAAGGTGTCTGGTCCTCTGCTAGACCGAATAGATATACATATAGAAGTAAATCCTGTACCTTTTGAAAAATTGTCAGATAAACAATTGTCAGAACCAAGCCAAGATATCAGAGAGCGAGTAGTAGTGGCAAGAGAAGTACAATCAGATAGATTTAAATCTCATAAAGGAGTTCATTATAATGCGCAGATGTCTACTGCTCTGCTAAGGAAGTACTGTGCCCTACAAGAAGATTCGCTAAACTTATTAAAAACCGCTATGGATAAGCTAAACTTATCAGCCAGAGCCTATGATAGGATATTAAAAGTATCTCGCACAATAGCTGATTTAGATGGTTCAGAAAATATAAAGCCCCAGCACATAGCTGAGGCAATACAATATCGTAGTCTAGATAGAGAGGGATGGCTAGGTTAGCGCTGTTTATTCTCTTCTAGATTATATCCTATGACTTGTTTATACAACACAAAGTATACTGCGAATAAATAAGGTAAGACAAATAAAATACCAATAACAAAGAATAGTAAACCACTAATCAAAAAGAAGTAGTTCAGTATTATCGTTAGGATGATAGGGATAGGTTGTTTATTCACAACCATGATACTATTCTTTATTGCTGCAATAGGCTTTAGGTGCCCAAATATAATTAAGGGAATAGTGAATATGGTCAAAGTACTAATGATCCAGTTAATAGCCATAGAAACCATTTCAAGGTTTTGTAACTTTAAAGGAATAGTAATCGCCATAAAGACAAGTGATATCAATAAATGAGATATAAAGATATAAAGCCCTTTTATATTAAAGAAGTACTTAAATGCATTAAAGAAAGAAGGAACTTCATTTAAGTGTACTTGTGCATTTAATTTATAAAAACCACCTATAAGTATGCTTCCTAGAGCGCTAAATATAGCAAATGATACAAGATAATAATAGAAAAAAGGAGGTTCTGTTAGCTGTCTAGTCATTTCCTGAATTTGTTCTTGTAGAACATCTTGATTAGGATCTAAGGTGACGAATTGACTTAATATCAGAGAACCTAGTAGTGTCGCAGCAAAAAAGGTAAGTAATAAAGTTGTAATTACTAGTAAGAAGGTCTTTCTGTAGTAATTAAACGCTTCACTCATTACCTGAAATGGAGCTAGTGCAAAACTATTCTGTTTAATATTGTCTAGTATATCTTTTAAGTTTGTCATAAGGTTAGGCTCTTAAGAAGAGTCTTTTTAATTGTCTATAAATATTAGTTTGTTTGTGGTAGGAAGATGTGAATCTATCGGATAAAGTCAAAAGTATTTCCTTGCTTGATATCCGCAGTCTCGAATCCTTTCATAAACCACTCTTTTCTTTGTTTCGAACTTCCATGCGTGAACGAGTCAGGATTTACTTGACCTGTTACTCTTTTTTGTATTGCGTCATCTCCTACAGCTTGTGCAGCACTTAAGGCAATATCAATATCTTTAGCGTCTAAGTACTTTTGATTATACTTAGCCCACACACCAGCATAGAAGTCTGCTTGAAGTTCTAAACCTACGGATAGTTTATTCGCTTCTTTCTTACTCATACTTTGTTGAGCTTGGTGTACTTTACTATTAGTACCTAATAGAGTCTGTACGTGGTGACCTACTTCATGGGCGATAACATAAGCGATAGCAAAGTTACCTCTCTCTGCTCCAAAACGAGTGTGTAGTTCTTCAAAGAATCTTAAGTCCATATACACTGTTTCGTCAGCAGGACAATAAAAAGGACCTACCTCAGCAGTAGCATTACCACATTGTGTATTCACTTTATCATCGAATAGCTCCATTTTAGGCTCGCGGTATTGCATTCCGTTTTCTTTGAATATCTTGTGCCATACATCTTCAGTGTCAGCAAACATCACAGCTACCATCTTACCCATTTCTACTTCTTCTTGAGAAAGGTTTCTAGTTTCTACTTGTTCTGTTTGTTGACCTTCACCCATTTGTTCTAATACAGGAGCTATTTGTTTACCTGTTTCTCCTCCAAATAGGTATAGCAACATCGCTATAATACCAATTAAACCACCTCCTATAGCTGTTTTCCCAGCTGAAGATTTACCTCTATTGTCAGTAACGTTTTTACTTTCTCGTCTACCTTCCCATTTCATAATGAAAAATTTTTATTGCAAAAATAGGAAAAATAGAGGAGTATAGGTCAATATGTGAGAATATTGCTAGTAGAACGAATGTTTTAAAATAAAACATCCCTTTCTAAAATAACTAGAAAGGGATGATCTTTATGAAGTATTCTTTACTTTTGTAAAATAAAGGTTATAGAAATTTGCGTCACTAAACAAAATTTATAATCTCACGTACCTAGTACTTTACAAAGTTAGAATAGAGTGAGACATAGGGTCATATTTATCATGGAACATAAAGCGGAGATTTTGTGAATGATGCTGTTTATCTATTCATTAAAAGTCACTCTTTGAATATCTGATGAAATACTTCTTTTTACATAGAAATATAATGTGCCTATACCTCCTTTTATCAAGTAAGTCAAAAGTAATAAAGTTAGATTTACACTTTACCAAGTTTAAAAAGAAACTTTAAACTAGTTAATAGGCATAGCAAATATAAAATTTTCTCCATTATTACCAACATCCGCAGGTATAGACTCACTTGTTTCATCAACTCCTGCAAACCATGTCCATAACGTAACCTCATCGGCAGTAACCTCTACTGGTATTACACCTGTTAACATAGAAAAACCTCCGTATGTAGCTATAGAAGGAGATAACCATCCCGAAATATAAATACTAGTACTTATAAATTTAAACCCTGTTTTCGTATTAGAAGTATTACTACTACTTAGAGTTATTCTCACCCATTTATTTTTAGTAGTTGATGCAGAAGTATTACTTCTTAACAGTTGCCCGATATTAATAATCCATTTTCCTCGTGTTAAATTAATAGAAGCACCTAATAACACATGTGAAGCAACTGATTTTGTTGTAGTATTAGGTTCTCCTAATATTGTAGGTCTTATAGATGCAGGAGATTGCCACGTTCCTACACCATTTTCATTACTCATTAAAACCTTTGATTCACCTTGTGTACCATCAGCTATTCTAATAGCACCTCTTGTGTCACTCAAAATATCCAATTTAAAATTTGGATTAATAGTTCCTACCCCTATTTTTCCTTCTTCATCTAAAACTACATCATTTTTTATTTGTTCAGCATTCGGTTTTTCAAATAAAGGGTTGTCTTTTTTTCCATCAATGTGTAATGGTTGTAATGGTAATGAAGTATTTACTCCTAGTTGGGAATAAGCGACTTTAAATACAAACATACATAGGATAAAACATATTTTCTTCATGATTTTTTTTAAAAATAAATATATAGCTAAAGATGTTAATTTTTATATATTTTGTATAAAAATTAACAAAAAACAATTACTGCTGAATATTTTTTTCTTTATTAGCTACTTTAACTATACTAAATTGTTTTTAGTGAGTAGATTTAGTTTTAATCATCTTTAAAAAGGTGTTATGGAAAATAGTTTATTTAAATAATAGCGAATACCTGCCCTAATAAACGAAATGGGCAAGATAATGAAGATGATTATTTTGATGAAAAATCATAAAAAAAAGATATGTTATTGAAAGAACCAAGGCTTGGTTAGATAGCTTTCGCTCTTTACTAAATAGATTTGATACCACACTTTCTAGCTGGATGGCATGGAACTTTATAACTTTTATTGTTATAGAACTAAAAATACTTCAGCAAAATAAAAAGTTGAGATGACTTCTAATTATCTTTTATCTTATTAGAATGTATAAGCTAAACTAAGTTTGAATGACAGTGGTGTAGTAGCTCTCCATCCATAGTGTGTGTATCCCCACGCACCAGGGAAGTGACCTACATAATTATATCTATCTGTGATATTATTAACAATTACGTTGAATGCATAGTTGTTCTTTTTATACGATACTCCTCCATCAAGGGTGAAGTAGTCGTCTGGTAAGAACTTTTTAGCTTGTACAGGAGCTTGTGAGCGATCTTTTTGGTATTGGTATCCAAGAGAAAACCCTAAACCTTCGAATGTACCTGATTGAACTCTATAAGTAAGCCATGCATTAGTACTGTGCTTAGCAGTTCCTGGTAATAGTTGTCCTTTCTTAGCTGGATTATTATCTTCAGTTATCTTAGCATCAGTATACGCATAGTTCATTGTCAAGGTCAAACCATCTGTAATTTGTCCATTTAAGTCAAATTCTACTCCTTTAGACGTAGCCTTCCCACTCTGTACCATAATTTGGTTATTAGCAGAGGCATCACGTGGGGTAAGGATATTTGTTTTATCTACTTGGTAGAAAGCTAATGAAGTGAATAGTTTTTTCTCAAACCATGTCTTCTTTAATCCAAATTCTTTATTGGTTCCTTTAGAAGGATCAGCTGTTTTGTTGTTTTCTAATTGACCAACTTGTTCTTGGAAGCTCTGATCATATAAGGCATAAGCTGAGAATGATGGAGAGATATTATACGTGATACTAAAACGAGGAGTATACGCTTGATTCTTTACAACATCTCCTTTAGAAGCACTCGTTGTTTTCTCTGTTGAGGTGTAGCGTACCCCAAGCCCTAATCTAAGTTTCTCATCTAATAGAAGAAATTCGTCTTGTACATATAGAGAGATATAGCTATATTCTTGAATATTACCTGCTGCTCGTTCTCTTAGTGAACGTGAACGGTCATAAGTAGGGATATCTTTTTTAGTAAGCTTACCATACACAGGGTTATATATATTAAACGATGGACCTACTGGAATAGCATTTCCTTTAGTATCAGAAATAACAGACCAATCAGCCATGTGTTCTTTTTGCCCCATATCTAGCCCAAATAACACATTGTTTTTAATCTGATCTGTGATCTTAAATTTGCCATTCATATAGACTTGCCCAACTTTAGCTGAGTTATACGCATCATTTACAGAAAGTGCTCTTTGTACATTGCCTTTATCGTCTATAGAGTTATAGATAGAGTACAGACTTTCTCCTTCCATAGTAGCTTCTACATAACCCAGTTTAGCAGTAAGATTCCAATCAGCACTTAATCTGTGATTAAGGTTAATAAACACATTGTGTTCTTTAATCATGGTAGGATCTATGATAGGGTCAGTGAATGTAAATTTACGAGGTAGTTCTTTAAACTCCTTTTTAGAATAGGCATATTTAGAGAACCCACCTTCGAACTCATTAGAGTTGAATATATACTCAAAGGTAATATTCGTATCATCACTAATATTGTACTTTAAAGAAGGTGCTAATGATAAGTAATTGTTTTTGTTGTACAATTGGAAAGAACTAGCTTTTGTAGCCATCCCATTGATACGGAATAACAGTCTCTCATCCTTTGTTAGCTTAGTATCTACATCTACCTCTGCACGATATAGATTATAGCTACCTAGTATAGTCTTAACCGTAGTTTTGTTACTACCTGTTGGTTTTTTGGTTACGATATTATAGAAACCACCTGGTTGTGTGTTTCCCATCATAAAACCTGCTGGTCCTTTTACAAACTCTACACGTTCTATAAAGGTATTGTCTTCTCTGATAGGGCCAAAGCTTCCTGAGATATCCATACCATTTCTTAGATTACTAGCGCCATAACCACGTACATATATACCTGCACTAGCTTGCTCTTGATGTAATACAGATCTTACACCGCTCACATTCTGAGCAATAGCATCACTCATCGTCATACTAATCTGATCATCCATTAACCCTTTATCTATCACTTGGATGTTTTGTGGTACATCTAATAGGTTAGCTGCTGTTCGCAAAGAAGAAGAAGAACGAATGTTTTTATTTGTATTAATGACTACTGCATCTAAGGTTTCATTGTTGTCATCAAATAGCATGAAATCTTTTATGACAGTTTGATTTGCAGGTATAACGATACTGTCTTTTGTAATGCTATTTTTATACTGAAGAGTAATAAGGTATTTACCTGATTCGATATTTTCTAGTAAGTAGTATCCGTTATTATCTGAAACAGTTTTAAATAAGTTGTTATTTAAAGTAATTGTAGTTCCTACCAATTTTTCTTGAGTATGGCTCACAACAGTTCCTTTGATATTCCCCTTTTCTTGGGCATAGGTACTTATATTGATCAAAAGTAGACCAGTAAGTATGAATTTATGACTTGTGTTGATTAAAAAGAATCTTTTCATCTGATACTTAATTTAGATTGAATAAATTTGAATGCGGAAACAAAAGTATATTCTATATCATGGAATGACTTAGCCAAAAGGGAATAAAAATTAGCAGTTTAGTAATCAATAGGTGGTTTTATGAGTAAAGGTGATCAAATCGTTGAGTTTTTTGAGTTAGAGAATATGGTAACTAATGAGATGTATCAGAGTAAAAAGGAATTAGTAAATGATTCTGGGAGTTTCGTGACTTATCATATCTTTGATTCTGCTGATATTATTATTAGACAGTATTATCTGAAGTATACACAAGATTATGCCCTGCACTATGTTTTTGAAGAAATAGAATACGTAGAGTTAAGCTTCTTTTTTGGGAAGCATATCGTCAGAGATGTCATTAATGGAACGCCTAATAAGTACTTGCCTTTTCACTGTTATTTGACTTATCTAAGTACAGGATCTGTAGCAGATGTCATATTCGAAAAAGATGCCGTATATGAGCATTTAGATATCTACTTACCTTTAGAGTTCTTTAATGAATGGGGGCAACAAGATGAGGCTATAGCGAAGTTTACTACTGCGATAAAGAATGACCAGACCTCAAGGTTAATTAAGGATATAAAACTGACGCAAGAGCTTTTAGTACTGTTAAATGAAATTAAAACATGTAGTTATAAAGGAATAGCTAAAGATATGTATGTCAAAGGGAAGGTACTAGAGGTAATATCTGTATTGTTACATGAGAAAGAGGTTGGGGTAGAGGAGTGCTCTAAGTTACAGCTTGGGGTAAAGCTGACACCAGAAGATGAACTAATACTATCTAATATAAAAGAATTTATAGACCTTAATTACCGAGAGTTTTATACTACAGAAGAACTGTCTAAACTGTTTTTTATCAATGAGTATAAACTAAAGAGAGGCTTTAAGCATCTGTATAATCTAGGACTATTCGAATATGCTCAACATAGACGTATGAATATCGCTATACAGAAGTTAGAAGAAGCTCATCATACCATTGCAGAGATAGCTTTTGACTTAGGATATTCTTCTTCTGTTGCCTTTTCTAAAGCGTTTAAGAAACACTTCGGATACCCTCCTAAACGATTTCACCTGACTTAGTAAGATTTAAATAAAAAAGACGGAATACTTTATCTAAAGTATTCCGTCTTTTTATATTATAAACGAAACTGTGGATTATGCCATAGTAGTGAAAACGTTTTGTACGTCGTCATCTTCTTCGATTTTTTCTAATAATTTTTCTACGTCAGCTATTTCTTCTTCAGAAAGCTCTTTCGTTACTTGTGGTATTCTATCGAATCCAGAAGACAAGATCTCAATTCCTCTACCTTCTAATTCTTTTTGGATAGATCCGAAGCTTTCAAAAGGAGCATAAATCATTACGCCATCTTCATCTTCAAAGATTTCATCAATACCAAAATCAATTAATTCTAATTCGAACTCTTCTAGATCTCTACCTTCTTCAGCAGGGATTCTGAAGTTACATGTATGGTCGAACATAAACTCAACAGACCCTTGTGTACCTAAAGTACCGTTGCATTTATTGAAGTAACTTCTAATGTTGGCAACAGTTCTATTGTTATTATCTGTAGCACATTCGATTAAGAAAGCGATACCATGAGGTCCGTATCCTTCGAATATTACTTCTTTATAGTTTTCAGTATCTTTATCAGTAGCACGTTTAATGGCACGTTCTACGTTATCTTTAGGCATATTAGCTGCCTTAGCATTTTGTATTACGGCACGAAGGCGAGCATTAGCCTCGGGATTAGGTCCACCTTCTTTTACAGCCATTACGATATCCTTACCAATTCTTGTAAACGTTTTTGCCATAGCAGACCAACGTTTTAGCTTACGTCCTTTTCTAAATTCAAACGCTCTTCCCATAATAATTTGTTACTTAATTTTATAATCGCAAAAATAACTCATTATTCAAATATATCATAAAAAAAAAGGAAGCTTATTTTTAAGCTTCCTATTCTTTTGCCTTATTTTTTATAAAAAGGTGTTTTTACCACTTTTGCTTCAACATCATTCTTACGAATACGGATGAATATTTGGCTTCCTTCAGCAGCTAGTGCTACAGGTACATATCCCATACCGATTCCTTTACCTAATGAAGGAGATTGAGTACCAGAAGTCACTTTTCCGATTACGTTACCTTCAGCATCTACGATTTCGTAGTCATGTCTAGGAATACCTTTACCTACTAGTTCGAAACCAATCAATCTATTTTTGATACCTGCTTCTTTTTCAGCTTTTAAATTATCAGAGTTGATGAAGTCTTTTGTGAACTTCGTTACCCATCCTAATCCTGCTTCTAATGGAGAGATCTCATCGTTTAGTTCATTACCGTATAAGCAGTATCCCATCTCTAGGCGTAATGTATCACGCGCAGCTAATCCGATAGGTTTGATCCCCCAGTTAGCACCAGCTTCAAATACTTTATTCCAAAGAGCTTCTACATCTTCATTTTTCACATATACTTCAAAACCACCTGAACCTGTGTATCCAGTAGCAGAGATTACAACGTCTTTTACTCCAGCGAAAGTATCAATCACAAAGTTGTAGAATTTGATATCCGCTAAGTTAACGTCAGTTAAGCTTTGCATAGACTCAATAGCCTTAGGGCCTTGTATCGCTAAGATAGAGTATCCATCAGATAGATTCTCTAAGGTAGCGTTCATATCATTATGAGAACTTACCCAGTTCCAATCTTTTTCAATATTTGACGCATTTACTACCATCAAATATTCATTTTCATTCACTCTATAAGTAATAATATCGTCTATAACTCCTCCAGTAGTATTAGGGAAGTAGCAGTACTGAGCTTTACCATCTACTAATACAGAAGCATCATTAGAAGTAACTTTTTGGATTAATGCCAAAGCATTTGGTCCAGAAATTTTGAAGATTCCCATATGAGATACGTCAAAAACACCAACACCGTTTCTAACTGTTTCGTGTTCAATGTTTACTCCTTCATATTGTACAGGCATATTAAATCCTGCAAATGGAACCATCTTCGCTCCTAAAGCTTCATGGATATGGTTTAAAGTTACTTGTTTCATTGTGTTGTTAATGATTTAATTATAATTAGGTGCTAAAGTAAGTTTTTTTTACCTCAAATAAAAGTGCTTTTGTGTGGAGATTGTTGTGTTAGTATGAATTAATTATATTATTGATATTAACTACTTTGTTTTATTATAGATAATTCTTTGTTATTGATTTTTAAATGATTATAGTTTTTATTATCTTAGAGTAATCTAATTTATAAAGAATTAAAGTATGGAAAGGGCAATTAAAATATTAATAGCACTTTTATTGATCTTAAGTGCATTTACTTCTTCATCAGATTTTGATCTTTTAGTGGGATTTATCGTTATGGTTGGTTTAGGAATATTAGCCTATAACTCTCATATCAATAAGAAAGTTATCGAAATGGCAATGTATATTCTTATTATTGGAATATTCCAGCCCTTTTATGCTATCCCTATAGAGCATACATGGTGGGTTATAATAGAATTAGTAGTAGCAGCATATTTAGTTCTATCTGCTATATTTGTTAAGTCTAAAGCAGTAGCGCAAGATTAGTCTTATCCCTTTTTTGAAGATGAGCTAAAACAAAAAGCTTATCACAACACCAGTTGTGATAAGCTTTTTGTTTTTAAGAGCCCTGTTTTGGCTGTAGAAATGAACGGCATGTACTAAAAGTAATGTCAATTTAAATTTTAATGAATAAAATTATGTTTTATTGAAAAAGATATATGTAGTTGATTATAAGAGTTTTTAAATGTTATTTTATTGATTGATTTTCTGTTTTTATATTAATTTATTACGTCTAGTTCTTTTAAATGTTAATATTTGCTTTTTTTTTGTATATTAGCACTGTTAAACTTTGAAGATATTTAAGAACATCTAATTACTTTAATAAAAAACAGAGTGGGGACTTGTTTTTTTTTATATAGATGATTCTGATTAGGCCATTCTTTGGGATGGCCTTTTTTTTAGGTTTAATAAGCTAAAAATTGGTATTTGTGTTTGCAATTTTAGTTTTTAAGGTGAGTAAAAAGCCTGGGTAGATCACCCTGGCTTTTTTGTTTCTATACCTGTTGTCTTAAATTAAAAACATAAAAAAAAACCAGAGCTATGGTGATCGCTCTGGTTAAAAAAATGAAAGGTATTATAAAAAAAATGATGATTAAAGTTTAAGATTCTTTAGTCGTAACGAGTTTGTAATAACTGATACAGAACTAAAGCTCATCGCTACAGCTGCAATCATAGGTGATAATACTATTCCGAAGATCGGATATAGCACACCTGCAGCGATAGGAATACCTACACTATTATAAACGAAGGCAAAGAATAGGTTCTGTTTAATATTCTTCATTACTCCATGACTTAGGCTAATAGCCTTCGGTATACCTGCCAAATCTCCTTGTAGTAAGGTTACTTCTGCACTTTCGATAGCGACATCAGTTCCAGTACCCATAGAGATACCTACATTAGCTTGGGCTAGAGCAGGAGCATCATTAATACCATCACCTGCCATGGCTACTATCTTTCCTTGTTCTTGTAGTTTCTTTATTTCGTTTAACTTATCTTCTGGCATAGCCTCAGCTAAGAAGTGTTTAATATTTAATTCTGTAGCCACAGCCTGTGCTGTCTTAGGGTTATCACCAGTGATCATAATCACTTCGATTCCTTTATTTTGAAGATCTTTTACAGCTTGTTTACTCGATTCTTTTATTTTATCGAATAATACAGCATATCCTATGACTGTATTGTTATCAGCTATATAAGATACAGTTTTTCCTTGGCTTTGTTCTTTTTCTACTTGTTGTAGTAAGCTATCAGTTAGTGATGCTTGTACTACATCCATAAGTGCTTTATTCCCTAGAGAAATACGTTTTTTATCTACTAGACCTTGTATTCCTTTTCCTGTGATATTGTTAAACATCTTTACAGGGGTTAGGCTTAGACCGTCTTCTTTCGCTTTTTTAGTAAAAGAAGTCGCTAATGCGTGCTCACTATTTTGGTTAAGCGAGGCAGTTAGCACTAGTAAATCTTCTGCTGTGTAGTCTGGAGATATACTCACGATTTTCTCTACAGATGGCTTACCTTCTGTCAGTGTACCCGTCTTATCTGTGATTAATACATTTACTTTATTGGCTGTTTCTAGTGCTTCAGCATTTTTAATCAAGATACCATTCTGTGCCCCTTTACCTATTCCTACCATGATAGACATCGGAGTCGCTAGTCCTAAGGCACAAGGACACGCAATGATTAATACTGCTAATGCATTAACGAATGCATAAGCTAATCTTGGTTCAGGCCCTAATGTCTTCCATAGAATAAAAGTAGCTATGGCGATAATCACTACGATAGGTACGAAGTACTTCGCTACTTGATCTGCTAGTTTTTGGATAGGCGCTCTAGATCTACTGGCATTATTCACCATCTCAATGATTTGAGAAAGTAATGTTTCGTCACCTACCTTCTCAGCCATCATGATGAACGAACTATTACCATTAATGGTACCTGATACTACTTTATCACCTTTTACTTTGTGTATTGGGATAGGTTCTCCAGTGATCATAGATTCATCTATACTAGATTCTCCTTCTATGATTTCGCCATCTACAGGTATCTTCTCTCCTGGTTTTACACGCAGGTGATTTCCTTTGACAATTTTGTCTATTTGTATTATTTCTTCTCCATTTTCAGTAACCAAAGTTGCTTCTGTAGGAGATAGTTTTAGTAATTCTTTTATAGCGGTATTGGTACGACTATGCGCTTTTGCTTCCATTACTTGTCCTACTAATACCAGTGTAAGAATCACGGCTACAGATTCAAAGTAAAGGTGAATACCATGCTCTCCTTTAAAATCATCAGGGAAAAGATCAGGGAAAAATAAGGCTACAACACTAAAGATTAACCCAGCAGCAGATCCTAAACCGATTAAACTAAACATATTCAGATTCCATGTCTTAAATGAAGTCCATGCTCTACTAAAGAACATCCAACATACATAGACTACAGGAATAGTGAATAATAACTGTATATAGTTATTCCACTCATGAGGTACGACTTTTCCGATAGGATCACCTGGTATCATAGACCCCATGGCTAGTATAAATACTGGAATAGTGAAGGCTACTGAGATACGCAGTTTCTTCAGCATATCTGTATATGTAGTATCTTCTTGTTCTACTAGTATGGTCTTAGGCACTAAGTTCATCCCACACTTCGGACAATTCCCCGGTTTGTCATAGGTCTTATCTCCCTCACATAGCATCGGACAGTAGTAGACTGTCTTCTCTACTTTAGGTGCAGGGATTTGCTCTAAGTTCATCCCACATACAGGACATCCTACATTGGTATCATACACTTTATCCCCCTCACATAGCATCGGACAGAAGTATTTACCCGCTTTATCTTCCATTCCCTTAGGAAGTTCTTGTTGGTACATATCTTCTTCTGATACTTCTACAGCTGGTAGAATCTCTTGCGTACCATCTTCATGAGTTACTATTTCTTGTAGTATATAGTTTCCTTTTTTTAGTAATTCTTTCTGAAGTGTTAAGGTATCTATATCATGATGAGACTCTATATTGGCTTGCTCTTGTTCTAATGAAACTTCGGCAGTTACACCGTGTATTTCATTTAGGGTATCTTCTATCTTGGTTCTACAGCCATTACAGCTCATACCACTTACTTTATATTCTTTTTTCATTTGTACAATAATTCTTTTTGTGCAGATACAAAGTACGAATAAAAAGACAGATATAGTGTTATACAATTTTGAAGAAGGGTTATACAGTTTTGTATTAATGTAGAGTGAATTTGTTTTTATTGATTAGTTTATGTGGGTTGGTTATCATTTTTTTAGAGTAATTTCTGCTATATGTTGCAATGACCGAATCTTTATGGGGTTATGATAGCATAGTGGTCGCATAGTTTTAGCCCTTTTTTATGCGACCATTATGCCATCACTATGCGATCACTATGCGACCACTGCTGAAAAAACGGTTTCGTCCTAATATAGCTGTACAGTTATTGTTTATAATCCTGCTTTTAACTGTACACTTGTTTTTAGTGATTTTCAGATTGTTTTGCGGGTTTAGTATTTATTATAACAAGAAGAAATAAGAGAACGTGGTTATTTTTTGTACTTTAGATTTTCAATATAAGATAGAATGATAAGACTTAGTTTAGGATTGTTTATAGTAGGGATAACCCTGATGGGATGTAAGGAGAATAGACAACAAGAAGTCAGTAATACAACTGCAGATCCTCAAGAGAAAGTGGTTGTAAATAAGAAGAAGTTTATAGAAGGGGCTCTAGTGTATAAGATGTCATTAAGTGATTCTCTTCTCAATCAGTTTATCGTACACATTAGTCATGATCCATTGTACAGTAAAGAATTAGCTAATAAGTACCTAGCTGAGCTATCTGTAGAAGATAGAGATAGCGTGAAGCAGTTTCTGACAGAGAATCCTCAGATATTAAAAGAATACGGTAGATTGCCTTTTATAAAGAATAATGTATATGTAGCAGGGTATGAAGTCGTGTATAAGGCAGAAGGAGCTACTTATCTTCTAGAGAATAAGTGGAATGATATACTAGATGAAGGATTTGTATATGCGACCTCGACGATAGTTCCTAATACAGCATTAAACTTCTCTTACCAAAAAGACTTTTTAGAAAAAGAACACTGGCATACTCATATTACCTTAGATGATTATACTCGTGTGACGTCTGATGAGGTAAGTATGGTAGCAGGGTATGAAGTAGAGAAAATAATCTATACTCTAAAGAAAAATAGCAAAAAGAACAATTTGCCTAAATCTCTAATAGTTTATACCAGTACACTCTTTAATCCTGTTATTAATAAAGTACAGCCTTATTATCTAAATGAAGAAGGAGGAATCCTAAAATTAGAAGTAGAGATGCCTAGTGTACCTCAAAGTATGAATATGGTGTATGAAGCTGAAATGATCGTAGGGCGAAAGCTGTTAGAACAAGAGACGGCTATAGTAGCTACTAAAGCATTCTATGGGACTAAATCAAATGATGACTTAGCTAAGTTAAAAGAAAGATTATCTAATATTTTTGTGGTACCGAGTATATAGAATAAGAGATGAAACAAACAATAAGTATATATGAAACCAATTATCCAACCAGGTGAACTATTGTCTTTAAGAGAACAAGGAAGTAGTTATATATTAATAGATGCTACGAATAGTAAGGTGGCTAGAGCTGAGTATGAGAAAGAACACTTAGACGGAGCTTTATTTGTAGATGGAAATACACAGCTAGCCCATATAGGAGAAGATGCGTCAAAAGGAGGGAGACATCCATTGCCTTCTGTAGCACAATTTGCTCACAGCTTGAAGTCTTTAGGTATTACTCCAGATAGTCATGTGATTATTTATGACACAGTATTCGGAGGTAATTCTGCTGCTCGATTTTGGTGGATGCTGACAGCTGTAGGTCATCAGAAAGTACAAGTGCTAAGTGGTGGAATGAGTGCTGCGCAGCAGGTAGGTTTTCCAAGCAATAATAATGTGGTCAAAGCAAGTGAAGTAGGAGTGTACCCTGTAACGGAGTGGCAACTACCACTAGCTGATATTCATGAAATAGAGACGAATGTAGGGCGAGAGGATTATGTAGTGATCGATGTACGTGAGGCAAATCGATACAAAGGGATAACAGAACCTATTGACACAGTGGCAGGGCATATACCAGGAGCTATCAATGTTCCGTTTATGTCTAATCTAGATGAGAAGGGGATGTTCTTGACAGAAGAACAGTTAAGAGAGAAGTACACTGCTATTCTACAAGATTATCCGTTAGAGAATAGAGCAGTACACTGTGGCTCTGGTATTACAGCATGTCACACTCTATTAGCCATCACAGCAGCTGGTATCCCGACGCCTAAGCTATATGTGGGCTCGTGGAGTGAATGGTCTAGAAGTAATAAACCTATTGCAACAGAAGCGTAAATAGTATAAACACTAAGAGCTAACTTTATAAAGTTAGCTCTTAGTGTTTTATTGTGCAGTATAGAATAGTTGTGCTCCTGGCCCTAGAGGTAATTCTAGAAGTAACCAAATCACAAATATAATAGACCAACCGATAAAGAATACAATAGTATAAGGAAGCATCGTAGAGACGATAGTTCCTATACCTGCTTTTTTGTCATAACGCTGCATAAAGGCAACAATTAAGGCAAAATAACTCATCATCGGAGAGATAATATTAGTAACGCTATCTCCTATACGGTAAGCCACTTGGACTAGTTCTGGAGAATACCCTAATAACATGAACATAGGGATAAATACAGGTGCCATAATAGCCCATTTAGCAGAGGCACTTCCCATAATTAGGTTAATTAAGGCCGAGACTACAATAAACATCAGCATCAGTGGAATAGCTCCTAAACCTGATTTCTGTAGTGTTTCTGCACCTTCTATTGCGAAGATTAACCCTAGATTAGTCCAATTAAAATAAGCAACGAACTGAGCTGCAAAGAACACTAAAACAATGTAAGACCCCAAAGTTTCCATCGCTTTTGACATTCCTTTCATTACATCTGTATCGTTTTTGATAGTTTTAGCTCCGATACCATAAGCGATACCTGCTAGGGCAGCTCCAATAAATAATAAAGCAACAATACCTGACATAAAAGGAGACTTCAAAATCCCACCATCAGTACCTCTTAAATAACCGCTCTCTGGGATCAGACCTCCTAGTATAAATACAGTGAATAAAAAACCTGCTATAGAGGCATAGATTAGGCCTTTCTTTTCTTCTTTTGTTAAAGGATCTATAGAAATTGCTTTTTCATCTCCTGTGTATTCTCCTAATCTAGGTACGACTATGCGCTCTGTAACCCATGTACCAAGAATAGCAATAATGAAGGTAGATACAAATAAAAAGTAATAGTTCGCAGCGGGGTTAACTACATAAGCAGGGTCTATAATTCTAGCTGCTTCTTCTGATAATCCTGCTAATAGCGGATCTATAGTTCCCAATAATAAGTTAGCACTATATCCTCCTGATACTCCTGCGAAGGCAGCTGCTAGTCCTGCTATAGGATGTCTACCTGCTGCTAAGAATATGATAGCAGCTAAGGGTACTAATAAAACATAACCTACTTCACTAGCCGTATTAGAAAGTATGCCTGCAAATACGATAACGAATGTCAGTAGCTTCTTAGGAGAGGATAGTACAATCTTTTTTAAGATAGTTCCTATTAATCCAGAACCTTCTGCAATACCAATACCTAGTAAAGAGACTAGTACCGTACCTAAAGGAGCAAAGTTAGTAAAGTTAGTAACCATTTTAGAAAGAATCATGTGTAATCCTTCTGCACTTACTAGGTTGAATGATTTTATCTCTTCTTTAGTACCTGGATGGAGTACGGAGAGATCGAAAAAACTGGCTATCCATGAGGCTATAATAACTAATACAGCAAAACTAGCAAACAGAGTTGCTGGATGAGGTAACATATTACCAATCTTTTCAACACTAGATAAAAACTTATCTACTAAACTTTTTTTAGGCTTATCATTCATTTATCAAAAAATTATGTAAAAAGTGAAGATAATATTTTTTACTTATCTATGAAATGGGATTCGTTTTTTTATAATAATTTATATTGATGTAGTATGCTTAGTGTTATTATAACTTTAGGTCATAGATGGATACGCCTTTTTCATTACATGATAAGAACTGTTGAGCGGTAGTGTTATATGTATAAGTACGAATAGTATCATCTTGATAAAGTACTTCTCCTATCTTAGATACGATATATACCCCTTCATCTAAGTTAACTAATACGAAAGCATCGAGTATAGCGTCAAAGTACATAGCGTTGTATTGGATACCTTTATGTTGTAGTTGTATTTTATCTAATAAGGTAGCTTTGTTTTTTTCCAATAGGTAAAGGTGTATTTCATCTAAGGTATCCTCTGTTGCTTCTTCCTCTTCTTCTGTATAAGGGCTGTGTTCTACGGCAAGAATATTATTGCTTACCCAGCATATTTGTCTTGATTCATGTTCTCCTCCATGAACGATGATATCTTGTATTCTAGGGTTGGTGATAAAATTACAGACATCATAAGCATTGATACAATCAAAAGAACCCCATACCCATCCTACACTTGCGAAGTATTGATGATTAGGAGATAATAGTAACTTACCATAGAAATAATCATAGGTGCTCGGCCAAGCTAGTTTATTGTGTTCTTTATGAGTTTTATAAAACTCGATATGCTTCTCTTCTGCAGCGTCTTCTATTAAAGATTTAGCAGCAGTTAGTACTTGACGAGTATCTAAATTCATGATTTGTACATGGTTCCAATCATCCGCATAGATGATATGAGGTATTTCATTAGCATCTTTATACAGTGCGATAGGGTACTTCGTAATATTAGCGTAATAATCCCCTCTCCATAGATGTAGTCGGTATTCTTGTTTAGGATTAATGATATAACCATGACGTTTAAAGTCGTTTACGATAACGATAATATCATCTAAAGTATAGATAGAAATAGGAGCAGTGAGGTCAAATCCGTCATCTGTATACCCCATACTATCTTGTAAAGTAGATACTAGGGTAGTTTTGTCTGTCTGAAAGTTATGTCTTGTTACATCTCCATTGCTCAGTACCATCACTATTTCGTCAGTATTAGATAGTGTAGAAGCGAGTATGGTGTCATCAGTCAGCTGTGTATAGCTATATTTCTTTTCTATTTGCATACTTTATAATTTATAGCGAAGATACGAAGTTGACCAATAGGAGATTATAGAAATACAAAAAGCTATTCAGAAATGAATAGCTTTTTGTATTATTTTGGTTCTATATTATTCCATATTACTTCATCAGGAGTAGGAGCTACTATAGTAAGTGTTTCTTTTGTCACTGGATGGATAAAGGTAAGCTTACGAGCATGTAAGTGAATACCTCCATCAGGATTACTTCTGTCTGCTCCATATTTTAGATCTCCTTTAATAGGGCAACCTATAGCTGATAGCTGGCATCTTATCTGATGGTGACGTCCTGTGTATAGATCTATCTCTAGAGTAGAATAGGTCTTTAGTTGGTGAAACATTCTATAGGTTAGCTTTGCCTTTTTACTATTAGGGACTTCTTTATTATGTGCTTTAGAAGTATTGTTCTTAGGGTTTCTAACTAGGAAGTGCTCTAATGTGTCCTCTACTTTAGGGGGAGCATCTTTTACTACTGCCCAATACGTTTTTTGTGTTTCTCTGTTCTTGAATGATTCGTTTAAGCGACTCAGTGCTTTAGATGTTTTTGCAAATACTACTAATCCAGAAGTAGGACGGTCTAAGCGATGTACTACGCCTAGATAAACTTCTCCAGGTTTATTGTACTTCTTTTTTAAGTATAATTTTACTATTTCGCTTAGTGGCATATCACCTGTTTGGTCACCTTGTACGATATCGCCTACGCGTTTATTAATGACGATGATATGATTATCTTCATGTAATACTTGTAGGTTTTCGGGTGTAGAAACAATCTTCATTTGTAATAATTTGAAACAAAAATATCCTTTTTATATGTAAAAAGGATATTCTTTGTATTTTAAATAAGTAAGCTTTCTTAATACTGTTCGTTTTCATTCGGAAAATCAACAGACTTAACATCTTCAACATATTGAGATACTGCATTTTTCATATCTTCAAAAATGTTCATATAACGACGTAAGAATTTAGGGCTAAATTCGTGAGTAAGTCCTATCATATCATGTACTACTAATACTTGCCCATCTACACCATTACCAGCACCGATACCGATAACAGGGATAGAAATACTCTCAGCAACTTTCTTTGCTAAAGCAGCAGGAATCTTTTCTAGTACAAGAGCAAAACACCCTATCTCTTCTAACATTTTAGCGTCTTTGATCAGCTGATTAGCTTCTTCTTCTTCTTTAGCTCTTACGGTATAAGTACCAAATTTATAGATAGACTGAGGAGTAAGTCCTAAGTGGCCCATCACAGGGATACCTGCATCTAAGATACGTTTAATACCGTCCTTAATCTCTTCTCCACCTTCCATCTTTACTGCATGAGCGCCACTTTCTTTCATGATACGAATAGCTGAACGCAATGCTTCTTTAGGATCAGATTGGTAAGAACCAAAAGGTAAGTCCACAACAATTAGCGCTCTGTCAGCTCCACGTACTACAGACTGTGCGTGATAGATCATCTGATCTAATGTAATCGGTAGAGTAGTCTCATGACCAGCCATTACATTACTAGCAGAATCTCCTACAAGCATTACGTCAACTCCACCTGCTTCTAATACTTTAGCCATAGAGTAGTCATAACATGTTAACATTGATATTTTCTCTCCGTTGGCTTTCATATCTATTAGCGACTTAGTTGTCACTTTTTTATAGTCTTTTTTTGCTACAGACATTTTTCTTGTTTTTTTGGGTTATTGTAAAATTGTTATTTCAGAATAAAAAGAAGAGAATTAGCAGAAGTAAATCAATTCTACTTTACTCAGCTTACCTTCTGCAAATGAAAATTGGTATACCATATCTCCAGCTGCTATCTGATACGCTTTTTCTAAAGGAAGAATTGTATTAATAAGGCCTTTTCCTATTTCTAAAAATTCTTTTTCTGTTGTATTTTCATTCACGATGCTGTTGTTGATCTTGAATCCAGCATCATTTTTTATTTCTATTATTCTTAACTTATATGTTTTATTGACATCATGTCCAATACATTCAGCTGTATGGAATATTATATTGCTCTCATAGTCTCCTAGAGCACAATCATCTAAGTTAGAATAACTCTCTTTTATCTTCCCTAGACTTTTCTCTAATGTGGCTAAGCTAAAACCTTTTCTTGGTTCTAACACATTATTTAACGTAAAACCGAATAGTTGTTGGTTTAGCATATTTTCTATTTTGTCAGCTATTTCTTCATTATTAGGAGACACTTTTAGAACTTCTGCTTGTAGTCTAGCGATGGTTGCTTTTTCTGGACGGTTATTTTTGTCCGCATATTCAGCAAAAACTCCTAGTGCTAGTGCTGTTTCATCTTGGCTACTATTCCAACCAAGCTCTACGATACGTTGGATAAATCTCTTTTGATCTTTTGGATCAGTAGCTTTTTTATAATTTGTTATTAGATTGTTTAGGTTAGGTCTTTTACCTAAATATTTCACTGGTACATAGCCTGTATTTCCTAAGTGAGATACTTTTACCCAAGCTTCTTTATCATAAGGGTAGTAATCTATGGCTAATGGTGTACCTGTGTACAGTGTCTCTAATACTTCTGCTTGATGATTAGGAGCTTTTCTTACCTTCAGTCCACCTACTGTTGTGAATAAGTGAGGACTTCCATAATAATCATCAAAGTCTATAATCGGATTAGGAGAGGCTTCTGATGTATCTTCTGCTGAGAGCGTTTTTTTTAGATTATTAATATCTAAAATATAAGTCTCTTCTGCATAAGCATTAGTTACCTTGAATACATCTTTGTTTATTTTTTCTATATTTTCTAAATAAGCACCACGTGTATAGACTCCTATCTGAGTAGTACCATTAGCATCGTTGTAAGCTACAGTGGGTGTAGATACATAGAGTTGACTCTGTCCTAAAGCATAGGCCGAGACTAGGAAACACAATATTCCAATCGTTTGTTTCATCTGTTTAACAGTCTGATAAGTTTACAGCTACAGCAAGACCACCTTCTGAAGTCTCTTTGTATTTATTATTCATGTCTTTTGCAGTTTCCCACATTGTATTGACTACTTTGTCTAAAGGAACTTTTGCATTCTTAGGGTCAGTATCTAAAGCAAGCTCTGCTGCATTAATAGCTTTAATAGCGCCCATCGTGTTTCTTTCTATGCAAGGTACTTGAACTAGACCTCCGATAGGGTCACATGTCAGTCCTAAGTGATGTTCCATAGCTATCTCAGCTGCTACAGTTACTTGTTCTGGAGTACCTCCCATTAGCTCACATAAGGCACCAGCAGCCATTGCACTAGAAACCCCAATCTCTGCTTGGCATCCTCCCATAGCAGCAGATATCGTAGCTCCCTTTTTAAAGATACTACCTATTTCGCCAGCTACCATTAAGAACTGTTTGATTTCTTTATCGCCTGCTTTATGGTTCTCTATAACTAGATAATACATTAATACCGCTGGTATAACTCCTGCACTACCATTAGTAGGGGCAGTCACTACACGCCCAAGAGAAGCATTCACTTCATTAACAGCTAAGGCAAAACAACTTACCCATTTCAATATCTGTCTAAAGTAAACCTTTGTCTTACGAATAGTCTGTAACCATTCTTGAGGTGTGTTATAAGGGAGGTCTCCTTTCAGTTTAGAATGAGTGTCATAAGCACGTCTACGTACGTTAAGGCCTCCTGGTAATATACCTTCTGTATGACATCCGATATACATACACTCTAGCATGGTATTCCACACGCGTAATAACTCATTATGTATCTCTTCTTCTGAACGTATAGACTTTTCATTTTCATATACTAATTCAGAGATAGACATATTCTGCTCTTTACAGTAGGCTAATAATTCCGTAGCTTTTTCTATAGGGAAAGGGAAAGTAGCTTTGATCTCTTCTTTCTCTTGATTATCAGGGTTTTCTTCTTTTACTACAAATCCTCCACCGATAGAATAAAAGGTAGATTCATATAGTTCATGTTCACCATATTGTACAGTAAATGTCATTCCATTAGCATGGAAAGGGAGGAAGTTTCTATTAAATACAATGTTTTCCTTAGGGTTAAACACTACAGGCATTGTTCCTCCTAATAATAAAGACTGTGAAGCATTAATATGATCAATAATACCACTAATGTCTTCGACAGGGACATATTCTGGATCAGCTCCACTTAGTCCTAACATGACAGCTAAGTCAGTAGCGTGCCCTACTCCCGTAAGAGAAAGTGAACCAAATAAATCTATTTTCAGAGAAGAAACTTGGTCAAAGATATTGCGATCACGCAATTCTTTTAAAAAAAGCTCAGCGGCTCTCCAAGGACCTAAAGTATGCGAACTAGATGGTCCTACACCGATTTTGAGCATATCAAATACAGAAATACATTCCATAAAATAGTAGTGATTTAATAATACGAAGATAGCTAAATTCTAATCAGAGACAACTTTTAGAGATTTATTTAACGCAAGATGGGAAGGGAATTATGTGGATAGATAATTATATAGTTGTTTTATGTTTCTTGTATTGATTACTAAGTAGGAGTAGTAAGTGATGTGTTTTTTAAGGAGAGGGCTTTTTAAGGAGAGGTATCATTGTCAGTATATACTGACGTTATGTATGCTTATTTCTTATTTAAAAGAGGTGTAAATGACAATATGACATTGTTTAAAAGATAAAATGACGTAAAAACAGACAAAGTATTCAATTTTTTCTGTTGGCATAAAGATTGTTTAAGAGTAACCGAGCATGAAGCTCACGACAAAGAATTAAGTATAAAAATAAACTATAGAAAATATTATGAGTAAAATAATTGGTATTGACTTAGGAACTACGAACTCTTGTGTATCTGTAATGGAAGGTAATGAGCCAGTAGTAATCTCAAACGCTGAAGGAAAAAGAACTACACCATCTATCGTAGCATTCGTAGAAGGTGGAGAGATTAAAGTAGGTGATCCTGCAAAACGTCAGGCTGTAACTAATCCAACAAAAACAGTTGCGTCTATCAAACGTTTTATGGGAGAGAAATATAGTGAGGCTGCAAAAGAAGCAACAGCAGTACCTTACCAAGTAGTAAAAGGAGATAATGATACTCCACGTGTAGATATCGATGGACGTTTATATACGCCACAAGAAATCTCTGCGATGACACTACAAAAAATGAAAAAGACAGCTGAAGATTTCTTAGGACAAGAAGTATCGGAAGCAGTTATTACTGTACCAGCTTACTTTAATGACGCACAACGTCAAGCGACAAAAGAGGCAGGAGAGATTGCAGGATTAAAAGTAAGACGTATTATTAACGAGCCTACAGCAGCTGCGTTAGCATACGGATTAGACAAAACAGGAAAAGATCAAAAAGTAGTAGTATATGACTTAGGTGGTGGTACATTCGATATCTCTATCCTTGAGTTAGGAGACGGTGTATTCGAAGTATTATCTACTAATGGAGATACTCACTTAGGAGGTGATGACTTCGATAACGTAATCATCAACTGGTTAGCAGATGAGTTTAATTCTGCTGAAGGAGTAGATTTACGTAAAGATGCTATGGCATTACAACGTTTAAAAGAAGCTGCTGAGAAAGCTAAAGTTGAGTTATCTTCTGCTACACAAACAGAGATTAACTTACCTTATGTAACAGCTACTGCTTCAGGACCAAAACACTTGGTACAAACATTGACAAGAGCTAAATTTGAGCAATTATCAGATGATTTAGTACGTCGTTCTATGATTCCTTGTGAGAAAGCTTTAAAAGATGCTGGTTTATCTAAATCAGATATCGATGAGGTAATCTTAGTAGGTGGATCTACACGTATCCCAAGAATCCAAGAAGAAGTAGAGAAATTCTTTGGTAAAAAACCACACAAAGGAGTTAACCCTGATGAGGTTGTAGCTATCGGTGCTGCTATCCAAGGAGGTGTATTAACTGGAGATGTAAAAGATGTATTATTATTAGATGTTACTCCACTTTCATTAGGTATTGAAACTATGGGAGGTGTATTCACTAAATTAATCGAATCTAATACAACTATTCCAACTAAGAAATCTCAAGTATTCTCTACTGCTGCAGATAACCAACCATCGGTTGAAATCCACGTATTACAAGGAGAGAGACCAATGGCTAATGATAACAAAACAATCGGTCGTTTTCACTTAGATGGTTTACCACCTGCACAAAGAGGAGTGCCTCAAATCGAAGTAACTTTCGATATCGATGCTAATGGTATTATCAAAGTATCTGCTACAGATAAAGGAACTGGTAAATCTCACGATATTCGTATCGAAGCTTCATCTGGATTAACTGAAGAAGAAATCCAAAGAATGAAAAAAGAAGCTGAAGCCAATGCTGATGCTGATAAAAAAGCAAAAGAAACTGTAGAGAAAATCAACGAAGCTGATGCTATGATTTTCCAAACAGAAAAACAATTAAAAGAGTTCGGAGATAAATTATCTGAAGGAAATAAATCTAATATCGAAGGAGCTTTAGCTGAATTAAAAACAGCTTTTGAAACTAAGAACTTAGATACTATCCAACCAGCGTTAGACAAAATTAACGAAGCTTGGAAAGCAGCATCTGAAGAAATGTACAAAGCACAAGCTGAAGGTGGTCAAGCAGGTCCTCAACAAGGACAGCCAAACCAAGGTGGTGATGCTGATGGTACACAAGATGTAGAATACGAAGAAGTGAAGTAAACCCACTTATATAGTTGTAAAGAGAGAAACCGAGTCTGTATAGGCTCGGTTTTTTTATGTGGTAAATTTATAGTTAGGGAGGAATGTGTTTATTTATTTTGTGTAACTTTGTGTTGTAAATGAATTAGTTATGAGTGTAGAGGTAAAGAGACAGCAGATAGTTAAATCCCTTATGGATATTCACGATGAGGCATTGATCGACCAGATAAATGAATATGTCAATGCTCTGAAACGAGTGGAAGAGGAGATGTTTTTACCTATGACAGAAGAGGAATTAGAGAGCAGATTAGCTATATCTCGTAAAGACTATGAGGAGGGAAGGTATTATACCTTAGAGGAAGTAGAAGAGATGAGTACTAAATGGTAGTAGTATGAAAATAATATTATCTGATTTTGCAGCCAGTCAATTAAGGGATATATACTTCTATTATGTTAATCATGTCAGTGTAAGCAAGGCTAAAGAGGTAAAGGATAATATTATTAAAGCAATCAAGCAGTTAATTGATTTTCCCTATTTAGGACAGAAAGAAGGTATGATGTATAGTCGATTCGAGAGAAGGTATCTCTTAGTTTATGAGTATAAAATTCTATATGAGGTAACTGAAGAGAATATTGTTATTCTGGATATCTTTCATACTAAGCAATCTCCTCATAAGATGTATGTCAATGAAGATAGAGAAGAATATCAGAGAAATAATAGTAAACCGAGTCTGTAAAGGCTCGGTTTTTTTTGATTTATTTGTTTTTTAATGAGTATTTATTATTATATTGATTATCTGTAATTTAATAAAATATCCTTATGAAAATTAAAAGTATTTATCTGCTGTTATTCTTGATGTATGGTTTTTTTGTTTCTTATGCTCAAGTATTGACTATTCCTTATGAGGAAAAGAATGGTTGGCCTATTATTAAAGTAGAGGTAGAGGGGAAGGAATACGATTTTTTATTTGATACAGGAGCTGCTGTTGCTCTATTTGATAAAAAATATTTTGATGTAAAAAATGTTATTAGAGAAATAACACTAAGTGATATTTCTAATAAAGAAGCTCAAGAATCGTTAGTTAGTTTGGATAGATTAACTATCTCTGGCAAAGTATTTAATAATGTAATAGGGATAAATAATGATAATATGAGTCAACAACATCATTTTATGTGTGATGTGAAATTACATGGAATAATAGGAATACATATGTTGAAAAATTATATAATTGAAATAGATCCTATTGGACAGCATATTAAATTGTATAATCATAAGATGTTAGACAAAAAAGTATTTGATACACATACAAAGCATAAATATAAATCAAAAGATAATAATGGACGACCTAGTATAACTGCAATAGTTAATGGGATTAAGACACAACTCTTATTTGATACAGGAAGTACAGGATATTTAGCTATTCCTAATATTAAGATGGAGAAATTTGTTAGTAATTATAAAAATAAAGTTGTCTATAGCGAAGGAAGAAGAGGGGTATATGGACTTGAAAAAACAATTAATAAAAAAATATATTTGGCTAATGCACCTATAAAGCTTGGTAATCTTGAAATTAAAGAACAGTCTTTTATACTTGAAGATAATTTGCTTAATAATATTGGCTTTCAGTTTATAAAAGAATACCATACTTACATTGATTTTTATAATAAAATAATTTACCTAAAAAAAATAGATAATAAGTTTTATTGCGCGGAAGAGGAAATATTTAAAGGCTTTACATTAGGTTTAAATGACAATGGATGTTTTTATGTTAACTCAATTAATTCTGATAATGATTTACTCCAAATAGAGGATGTGGTATTGAAAATAAATGATCTAGAACTTCCTTTGTCACACTGTGATATAAAAGAATTTTTTAAACAGATTGAAAGAAATAAAGGAGTAAATAAAATTAGAATATTACGTGCTAATCAAGAAATGGATATTGATTATACTTATAAATTTAAGTGGAATGAATAGTAAGAGAAATGCCTTGAACAATCTGTTCAGGACTTTTATATATCACACCTCTTTCTCATAACAATTAAACACCCCTTTTCTAAACTGAACTGTACCTACTAATTGATAACCTTTTTTAGTGTAAACCGCATTAGCAGTAGTATTTAGTGTATATGCATCAAAGTGAATAGATGCATAGTTATTGTCTTTGGCGTATTGTTCTGCGAATAGAATCATCTTACTAGATATCCCTTTACCTTGTGCTTTAGGACTGACAAATAATCTATGGATAACAATAAATGGAGTAGGACTAGTCCAACGAAGATCATTATACTCTACATCATATTCTTCGTTTAAGACCATATAGGCTAAGATCTGTTCGTTTTCTGTATAGATATAAGCTTGCTTCTTTTGAATGTCATTAGAGATAATATCTTTATTAGGATAAGATTCATCCCATTGATCAATACCTTGGCTGAGCATATGTTGTTTTACTTCTTCTAATACATGTAAAGTCTGGGGTAAGTCGGTAATATCAATTGGTTTTATCATCGTTATTTTGTTTGTAGTAAAATGTCTTTTATCTCCTTGTTGTAATAATTAGGAGTACTTATTAGAAATGAACTAGGTAAGTCGACATCATACAAATCGTTATAAATAAAGGTAAAGTCTATATAGGGAGGAACAGCCAATATTACTAAATTATAGGCAATAATCGTATAGTTATCATTAATATCGGTAGTGCCTTCTAATATAGTAATTCCACTGTCTGTAATAGCATTAGATATAGTAGTCACAATGTCTTCCCATAATTCCTCTAAGTAATCAAAACTGTTATGTATATCCACGATAGCATAGTCAAACTGTATAGAGAGTGCTACTTTTTGTGGATAAGGAATAAGTAAATTTTGTTGAGATACAATCGGCATAATGTTATAATGAATAGCTAAAGGTAATCAAAAGCAGTTTTAAAAAACTTAATTTTGTTGATATGATGTTATATGACTTATTATGTTTGACCTATTAATTCAACACATTCAAGAAAAAGTACACTTGACCACAGAAGAAACGGTTCGTTTAGAAGATTATTTTACAGTTAAAAAACTAAGGAGAAAGCAATACTTATTGCAAGAAGGAGACGTGTGTAAGCACATGGCTTTTGTTGCGAAAGGAGTACTGAAGTCTTATGTGATAGACGAAAAAGGAGTAGAGAATATTAACTTCATTGGTTGGGAAGGCTGGTGGATGGCAGATTCTTATAGTTTCTTTACTGGTTAAAAAGGAGTATTGAACATTGATGCTTTAGAAGAAGTAGAATTACTGCTTATAAGTAAGGAAGACTATGATAGAATAGTGATAGATATGCCTGTGATGAGTAACTACTTTAGAATACTTTATGAACGTAGCTTAGCGAATAAAGATAGACGTATATTGAGTAATATAGCCTATAATGCAGAGGAGAAATATGCGCAAATCATTACTTGTTATCCAGACTTAGTCAACCGTATTCCACAGCATCTTTTGGCTTCTTATTTAGGTCTAACTCCAGAAACAGTTAGCCGTATTAAGAAAAAAATGAAGTAATCTACTTGATCTAGATCAAGGGATTGACTTATCTTAGGTCAATGCACAGCTATTTTACTTGCTTTAGCTTTGTCTTCAAAGAAATGAATCATGAAGAATAAAGCATTAGTAGTAGGCGTTAGTGGTATTGCTGGTAGTAATCTAGCAAAAGAACTTATCGCTCAAGATTGGACAGTATATGGATTAGCAAGAAATCCAAAAGGAATTGTAGACGGAGTCATTCCCATTGCTGCAGACTTATTAGATAGAGAAGGTTTAGCTATAGCCTTACAAGATATAGCTCCTACCCATGTTTACTTTACCACCTGGATGCGTAAGGATACAGAGGCAGAGAATATTATTATCAATGCTACTTTAGTTAGGAATTTACTAGATGTATTATCTTCTAAACAGAGCGTAAAGCATGTAGCCTTAGTAACTGGATTAAAACATTATTTAGGCCCCTTTGAATCTTATGTGAAGTCAGGTATCTTACCTATTACCCCTGTTAGAGAAGAACACCCTCGATTAGAATTAGAGAATTTCTATTATGCTCAAGAAGATGAAGTGTATAAAGCATCTGAGCGAGACGGTTTTACTTGGAGTATACATAGACCTCATACTTTGATAGGGCATGCAGTAGGTAATCTGATGAATATGGGAATTACACTTGCTGTGTATGCGAGTATATGTAAGGAAGAAGGACTTCCTATGGTTTGGCCAGGATCAGAAGCACAGTGGAATGGGGTATCAGATGTAACAGATGTAAGCGTATTAGCAAAACAGTTAGTATGGGCATCCACTACTGCTACAGCTAAGAATCAAGCCTTCAATGTTACCAATGGAGATGTGTTTAGATGGAAGTGGCTATGGGAAGAAATAGCTAATTATTTTGACATACCTTTTGAAGGGTATAAGGATACTATCAGACCATTAGAAGCAACCTTGTTACAGAAGAGTGAGGTATGGCAGACTATTATAGCGAAGCATAAACTACAAGCAATGGATCTTGATACATTAGTCTCTCCATGGCATACAGACGCAGATTTAGGTCGTCCTATAGAAGTCATTACTGATATGTCTAAGAGTAGGAAGTTAGGCTTTACAACTTTTAAACCAACAAAAGACTCTTTCACTGAACTATTCGAACAATTAAAAGTAGAACGTCTTATACCATAGGATAGAATTAAGCAGATTTCAGTCTGCTTTTTTATTGGTGTTATTTTAATCAATTTTCTTTAAACTGGACTATCTCGCTTGCTGATTATAGTTGTATTTTTGTCAAAAATAATTTAAGAAGCACAGATGTATATTTTCCTTGTCTTATGGAAGTAAATAGACAAGAGTATAGAAGTGTTTTCTCATTTCATTATCATGACAAATAACACAATAGAACCTCATATTATATCCATACAGAGTACTGTCTCTACTGGGTATGTGGGGAATAACTCAGCTAGTTTTGCTATACAGCTTCACGGAATTAATTGTGTAGCGATGCCTACCATTCTTTTATCAAGTCACACAGATAAGCCTGTTTATTATGGAGAGGCTGTACCTAAAGAATTATTCGAAAAGCTGGCTCGTGGAGTATTAGAAATTAACACAGCACAACTTACGCAGTATGTAGTAAGTGGATACTTAAAGAGCAAAGAGATAATAGATGCAACAGCGCAGTTCATTAAGCAATTAAAAGCACAGCATACCATCACCTATATCTATGATCCAGTGTTTGGAGATACGCGTACAGATGGGTTGTATATACCTAAAGAGCAGGCAGATTATTCTAAAGAACGATTATTAGCGCTAAGTGATATCTTGACTCCTAATCACTTCGAATTAGAATACCTTTTAGGCAAACGTATAACGAATGAGCAAGAACTACTAGAAGCAGTACAGACAGATGAGGTATTGTCTTCTAAAACCATTGTTTTGACTACAGCCGAAATGAAAGAGAATATTAATCATCAAGTAGAAGTCATCTTGATTAATGAAGGTAAGTTGACTCATTTTTATGCTGATAATATACCTGTAGAAGTAGTAGGAACGGGAGATTTATTCACAGGTACACTTGCTGCACAGCTGACGAAGGGGCGTACCATAGAAGTAGCTATACAGACTAGTATGAACTTCTTGTCTGAAGTATTGAGATATGTTCATGAGCATGGATTGAAAGAGATGAATGCTATGGCTATCCTACAAGCACAAGATGTACTGGCAGTAAAGTATAAATAAAACAAAAAGGCAATACGAAATACAATCGTACTGCCTTTCTTATTTATCCCTAACTATTTAGTATTTATGTATGTGATAGCGAAGCTACCATAGTCTTCTGGTCAGAGAATAAGTCTATTAGCTCTTTTGTCACCATCAGTGTGATATCGTCATCTTCTTTATATAGGCTATAAGTAGCATGTGCTATCTCAGGGCTAAACGCAAAATAGACAGTCTGTGTCTCTTCTGTACAGCATGCATCTATTATCGCATCGAGTTGTTTGGCATCGTGATCTCTTTGATAAATAGAATAGATTGTCAGTTCACTTTCTTCTTGTTCATAGATGATAATGGTATCCAAGGCTCTGCTGTAATATATAGAGTTTTTAAAACCAAAATCTAAATTAGCATAACAATAAAAGAAAGCCAACCCTACATTTTTAGTATTTAGCCTATTATAGGTATATCCATTTTTGACATATTCCTCAAATAGAGCAAGCGATGTAGGGTTATCTAAATCTAATTTCTCTAAACTCGATAGACTAGAAGGTTTTGCTTTCACCTTTAGTGTTGCTTGATACTCTTCTACAGGCACATATCCAAATTTTGGGTAGAAGTCCAATACTGTATCATTTGCAAACAAAAAGTAACCTGTTACGATGTCTTTATATTCTGCTTCTATATATTCTAATAAGAACCTTGATAAACCTTTGTTTTGATAGGCAGAGTCTGTCATCACGGTACCTAATTGTCCTGCTCTATACGTTTTATTATCCTTCGTTATTTCGAATAGGCTTAAAGTCGTATGTGCGACTATTTTATCTTCTTGGAATAAAGAATACACGATACAATCCTCTCCCCAATACCCCGATTGGTAATATCCTTCGAAGTCGAACTCCCATACCTCCTGACACATTCTATTGAACTCTTTTCGTTTTTGTTCATCATCTTGATAGTTGATATATAAGGTATAAGATGTATCTTTTATAATTACTGATTTACTGATCATATTTCTTTTTTATTTGCTGCAAAGTTCTGAATAAGACCTCGTTTATCTATTGACAGTATTGTTTTATAAATGTGCAATAAGTTGTTTTTATTGTTAACTTTGACTTATTAACTACTGTGTGATGAGTCAGCATTTCCCTATTCAGATTATAACATCGGATCGTATTATTCCTTCTTTATTCTCTACTACCGCATATAGAGAGAAAGGAATATTGTTGTCTTATTGTATGGAGGGAAGTAATGAGCTCAAAGTTGACAACCAAACAGAGATGTTCTCTGTAGGTTCTCTATTGACGGTATTTCCACAGCGTTTGTTCTCTATTCCTACTACAGAAAACAAGGGGAAGTATCTATGTGTGCTGTTTGATCTGGATAGTATTAAGGATCTTATTCTACCTACTAACTATCAGTTTTTAAACGAGTTGGTGAGACACCCTATTATTCATCTGAATGAGGGAGATCAAAAAGTGTTTATAGATTACTATCAGTTGTTGTTGGCCAATCGCAGTACAGATGCATCTGTGTTTTATCCTGATGCGATGAAGTATTTACTGTATTCTTTAATCGCTCATATTAACCGATTTTATGAACAAGATGAGGTAAAGTTGAAGCCAAGTTCGAAGAAAGAAACAACTGTTTTTAGACTGTATAATTTGGTTCATCAGCATTATTTAACTGAGCGCACAATACAGTTCTACGCTGATCAACTAAAGCTCACTCCTAAGTATCTAACGACTTTGGTACGCAGGCAGACGGGCAAGACAGTGTCTGCGATTATTAATGAGCTAGTACTCACTCAAGCGCAGTCTTACCTTATCGCAACGGATAAACCTATCTACACAATAGCTGATGAGCTTCACTTCTTAGATGCGACAAGTTTCTGTCGTTATTTTAAAAAATCTACAGGTCTATCTCCTTTGGCGTATAGACAAGCACATCTATAAGCACTCAGTTTAGAGGGAAGTATATTCATTCTTTTAGGAGTGAATTTAGAAATGCTCTTGAGACAATTTACTTTTTATATGGGGTTAATTCAATTTTATTTGAAGTAGAATCTTTAGTGAATTTTTGCAGCAGATCAGAGGAGAATAGGAGGAGAGTAAAAGAATATTTCTTGGACAAATAACCTTTCTAGTCCACCATTCTCGGGTTATTGTCCTTGTATTGTCGAAGGAAATCAAATGAAGGTCTGTATTCACTAGGGTTAAGAGCTGTTTTATGTTTTCATAGATTTGATGTTGTTTTGGTTTAATGTGTTGATATATAGTGTTTTAATTATTTTTATATGCAAAAAAAATATACCTCTTTTTTAAAATATTGATGTGATAGAAGCTGTTTTTAGGGTGTTTTTGAAAAAAAGTGAGTATATAAAATATTTTAAAGCCGTTTTTAGAACGCTTTTTTAGTGAAAAATAAAAAAAATGAAATGCTTTTTTTAATGTTTTGTTGTAGAAGGAATACTGGGCTTATCAAAAATAGGGAGTGAGCTCTAAAACAATTTTTAAATAAAATGAAGTTTAGGAAGTTGTTCTAAATTATAGCAAAATAGGCAGTAAAGAATTGATAGTTATTTCGTTGAGATAAAAATTAATATCTTTGGGATATGAGTGAAGTGAGTAGAATACATTCTTTTAAACCTGTGGTGTTTGATGAGGCTAAAGTGTTGATATTGGGTACGATGCCGAGTATTAAATCGTTAGACTTTCAGGAGTATTACGGCAATAAGCAGAATGTGTTTTGGAAGATATTATTTAGTGTTTTTCGAGAAGAGTATAGTGATGTGTATAAGGATAAGCTCGATTTGCTTCAGCGAAAGGGGATAGCCTTATGGGATGTCTTGCAGTCTTGTGAACGCAAGAGTAGCTTAGACAGTGATATCACAGCAGAAGAAGCTAACGATATCAAGGGATTACTGATAGAATATCCCAATATCCGTACAATCGTCTTCTCTAGTCAAAAGGCAAGACAATATTTCGATAAATACATAGGGCAGATAGAGGGAGTATCTTTACTAACTTTACCTTCGCCGAGTGGAGCAAATGCAAGAATGAGTTTTCAAGAGAAAGCGGCTCATTGGCAAGAATTAAAAAATAAAGTATGAAACAGTTAAAAAAAGAACATATAGATTTCTTAGTGACGTTAAGTCAGAATAATAATAAACCTTGGTTTGCAGATCATAAGCCAGAGTTCGATAAATTATTCGCTGAGGTGAAGGCTTTCTTTAAAGTAGTACACGATGAGATGTTACAGCATGATAGTATAGACCTATTACACGTACATCGCATCTATAGAGATGTACGCTTCTCGAAGGACAAGACACCTTATAAAACTTATTTTGGACTGCATTTAGGACGTACTAAACCGATGCTTAGAGGAGGATACTATGTGAATATAGAGCCAGGTAGAAGTTTTGTAGGAGGTGGCTTTTGGGAGCCTAATAAGGAAGATTTATTGCGTATCCGCAAGGAGATCGCTATGGACGATAGTGAACTTCGTGAGATTATAGCAGAGGAGCAATTCCAACAGTATTTTGGAGAATTACAAGGGGAGGAACTAAAGACAGCTCCTAAGGGATTTGACAAGGAGCATCCCGCTATTGACTTATTGCGCAAGAAACAGTATCTCGTGATGCGTTCGTTCACCGATAAAGAGGTATTAGCACCTAATTTTAAAGAGGAAGTAATCAAGACATTTATAGCGATGAGATCATTGTTTGACTATATGTCAGATGTACTGACTACTGATGTGAATGGGGTGAGTCTGTATGAGTAGAGGATTTTTGTTAAGGTGTTTTTTTGTGAAACCGTTTAGTCTATCATATTAATCAATAGTATATGACGTATTCTAAGTATTTGGGGAATTTGATTCCTATTCAGTTTGCAAGTTGGAAGTTTGAGAATAAACTACAAATAGCAGATAGCATTTTTATTGATGTTATTTTGGATAACTATTTCTTAAGTGAAAACAATCAGTTAATTAGCCAAGTAGATTTATTTGTTGAACAAGTTCTTTCTAAACAATGGAAGGTTGATTTTGAAAGGTTTACTACCTACTTATATCATCAATTAATACTAAAGAAGGGGTATGCTTTTGATAAACAAAAATATATTTACACTACACCAGTAGAGGGTATATCTCCTCAGCAACTTTGGGATTGTTTAGATGTGGAAATTATCGTTTTATTGGATGAAGATGTAGAAGAATGGTCTATTAAATTTGATGTTTCAGGCTTTGATACCCATTTATCAGTACTGTTTACTGTAGATGGAAATTGGGTTTCACGAGACTTAAATGACAGTAGAACTCCTATAAAGACGGAGTATAAGTCACTCGATTTAGATTTAGAATTTTATTTTAGTGAAGATGTTTATGAATGGGTAAGTACTCGTTTTATATCTTCATTAGTATGGGGAATTCGTCGAGGGTGTCGTATCTCCATACAAGAAGGATTATTTGCAAGAGAAGGGATGGAGGCGAGAATAATAAATTGTATAAAGAAATATGAGCAGAAGAATAAAAATGAGATTTATGTAGCTGTTATGAGCGCTTTGGAGGAATCTTTTAATGTAGCTTGGCAAGACTATAATGAGGAGTATGAAAAGGATTTTGTATTAGAAAAAGCTAATGTGAATAGAGAATTATTATGGCAATTAGTTGCGCCACCTAATAGTGTAAGAATAGTATTAAACGCCAATGAACAACTTGTTTTTATTCACTATAATGATTGTTATTGGGAGGAAGAACATGGAATTCACTTTATATATAATGAACAATTAGATTTTCTTAGGATTGGCTTTGGTAGTGATTATTGGGAAGAAGAATAAAATTCATATAATAAAAAATGCTGACCATGGTCAGCATTTTTTGTTTTCAGTTTATGGTTCCCTGTTTCCAGTTTTCTGTTTCCAGTTTTCTGTTTCCAGTTCTCTGTTTTCTGTTTTCAGTTTATGGTTCCCTGTTCCCAGTTTCCAGTTCCCAGTTTTCTGTTTCCAGTTCTCTGTTCCCTTTATTCAGTTCCCTAAATTATTTAATAATCTGTACTTCGAACATTTTGTCCCAGTTTTTACCTGTTAGGAAGAATGTCTTAGTTTGTGGGTTATAAGCGATACCGTTCATTACATCTCTGTCTTCGTGATATGTAGTTAGGTTTAGTAATTCGTTGAAGTCTATAACAGCTTCGATTGCTCCTGTTTGAGGATTGATTACTGCTACTGCATTCTGTCCATAGAAGTTAGCATATATCTTACCATCTACCCATTCTAATTCATTAGCTAGAGGTATAACATTCTTATCTGTATATACGCTTACTCTGTCTATTTCTTTAAATGTTTCTGGATCTAGTTTATAGATAAACTCAGAACCTGATGTCATATACAGGTGCTTACCATCATTCGTAAGTCCCCATCCTTCCATCTTCTGAAAATAAGGAAGTGTTTTCTCCTGTGCTAATGTTTCTGCATTGAATACATAAGCTTCATTGTTTTGATAAGTTAGTTGGTATAGTTTACCATTTAAGATAGTACACCCCTCACCGAAGATCTCCATTGGTTGTTTGTGAATCTTGATGATTTTACCCGTTTTATAATCTACTTGGCGTACACTAGAGATTCCTTTCTTACCTGTTCCTCTTCCCGTGTTCGTTGTTCCTCCACCTTCGCCATTCCCCGTACTTTCGTATAAAATACCATTGTAGAATTCTAGACCTTGTGTATAGGCTTCTTGATCATGAGGATAAGTGTTTACTAATTTATAGCTGTAAAAAGCAGGTTCTTTAGGAGCTGTTATTTCTATATTCGTAGTGAATTCTTTATTCGAATTCTCAGCATAAGCAACAGCTTTAATCGTTGTTTTACCTAACTTTTGTTCACCTAAGTTTAGATTTAACACCTCGTTTTTGATAGAAGCACCTACTTTTTTGTCGTTGAAGTAATAAATTACAGAGTCTACTTGCGCATTTTCGGTAGTTTTTAGACTCAGTTTTATGTCTTCATTTCCCTTATATAGCTGTTTTAGATGAGTAGTATCAATAGATAAAACATTTTTTTCTAAATTTTTTTTGTTTGAACAGCTTATAAAAGCTACTCCTAATGCTAACGGAACTAGAATGTTATATTTTTTCATTGTCATTTTTTAATTTGATACAATATACAAATCTAATGCGAATAGTTGAAAAAGCTTGGAAAAATAAAAAACCGTTGTATATTTGCAGTGGCAAGTCCTACACGACCAGCTCCCTCTTAATCCTCCAGGGTGGGAACGCAGCAAAGGTCCGAGGTTGTAGCGGTGCGATGTAGGTAGCTTGCCATTTTTTTCTTAATTGTAGATCTCCGTGTTGGAGATTTTTTTTGCCCTAAAGTTTTTTCCTTTTCCTTTGAATATCATTGTTGGAGAGGTACGATTTTTGTTATTTTTGTATAAAAAATTTGTTTTGAAGAAGATAACAATTAAAATAGGTAAGGTACTGGGCTGGTTCTTACTTAGTTTATTTCTAATATTACTACTTCTTATCGTTGCGATACAGATACCTGCTGTCCAGAATAAGGTGAAGGATTTTGCAATCACCTTTGTACAGGATAAGATAGGTACCCCTGTGTCCTTAGATAGGATAGAGATTGCCTTTCCTAAAAAAATAGTAGTTAAGAACCTTTATGTTGAGTCTCAACAGAAGGATACTTTGTTATATACTAATTATCTAGGTGTAGATATTAGCTTATTTGCCCTCCTGAAGAGCTCTGTCAATGTCAATAGTGTTCAGTTAGATGGACTAAAGACAGATGTTAAACGCGATAGTCTAGGACGCTTTAACTTTGATTATATCATCGAAGCCTTCGCTTCAGAGGAAGAGGAGGATAAAGAGGACAGTAGCTCTATGGCTATAGATGTAGGTGAGATAAGCCTTAGCGATATCCAGGTGAAGTATAATGATGATTATGATGGTCATCACGTCTCATTTGGGTTAAAGAGATTTATTACGCGTTTTAAACAATTTGATTTAGAGCAGATGAAATTTGCTATTCCTAAGATTGCGATCGCAGGAATAGACTTAAATTATAAAAAAGAATTGCCTTCTCAGGCTTCTATTGAGGCAGCACAGTTAGTGGTAGAGCCGATAGAGGAAGAGTCAAATACTTCTGTGATGCCTATAGTAGATTTAGGTACTATAGAGTGGACAGATAGTAATATCGTCTTTGAGGATAAGGAGAGCAAGTTATATGCTAATCTTGCATTAGGAGCTTTTAAAACTACATTTGAGCAAATTGATTTAAAGAATCAACAGATTGATTTAAAAGAGATCCGTCTAGATGATACTAAGGCTGTTGTTCATTTATTTCCTACAACGATTAAGGCAACACCACCCGTAACAGAAGAGGAGACTGCTCCTGTAGTGGATGAATCTGCTCCATGGAAGCTAGGGATAAAGGAGTTTGCCCTTAACTCTATTGATGTCAAGTTTGACAACGATAACGTTAAGGCATTGACCTTTGGGTTAGACCCTAATCATATTGCATTTACAGATATTAACTTTGATTTAAAAGATTTTCAGTTTTCGCCTAATGTGATCAGAGGAAATTTAGAAGGTTTTTCTTTTAAAGAAAAGAGTGGATTGCAATTAGATAAGTTCAAAACTTATTTTCTATACGGGGATCAAACTACTTTCATTAAAGACTTCATTTTAGAAACTCCTAATTCTAAATTCAATGCTAATGTAACATTGAATTATAAAGATGTGAATAAGCTGTCAGAGCATCTAGAGGATACTTCTGTGGATGTGTTAATAAAAGAATCTCATTTAGGATTAAGAGACGTATATCTAGCTATGCCTACTGTTTTTGAAGAGGCAGGGTTAACAAGTTTAACGAATAAAGATTTAGCGGTAGATATTAAAGCAAAAGGTATAGTAGGCGATTTGTCTATCGAACAGTTTTTACTAACTGGATTACAATCTACAACGATCAATGTGGTTGGAAATGTAAAAGGAGCAACTACTCCTGAAAAAGCGATAGTAGATTTAAAACTGAATAAATTTCAGACTTCTGCTAAGGATATCTTTAGTATCGCTCCAAAAGGCGTGTTGCCAACGAATATAGAGATTCCTTCGCACTTATCACTATCAGGTAATGTAAAGGGAGGGATGAAGGCGATACAGTCTCAATTAGCCCTTAAAACGACTTCAGGTAATGCAGATGTAAAAGCGTTCTTCGATCAACGCATAAAAGGAAAAGAGAAGTATTCTTTAATAGCCAATATCAATGAACTAAAATTAGGTCAAATCTTAAAGAATGACTCTATTGGTACACTATCGATGTCTGCTTCTGTAAGTGGGATAGGGCTAGACCCAAAGAATATAAACGCAAAAGGAAATATCAATGTTTTAAAAGCAGAGTATAGCGGGTATAGTTATAACAATATTGAAGTAGATGGAGCCATTGAGGATGGGAAATATACTGTTCATTCTATTAACAATGATCCTAATCTAAACTTTGCATTAGATGCTAGTGGGCTGTGGACAGATAAGGGAATTAGCTTAGACTTATTGGCTGATTTTAAAAATATTGATTTATATAAATTAAGTATAGAAGAAGCTCCGGCTAGTTTTAAAGGAACGATAGAAGGGAAACTAGCTAATATTATGCCTGATGATCTGGATGGTACAGTGTCTTTAAAAGGACTGTCCTATATGTCTGCTTCTAGGGCATATAATCTACAACCAATAGAGATCGTTGCGACGAGTAAGGATACTCATAGATCATTAGGACTGACTTCTGAACTAATAGACTTCAATATGCAAGGAGAGTATAAAATCACTCAACTAGCAGATGAATTAATGAAGACAATAGATGTCTATTATGCAATAGAAGAGCCTAAAAAAGAAATTGCTACAAAGACTGTAACTGAACAAAATGGAGCAGAGGAAAAGGAGCAAGATAAAAACTACTTTACGTATAAACTCTTGGTTAAGGAGAGTTCGGTTATTCACTCTGTGGTACCTGATCTAAAAGAATTAAAACCAATAGAGGTGTCAGGTAAGTATGATGCGAGTACTGATTATATCAGTTTAAAAGGCTTGATACCCTTAGTAATCTACGGAGAAAATGAGATTAATAATATTGCCTTAGAATTAAAACCTGTCAATGAAGCATTAACTTATGGGCTGTCTGTAGAAAGAGTGGCGAATGCTAGTGTGGCGCTTAGAAGAGTATCATTAGAAGGGGGAATAAAAGATAATACGATTAGTTATAATCTGAGCTTAAAGGATAAATTAGATGCTGTGTGTTATCTTATCGCTGGAGATGTTCGTGCTGAGAATGGAGATATGATAGCAAGATTATATCCAGATGGTTTTATACTAGATTATCAAAAGTGGGTAGTCAAACCAGAGAATAGATTTGTATTAAAACCGGAAGGGTTTTATGTGAAGGACTTTAAATTATCACATGAGGATAGTGCTTTAGTTATTGAGTCTAAGGACGAAGTAGCCAATAGTCCAATGAGAATATTGTTTAATGATTTTAGTATTGAGATGTTGACTAAGATGGTTAAGAAAGATGTTCTGTTGGCTAGTGGATTTATTGACGGTGAGGTGTATTTAAAAGATTTAGCTACAGACTTTAGATTTATATCAGATATTGACATTTCTAAGTTACAGGTGATGGAGATAGGGTTAGGTGACTTACACGTAGGAGTGAAGAATGAGAGTGCGAGTAAGTTTATAACTGATATTACTTTACAAGGAGGTGAGAATAAGATATCTATAGACGGATGGGCTGATGCTGATACTCAGGAGATGGATATGAATGTGAACTTGGCTAAGTTCCAAATGGCAGCGATAGAGTATTTTGCAAAAGATCAGTTGTCTAAGGCAGAAGGCTTTTTCTCAGGTAATCTAAAAATAGGCGGCAAGTTTACAGATCCTAAAATATTAGGAGCTATGAACTTTAATGATGTTGGATTCCATGTGAATGATTTAAATGCTGATTTTAGAAAGATTAACGAAAAGATTTCTTTTACAAACAGAGGGATAGAATTAGATAAGTTTAGTATCACAGATACAGATGGAAATCTATTAGTGGTAGATGGTCAGGTACTTACTAAGTCATATCAAGATTTTGCTTTTAATCTGAGTATTAAGGCAGTTGATTTTAAAGCAGTGAACTCTACATCTAAAGATAATGAGATGTATTATGGTAAATTGGTTTTTGACAGTGATATAAAGATCAAAGGAGATTTAAACAAGCCTGTTGTTACTGGAGGTATTGAGATAGGTAAGAAAACCGATTTCTCATTTGTATTACCACAAGAAGATCCTAGTATAGCAGATAGAGAAGGTATTGTGGAGTTCGTAGATCAGCACAGCTTACAATTGGCTGAAATGCAGAAGTATGAAGAGGATTTTAACAACTCAGCGTTGAAAGGACTAGATGTTTCTGTTTCGATTAAAGTAGATAAAGAGGCTAGTTTTACGATGATTATGGATAAGTCAAGTGGAGATAAAATTATCTTAAAAGGAGAAGCAGATTTAGTTGGAGGGATTGATCCGTCTGGTAAAGTAACATTGTCTGGAAGATATGAGTTCTCTCAAGGTTCTTATGATTTGTCATTTAACATGATGAAGAGAAAATTCGAAATTCAGAAAGGAAGTTATATTATCTGGGCAGGTGATCCTACAGACGCTAACCTTCACTTAACGGCAATCTATGAGACGAAGACAGCTCCAATAGATCTATTAGGAAATCAGCTAAGCAGTCTATCTCCTACACAACAAAATATGTATAAGCAGAAGATACCATTCCAAGCATTATTAAAGATGGAAGGCGAATTACTGAAGCCTGAAATATCTTTTGATGTACAGTTAAAAGAAGGAATTACAAGTGTATCTGGAGATGTGCTAAGCAATACAAAGACGAAGTTAGAACAGTTAAGACAGAATGAGTCTGAACTAAATAAGCAAGTATTTGCGTTGTTGTTATTAAAAAGGTTTATCGGTGAGAATCCATTTGAGAGTAGCGCAGGAGGAATGAGTGCAGGGTCTATGGCTAGACAGAGTGTGAGTAGATTACTATCAGATCAATTGAATAACTTAGCAGGTAACTTAATCGCAGGTGTAGAACTTAACTTTAACTTAGAATCATCAGAAGATTATTCTTCAGGAAGTAAAGAGAATAGAACAGATTTAAATGTAGCAGTGTCAAAACGCTTATTCTCTGATCGACTAAAAGTAACAGTAGGAAGTAGTTTCGAAGTAGAAGGAAATGCCCGTCAGAATGAACAGGCAGCTAACATAGCAGGAGATATTGAATTAGAATATGCCTTGTCAAAAGATGGTAGATACTTAATGAAAGTGTATAGAAAGAACCGCTATGAAGTAGCTCTTCAAGGACAAATCGTAGAGACAGGAGTCGGGTTTATAATAACGATGAGTTATGAGAGATTCCGCGAATTATTTGAACGTAGTAAAGATAAAAGACAATTAAAAAAGCAATTAAGAGATGAAGCTAAAGCAGAGTAAAATATATAATGGATTAGCGGGATGTCTTGGACTATTATTTATATTCTCATGTAACACAACTCGTCATTTGGCAGAAGATGAGTATCTGTATTCTGGAGGAAAAATAGTGATTAACAGTGATTCATTATCTAAGTCTCAAAAGTCTGAGATGAATGAAGAACTCCATGGTTTGCTACGTCCTATTCCTAATGCGACACTGTTAGGTATGCATCCTAAATTGTTTTTTTATAACCTAGCAGGGGATCCAGAAAAAAGTAATAAAGTGCGTCGATGGATGCGAAACAAGTTAGGTGAACCACCTGTATTATTCGATCAAGTAGATATGGAGAACAATAAGGCTATTCTATCTAATCGATTAGAGAATCAAGGGTACTTCAATGTAGATGTGACTTATGATACACTTCAACCAAGTGATAAGAAGAAAGGAGCAGAGTATACGGTAATCCCTGGTGAGCAATATAAAATACGTGAGTTTACCTTTGCAAAGGATTCTACAGGTATCAAACAAGAGCTGTCTAAAGCGATGCCCTATACAAGATTGAAAAAAGGAAGAGCTTATGACTTAGATGTTATTAAAGATGAACGTACTAGATTTGATAATTATTTAAAAAATAAAGGATATTATTATTTCAGTGCAGATAACTTATTAGTGCAGGTAGATAGTAGTGTAGGACATCATCAGGTCGACTTAGCTTTAAAGATTAAAGAGAATACACCTAAGTTAGCATTAGAGCCTTATACGATAGATAATATTTATATATTTTCTGATTATGTGCTGTCTGATACGAACTATATGCAGGCTCTTGACTCAGCACAAGTATATAAAGATTTTAAAATAGTAGATCCTAAAGGAAAGTTTAAATCGTCTATTTATGATAGAGCGATTCACTTAAAACATGGAGATACCTATAACAGAAATGATCATAACTTATCTTTAAATAGGTTAGTGAGTTTAGGTGTTTTTAAGTTTGTGAAGAATCAGTTCGAGATATCAGATAGTTTAAATCATAAATTAAACGCTTATTACTTCTTAACTCCTGATAATCCTAAGGCTATTAGACTTGAGTTGTTAGGGAAGATGAACTCAGCTAGTTATAATGGAGCAGAGTTAAACTTGAACTGGAGCAATAAGAACTTTATGAAAGGAGCTGAGGTGTTCTCTGTGTCTGCTTATGGTGGGGCAGATTTCCAAATGTCATCGGCTAATAATGGGTATAATGTATATAAGGTAGGTCTTGAAACTAGTCTGACTTGGCCTAAGATTATATCTCCATTTAATCTACAATCGACTAGTGCTTATATCCCTAAGACACGTGCTATTCTTGGGGGAGAATATTTGGAACGTAGCCAATTGTATTCATTGCAGTCTTTTAAAGCTTCTTGGGGATATCTCTGGAAAGAGAGTGCTTTTAGAGAGCATGATTTGAAAGTATTTGATATTAACTATGTAAAACCTGGGCATGTCACAGATTACTATAAGGAGTATGCAGCTGGTAATCCGTCGCTGGAGAGAGTATTAGATAAGCAGCTGACCTTTGGTCCTACTTATACCTATACTTATACAAATACTAGTAAGAAATTTAAAAAAGGGACAATATACTATCGTGGAGGATTAGATCTGTCTGCTAATATCACAGGATTATTAATGGGGGCTAATGTGGATAAGGATAAGGAAAAAAGTTTGATAGGTGTTCCATTTAGTCAATATATAAAAACAGAACACGACTTTAGACATTACCTAAGACTAAGTAAAACTTCACAGTTAGTGAGTAGAATACACGCAGGTATAGGGATAGCTTATGGAAATTCTAAACAAATGCCTTATACAAAGCAGTTTTATGTAGGAGGGTCAAATAGTATTAGAGCGTTTAGAGCACGTACTTTAGGACCAGGTTCATTCAATCCAGAGATTAACAATGCTAAATTTATACCAGATCAATCGGGAGATATGTTGTTAGAAATGAACTTAGAGTACCGAAAAAAACTATTTAGTATTGTACATGGTGCATTGTTTGTTGATGCTGGGAATATCTGGAATCTAAACGATGTATCAGATCGACCTGGAGGTAAGTTCAGTGGTGACTTTTTAAATGAGTTAGCAATTGGAGCAGGAGCAGGATTGCGATTTGATGTTACATTCTTAGTTCTTCGTTTTGATTTTGCATTTCCATTGCGCGTACCATATCATGCATCAGGTGAACGCTGGGTAATAGATGATATCAATTTTGGAAGTAGTAGATGGCGAAAAGATAACCTAATGTTTAACTTCGCTATTGGGTATCCTTTCTAATATGTGTGGAAACAATACACAAAAAACTCCCCATCTTTTCCTATTGTGGAAAGTTGGGGAGTTTTTTTTTAATTCGCATAATGTGTTGAATATAAAATAGATATATGAATAGGTCTTATGCCTATTAGGTTTGGCATGGTTTTGTATATATACTATTACAGTAAGGTGTTATAAAAAAAGTAAAGAAGTTGAAAAACTTCCTGCTTTTGAAAAAGAAAATTTAAGTGTTTATTTAAAAGTTATGTTATCGAGAGATAACAAGTTAGATCGTTAGTAAGGTGAAGAAGAGAAATCTTCAGGTGAACAGGGAGCTTAGGCTCCCTTTTGCTGTTTATATAGGTTAATTTTATATCGTAATTGGGAATGAATAATAAAAAGTATAAATTTGCAAGAAGCACATAAAAAATAAAAATATGAGTCACAAGATTCTGGTTATAGATGATGATGTTCCTTTCTGCGAAATGCTAAAAACTTTTTTATCTAAAAAAGGGTATATAGTTTCGAATGCATTTAGTAGTACAGAAGCAGAACAGTGTATTGATGAAGAGTGCTATGATATTGTCCTTACAGATGTTAGACTACCTGATAGTAATGGTTTAGAATTACTTAAATATATAAAATCAAAATGTAGAACTTCACAAGTTATTTTAATGACAGGATATACTGAAATTAAAACAGCTGTGAATGCAATGAAGTTAGGAGCATTCGATTATGTAGCAAAGCCAATAAACCCAGATGAGATACTGTTGACAATCAAACAAGCTCTCGAAAGAAAAGCAAGTGTGGAAAGTGGTGAGCCTTTAAAATCAAAAACTAAATCTACTGTAGTAAAAGATGTAGAGAATGCAGAAGAGCAAGTGGAAGAGGTAGAGTATGTAAGAGGCGAAAGTAATGTGTCTAAACAATTACATGAATACATTGATCTAGTAGCACCTACTAATATGTCTGTTTTGATTATAGGTGATAGTGGTACAGGTAAAGAAAATATAGCACATTCTATTCACTTAAAAAGCAAGCGTAAGGATAAACCATATATTGCAGTAGATTGTGGTGCAATCCCTAAGGATTTGGCTTCTAGTGAGTTTTTTGGACATATTAAGGGGTCTTTTACAGGAGCTGTTACCGATAAGGTAGGACACTTTGAGGCTGCTAATGGAGGAACTATATTCCTAGATGAGGTAGGTAACTTATCTTATGAGGTACAGGTACAACTATTAAGAGCGCTTCAAGAACGCAAAGTAAAACCTGTGGGAAGTAGTAATGAAATAGATGTAGATATCAGAGTTATCGCTGCAACTAATGAGGATTTGCCAAAGGCTGTAAGAGAAGGAGAATTTAGAGAGGATTTATATCATCGCTTAAATGAGTTTGGTATTGTAGCTCCTAGATTAGCGGATAGAGGTGCAGATATATTGATGTTTGCGATGCATTTCTTAAACGAGTCTAATATTGAACTTGAGAAAAAAGTAAAGAAATTCTCTTCTGAGGTAGAGTGTATCTTTTTAACTTATGATTGGCCAGGAAACTTAAGAGAGATGAAGAATATCATCAAAAGATCAGTTCTTTTAACCCGTGGAGAGATTATAGAAAAAGATGTACTACCACAAGAGATTCTCGTGCCAAAATCAGAAGTGATTAAAGCAAATACAACAAATGAGACAACAGAGGATGATCTCAAGTTGTTCTCTTCTAGAAATGAAGAACAGGCTATTCGTACTGCATTAGAAAAAGTTAAGTTTAATAAAACTAAGGCTGCACAGGTATTGGGAATCGATAGAAAAACATTGTACAATAAAATGAAATTGTATAATATTGAATTATAAAATTTAAAGGTGTTGAAGATAATTCAACACTTTTTTTATTGAATGATAGGGTTAATATAAAGTAGAGATATGCTTAAAGTTTAAGTATATCTCTACTTTTCTTTTTACCTTTGCTTAAATAAGAGAAGTATAGAATATGGATATAAAAACGCTAATACATCATAATTTAGATGAGTTATTTTATTTAGCTGATAAAAAGGAAATTCTAAATACAGACTTGGTCGTGAAGATTGGAGCTTATGTAGGAGCTGCTGTATTAAGAGGGAGATATGCAGATCAGAAAGAAGTTACTTTAGAAGAGGTAAACGGAGTGTTTGGTATTATAGGAGATTTTTGTAAAGAGAGTTTTGGAGGAAGAAGTTTCTCTAAAACACATTTTAAAAAGATGACAACCTTATCTCTTGAATTAATTCAAGAAACAACGTTTGATGCTGATGTTGAAGAATTCATTGCATCACTGAGAAGCTAAGAGAGATCTATGATATAATTTTAAAAGCCTGAGGATAGAAATGTTCACAGGCTTTTTTTATGTTTAGTTTCCAGGTTAGGATAATCTATTTTTATTATCATATAAGATTCGTAATTGATTGGTAGGGTGAGTTTTGAAACTTTTTACTATATTGTAGTAAACCAACTAAAAAACAATCAAATGAAAATAAAAACAATAGAATCAGCAAGTAATGCTCATGCCTATCAACTATTGATAAAAGACTTGCTAGAGAATTCACTTCGTGTGAATCCTAAACATGAAATCGTTTATAAGAACCAAGAGCGCTTTGATTATTATGAACTGTATAGTAGAGTGAAGCAGTTGTGTAATGTATATCGAGAATTAGGTTTAGAAGGAGGGAGTGTTGTAGGCGTTATAGATTATGATAGTCATCGCTACTTAATGAATTATTTTGCAGTTCCTATTTCAGGGAATGTATTGCATACGATTAATTGGCGTTTAGCGCCAGAACAAATGCTTTATACCATTAATCATGCAGAGGATGAGGTATTAGTTGTGCATGAGGATTTTGTACCAATAGTAGAATCGATCAAGGATAAAATGACTACTGTAAAGCAGATTATCATTATTCGCGATCATACTAATGAAGTTAAGACGGTTTTAGATATAAAAGGATACTTTGATGACTTAGTTAATTCTTCTTCGAAAGAGTATAATTTTCCTGGTTTTTCTGAGGAAGCAGTAGCTACTTTATTCTATACAACAGGTACAACAGGAGACCCTAAAGCAGTATATTTCACTCATCGTCAGTTAGTGCTACATACGATGGTAGAGATGAGTGTATTATCTCTGATGAATGAAGGGTTTAAAATTACCTCAAAAGATGTGTATTTACCTTTAACGCCAATGTTCCATGTGCATGCTTGGGGGCTTCCTTATGTAGCGACAGCATTAAGTTTAAAACAAGTGTATGTTGGTAGATTTGAACCACAGAGTTTCTTAGAAATCTTTAGAAAAGAGAAGCCTACGATATCACATTGTGTGCCTACGATATTAAATATGTTATTGACTAGTCCTGCTGCTAGTGATATTGACTTTTCAAATTGGAGTGTATTAATAGGGGGATCGGCATTGAGTAAACCACTAGCAAGAAGAGCAATTGAAAGAGGTATATCAGTAGTAACAGGGTATGGAATGTCCGAAACCTGTCCATTATTAACGACTTCTTATTTATCTTTAGAGACTATTCAAAATAATCTAGAGTCTCAATTAGAGATTAGAACAAGGACAGGTAGAGCTGCATTGTTAGTAGATTTAAAAGTAGTAGATGAGGAAGGAGTAGAAGTACCTAAAGATGGTAAAACATTAGGGGAAATCGTAGTAAGGGCTCCTTATCTTACCATGGGATATTATAAAGATAAAAAGAAGAGTGAGGAACTGTGGGACGGAGGGTATTTGCATACAGGCGATATAGCTTGGATTGATGAGAATAATGATGTGAAAATAGTGGATCGTTCTAAAGATGTGATTAAAACAGGAGGTGAATGGATGTCTTCACTTGCGTTAGAAGAGATGATAAGTAGCTATCCAGGTGTGATAGATACTGCAGTCATCGGAATTCCTGATGATAAATGGGGTGAACGTCCTTTCGCATTAGTTGTAGCAAAAGTGGGAGTTGAGATTGTGGAGAAAGACTTAGTAGAACATATGCAAAAGTATGTTGATAAGCAAGTTATCAATAAATGGGCTATTCCAGATCGCTTTGTCTTTGTAGATGATATACCTAAAACAAGTGTAGGTAAAATCAGTAAGAAACGTATAAGAGAATTACATGAGTTAAACCAATTAAGATAGTTGTTTGGTCAAGTACGAAATTTGCGGTAACTTCCAAGCCGTAAATTAACTAACGTAATATGAAATTAACACCAACAACAAAACCAACAAAAAGATCTAATCCTAGTTATTTCTGGAAACAGTTAGGGTTAGGTCTTTTTGTTTTGGGGAGTTTGACGACCCAAGCACAAAAAAAGCCTTTAGATCATACTGTTTATGATGGATGGCAATCTATTGGAACAAAAACTTTTTCTAATAATGGAGACTGGATCTTATATCAAGTGAATCCACAGGAAGGTGACAAAACTCTATATATAGAGACAACGAAAAAAACTAAAAAACTTGTAGTTCCAAGAGGGGAGAAACCTGTATTTACAGGAACATCTAACTTCTCTGTTTTTTCTATTCGACCTACTTACGCTGATTTAAAGGCAGTAAGAACGAAGAAGAAAAAAGAGGATGAGATAGCAAAAGATTCTTTAGGAATATATAATTTAAAGACAGGAGCTTTAGTAAAGAAATCGGATATTAAGTCTTTTAAAGTACCAGAAAAGAAAGGAGATTACCTAGCATATTTATTAGAGCCAGCTAAAGATACTGCAAAGTCAAAAGACAAAAAAGAGGTAAAGAAACCTGCTAAAAAAGCGGACAAAGATGCTCCTTTAGAATTGGTATTTGAGAACTTAGTAACAGGAGAAAAAATTTCTTATGAGAATGTAACAGATTATTACTTTGATGATCTAGGGCAATATTTAGTTTTTGTTACAAAGGATCCTAATGCAAAGAAAAAGGACGATAAAAAGGACGAGACTAAGACTGAAGAAACTAAGGAAGTAGCAGATACAAAAGAAAAAACTACTAAAGAAGAGAAAGCAAAAGGACCTTTCGGAGTATTTGTAGTTGATTTGAAAACAAAAACAGTCAAAACAATTTTAGAAGGGACAGGTAAGTATTCTCAGTTCTCTTTTGATGACAATGGTAAACAATTAGTATTTATTGGAACGAATGATGATGAGAAGGTATTAGTAAAGAAATATGACTTATACTATACTAATCTTGTGACAGGCGCTACTGTATTAGCATCTAATACAACAAAAGGAATGCCTAAAGATTGGGTTGTTTCAGAAAATAACAAACCTCGTTTTAGTAAGAATGGAGGAAGATTGTATTTAGGTATTGCACCACAACCTATTGCTAAAGACACTACACTTATAGCAGAAGATCATGCAGTAGTAGATATTTGGCATTATAATGAAGACTATATTCAACCTCAACAATTGGTGAATCTAGATAAGGACTTAAAGAGAAGTTTTTTAGCTACTATTAACCTTAAAGATAGGAGTAAACTTATTGCTTTAGCTGATGAAAAAATCAATGGAAGCCAATTAGTAGACGAAGGAAATGCTAATATTGTGTTTAATTCTTCAGACTTTGGACGAAGAGTAGAAAGACAGTGGAATATCTCAGGAGTTTCTTCTTACTACATTGTAGATGTAAATACAGGTAAAGAAGTAGAGGTAGTTGCTGACTTACCAGGTTCAGCTCGTATATCACCAAAAGGGACTGCTGTGGTATACTATAACAGTGAAGAAGGTAATTGGTATGCTTATGATGTGAAATCAAATATTACAAAACATTTAAATAAAGGTTTAACTGTATCTTTTGCAGATGAGACTTTTGATATGCCTGACAATGCTTCTTCTTATGGGATCCAAGCATGGACAGATAACGACGAGTCTGTTTTAATTAGAGACCGTTTTGATATTTGGGAATTTTATTTGAATAGTAATAAAGCTCCTAGAATGGTTACTAATGGATATGGACGTAAGAATAATATTGCTTTTGATGTATTAAAGTTAGATGATGAAAAGCGTTCATTCAACAGAAATGAACAAGTAATCTTAGCAGCATTCAATGAACAAACAAAAGATGCAGGATTCTTTACTACAGAAATAAAAAGTACAAAAGCACCTAAAGAAATATTAATGCAACCATATAGTGGTTATAGTTCTTTGTTTAAAGCGAAGGATGCTAATGTATATGGTTATTTAAAAGGTTCTTTTACAGAGTCAATGAATCTTTATGTTACCAATGATTTAGTATCCGTTACTCAATTAAGTGATATTAATCAACAACAAAAAGAGTACAATTGGGGTACTGCAGAGTTAGTACATTGGACTACGCCTAAAGGGTATGAGTCAACAGGAGTGTTATTCAAACCTGAAGATTTTGATGCAAATAAAAAGTATCCAATGATTGTATACTTCTATGAGAAGTTATCTGATAACTTGCATCGATATGAAGCTCCAGCACCAACACCATCTCGTTTAAATATTTCATATTTTGTAAGTAATGGTTATTTAGTGTTTACTCCAGATGTTAGTTATGTAGATGGACATCCAGGTAAGTCAGCAGAAGAATATATCAATTCAGGAGTAGAGTATTTAAAACAAAATAAATGGGTTAATGCTGATAAAATTGCTATCCAAGGACAAAGTTGGGGAGGATACCAAGTTGCTCATTTAATTACAGTAACAGATATGTACGCAGCTGCATGGTCAGGAGCTCCAGTAGCGAATATGACATCAGCTTATGGAGGGATCCGTTGGCAAAGTGGTATGAGCCGCCAATTTCAATACGAAAAAACACAAAGTAGAATAGGAAAAACACTTTGGGAAGGACATGACTTATATATTGAAAACTCACCATTATTTAGAATGCCATATGTAAAAACACCAGTGGTGATTATGCATAATGATAACGATGGGGCAGTGCCATGGTATCAAGGTATCGAAATGTTTATGGCATTAAGACGTTTAGGAAAACCAGCGTGGATGTTAAACTATAATGGAGATGAGCACAACTTGATGAAACGTCAAAATAGAAAAGATATTCAAGTACGTCAACAACAATTCTTCGATTACTACCTAAAAGATGGTAAAGCACCAGTTTGGATGGTAAAAGGAGTTCCTGCTACAATGAAAGGAAAAGATTGGGGATTTGATCTAACAGAAGATCAGGTAAAATAATCTAAATAGATAAGAACAAAAGAACGGCTATTCTGCACAGAGTAGCCGTTCTTTTGTTATAGTAATTTTCCTAAAATGAAAAGAATGAATAAAGTAAAACGAAAAAAGACAGCGAAGTGCATGCTGTCTTTTTTACTTAAATCAATATATTCAACTACTCTATTTTTGTGCAGGTAATGTTCTTGTTAACCAACCTCTTTTGTTAGCGGTAGCGATAGCGTAAGGAGTAATCCAGAATAGAGTAAACGTATAGAATATACTATATGGATACGCCCAGAAAGACTCTGCTACGCTATATCTTTTCGAGTAGAAAAATACTTGAATACTCGAGAAGATAAAAATACTTACTAAAGCAGAAGTGATAAACACTAATGGTTTAGTCGCTATGAAGAATAACATTAAGATTAATAAAGGATAAGCCATTAGTACTCTTAACCATTGGTTTAGCAATAAAATTCTTGGACCTATTGTTGATCCCTCTCTAAACTTCTTAAAAGCAAATTTACTCATAGCAATGTTTTCTCTAACATTACTTCTTTCCCAACGAATAAACATCTTGTATAATGTTCTATACTCTTCAGGAGTATTCGTTAATACATAAGCATTACGTTGGAATAGTACGTGATATCCTTGTTTTAGAATCATATTTGTCATGGCTCTATCTTCACCGATATCAGAAGGTTGCCCCATGAAGGTTTGGTTGATCCAATCTTCTAAACAGTTCATTACAGCTTCTCTTCGATATGCTGCTAATGCTCCTGGGGTACATAGTACTGATCCTAAAGCACTCTGAGCAGAACGAATGAATTCAAAACTGAATACAAAACTTACATTTAGCATTTTAGGAATAACTCCATCCTCTGTATTTAGTACTCTTACATTTCCTCCTACAGCACCACATTTCTCATTGTACACGAATGGGCTAACTAAGTTTCTAAGTGTATCTTTTTTTACAATAGAATCACTATCTACTGTGATATAAACCTCTCCTGTACCTATATTAAAACCTCTGTATAGCGCGTGTCTTTTTCCTTGGTTTTTAGGTTGTTGTAAGATAGATACTCTTTCTCCTAATTCTGCTTTAGCTTTCAACATCCAGTTCCATGTATCATCTTTACTACCATCATCTATAGAAATAATCTCTAATTTCTCTACTGGATAATCACCATTTGCTAAACTAAGTAGGGTATCATATACTAAACGTCCTTCATTATAAGCAGGAACTATAACAGTACATGTTGGTAATTCTTCATCACTTAATGAAGCAACAGGTTTATATCTAAAATAAAGATATACTATATAAAGTAAGAAGCTCATTTGTAAAACAAATAGAACAAGTCCAAAGTTAATTACAGTAGAACCCCAAAATGATTTTAATTGTTCGAAACGTATTCTCTCGAAGTATGGTTGTAATTTGTAAATTAAAAATAATCCTACCCCCATTAGTAAAAAGGTACCTCCTAAAACGATATAATCAGTTGTAGATAATGATTTTGTCTTTAAAGGTTTTCCTTCTTGTTTGTCTAAAGGAATTGATTGTGGCGTATTAATCGTTTTGTCGTTTTGCATAACCTTATCTTTTAATATTGTTATACTATTTGCGTGTTTGTTTTATAATTTATTTTTTAGTGTTTGTATTTGAGAATATATCTCATTATAAAAGTTTTATTAACCAAATAGTCACTTAAGTACCTTCAATAGTTGTGCCATCGCTGTTTTAGACAGTTTGGACCTCTTTTTAACAAAATAAATGACACATAGTGTAGATAGTTGGGGAATGAAGTGAGGTCATTATACTCTCTTTTGCTGTAGAATAGTATTTATTAGTACTCTTGTGGAATAGTACATTTACACATTTTAGTACCTATACTTAATTGATAAAGTAGATTAGAAAGAATATTTAAAACAGTATTTTTGTAAAGCTACTTGTTAGAAAAGGAGTGCAAATAGAAAAGAAAAATAGGATTATGAAAGAAATTATAGGAGATTATAAAGCAGTCTTAGACTTAGGAGAAATGAAAGTAGATCTAGTATTGCATATAGAAGATATAGATAAAGTTACTTTAGACTTACCTAGTCAAGGAGCGATGGGAATCGAAGCTACCAATATAGCTTTTAAAGAAGCCAACTTAAGTTTTTCTGTCGCAGCTATGGGAATGAGCTTTGCAGGGGCGTATATAGAAAACAAAATAGAAGGAAAGATGAGTCAAATGGAACAAGAACTACCTGTTGTTTTTGAAAAGACAGTAATTACTCTACCAGGAAATCCTTCGTTAGTATCTACAGAAGAAGAATTATTGGCCTTAGCTAATAAAGAACAAGGGGAGTATAAGTATAAGGTAGAAGATTACTTTCAACGTCCTACATCATCTGGATTTCAACTCTCACCTAATGGGAAGTATTTATCTTATAGAGAAAAAGATGAGAAGAATAAACGCCATGTGTATGTAAAAGAGATTGAGACAGGTAATATCATCCGTGTAATAGAAGAAGGAGAAGAGTTGGTAAGAGGGTATGGATGGATTAATGATGACCGACTAGCGTATGTAATGGATAATGGAGGAGATGAGAACTACCATATATATGCTGTGAATGTAGATGGTAGTAATAACATAGATCTAACCCCATTTGATAAGGTACAAGCAGGTATTCTGAATATGCTTAAAGAGCAAAAAGATTATATCATTATCACAATGAATCTTGAAAATGCTCAAATATTTGAACCTTATAAGATTAATATCAATACAGGTGAATACGTGAAGCTATTTACGAATGATGACCCATCTAATCCTGTATCTGATTATGATTTTGATAAAGATGGTAATCTTAGAGGGTATTCTAAGATGTATAATGGTATACAGACACAGTATTTTTATAAAGCAGAAGGAGAAACAACTTACCAATTATTTCATACTATAAATTGGTCTGATACCTTCTCTCTTATGGCATTTAACTATGCGTCTACAGATAAAGATGAAGCTTATGTTTTGACTAATTTAGATTCTGATAAGCAACGCATTGTACTGTATAACTTTAGAACAAAGTCTGTAGTTAAAGAAGTATATGCTAATGCAGAGTATGATGCTTCTATTATTGGACTTTCTCGTAATAGAAATTGGGAGATAGACTACTTAGGGTACGAAGGCGAAAAAGTTGTGATAGAACCAGTAAGTGAGACTTTTAAAAAGATTAGTGCTGATTTAGACAGACACTTTGGAGAATATGAGTATTCTATAGCAGCTAAGACAGAAAAAGAAGACCGTTATTTGATCATAGTACAGAGTGATAAGCTTTATGGTAAGTATTATAATTATGATAAAGATACAGGTGATGTTACTCTGCTTTACGATCTAATGCCTCAATTAAAAGAAGAGGATATGGCAGAGATGTTACCTATCTCGTTTATGAGTCGTGATGGGATTAAACTACATGGATATATTACATTACCTAAATCTGCTAAAGAAGGAAATAAAGTCCCTTTAATTGTGAATCCACATGGAGGACCACAAGGTATTAGAGATAGTTGGGGCTTTAACCCAGAAACACAGTTATTCGCAAGTAGAGGATATGCAACATTACAAGTGAACTTCCGTATATCAGGAGGTTATGGGAAAGAGTTCTTTACATCAGGTTTTAAACAAATCGGACGGAAAGTAATGGACGATGTAGAAGATGGAGTACAATACGTTATCGAACAAGGATGGGTAGATGCTTCTAAAATTGCTATTTATGGTGCTAGCCATGGAGGATATGCTACACTGATGGGATTAGTGAAGACTCCAGAGCTGTATACTTGTGGAGTAGATTATGTTGGTGTATCTAGTATATTCACATTCTTTGAATCATTCCCAGAATATTGGAAGCCTTATAAAGACATGGTTAAAGAGATATGGTATGATTTAGATAATGAAGAAGAAAGAGAGATTGCTCGTGAAGTGTCTCCTGTCTATCAATTACATAAAATCAACAAACCTCTTTTCGTTGTTCAAGGAGCGAATGACCCAAGGGTAAAAATAGCAGAGTCTGATCAAATTGTGGAAGCATTAAGAGCGCGTGGTTTTGAAGTACCTTATATGGTAAAATATGATGAAGGGCATGGCTTTGCAAAAGAGGAGAACAGTATTGCTTTTTATAAATGTATGATGGGCTTTATCTCAGAGCACTTAAAATAAAGAACAAAAAAATCCCTGTTATATATAACAGGGATTTTTTTATCTATTAATATTCACTATTAGAACCGAATACTGTCTTTCTATTCACATATTTACCTCTCGTAAAGTCAGGCATCTCTTGTACCTGACCATGTGCTGCTATAGACTTCTCACTTAGAGGAGTCACTGCATACCAAGTAGCCAAGTCATAAATGTCAAATGGAAACTCTATATTTCTTTTGATACTTTCCACAAAGGCATTGATCATAAAGTAATCCATACCACCATGACCAGCACCTACAGCTTTAGCCTCATTGTTTTTCCACAGCGGATGGTCATATTGCTCTAAGTAGTCTTTAGAGTTAGCCCATTGATGAGAATGATCCATCTCTTTTTCGAAGTAGATAAATCCTTTGTCTAATCCGCCAGAGCTAATCTCTTGCCAGATACCATCAGTACCTTGTACTTTAAAACCTAAATTATATGGGCGTTGTAGAGAAGTATCATGAGTCAATACCATTGTCTCTCCATTCTCACATTTAAGTGTTGTAGTAACGATGTCTCCTTGTTTAAAGTTTACTTTTGCATTAGGGTGATCTTGACCGCCATTCTCTACGATGTACTGATGTAATCCCCTTGCTTTAGAAGCCATAGAAGTTAGGTGAGTGATTCTATTCCCTCTATTGACATTAAACATAGCTGCTAGAGGACCTACACCATGCGTAGGGTATAGTTCCCCATTTCTAGTGACATAGTGATCTGTTCTCCATTTCGCTTCACTAAATCCTTTCTCACCAAATTCTACACCTCCACCATAAGGTTGTACCCCATCGTTAAATAAGACATTTCTAAGGTCGTGTTGATATCCACCAGTACCGTGGATTAATTCCCCAAACTTACCTTTCTTTACCATATTGAAGACAGCCATGATATCACGGCGGTAACACACATTCTCTAACATCATCAGAGGTACCTTTGTCTCTTCATACACATTTACATAATTCCAACATTCCTCTAGCGTCATGGCTCCACATACTTCCATACCCACTATCTTGCCTGCACGCATAGCTTCTGTCCCTTGTCTTTCATGCCATTCCCAAGGAGAGGAGATAATAACAGCATCTATATCATTGCGTTTTAGAAGATTTTGGTAGTCATAATCTCCTTTGTCATATACGATAGGTTGTTTTTTATTGTGTTTATCTACGATTTTTTGAGCGCGTTTGATCATTCTGTCATCAGGATCAGCCATTGCGATCACTTCTACATCGTCTCTTTTTAGTAATTCATCTAAGTGCACTTGCCCTCTTAGTCCTACAGCGATCATTCCGATACGCACTTTTTTAGTGTTGCTTGAGAAGCTAAATAAAGAAGAAGGTACGATTAATGCACCTATACCAGCCATACTGGTATTTTGAAGAAAAGCTCTTCTATTCATAATAGTTATAGTTAATAGGTTAGAACTCAAAAATAGAAGATAAGAAGGGGAATAAAAAGTAAAACAGTTAATTATTTCTCAAAATGTACTTTAGAGCTAGTTTGAGTAAGAGAACTTATGTCAACGGTGTTTGTATAAAGTAACTATGATAGTCTAAAGTAAAATGTGGTACTTTGTAAAAAAGCAAAAGATGAAAATAATCAGAGAAATGCCTATTGTGAAAAGCGATAGACTAGTTTTAAGAGAATTAAGAAGAAGTGATGCTCCACAAGTATTTGAATACTTTTCTAAAGATGAAGTAACAGAATACTATGATCTAGCAACGTTTACGACTGTAGAACAAGCAGAAGAACTGATTCAGATATGGAATGATAGAACGATAAATGGACAAGGTCTTCGATGGGCTATAACTTTAAAGGGAAATGATGAACTAATAGGAACATGCGGATTTCATAGTTTATCACTAGAGAACAGTAGAGCAGAGATAGGATATGAAGTAACTCCTGCTTATTGGGGGAAAGGAATAGCTAGTGAAGCTGTAGCCTTAATGTTAGAGTTTGGCTTCACTACATTAGATTTGCATCGTATAGAAGCTTTTATTGATCCTGCGCATGATGCTTCTCGTCGTGTATTACAGAAAAACGGAATGAAAACAGAAGGTGTTCTTAGAGATTACTTTTTTGAGAAGGGAAGATATGTAGATGCAGAGTTACTATCTATACTGACTGATAAATAGGGAGTTATATTTTTTTAGAAAATAAAAAAGCCAATTGTTCATAATTAATGACCAATTGGCTTTTTAGTATTTAAATTTTTAAAGGGATATGTGACAAATGTAGGGCATTTATAACTAGTATAAAAGCCAAAAATTGTCTTTTTTATAAGATAAAGTTCTTTTATGGATAATAGAGCTTATCTGTGTAATCAAAGGGTAAAAACAAAGCCTTTTATGTTTTTGTTCTTTTATTAGTTTAAAATTTTCACACCTTTTAAGAATATCCAACGCATACATATTTTATCTCCTTTATCAGTTTTGAATACTTTAAACTGAGGAGCTAAGATTGTAGCAGTTACAGCACTTGTCAGTGGTAACCAAAAACCACTTAATGCTGTAAAAGTAGTGAATGCTAAACGACATAAAATGAATAGTATAGCAAAACTCAGAAACTGTAAGATGATGGTTTTAGTAGATACACTCATGGTTTAATCATTTTTGTTTATATATTTTCCTTTTTTACTTCCTTCGTATAGTTCATATTTTACTAAACGAGCTTCTAGTTTTCCATTGTATAGTTTTATCTTTCTAGAAGGTCTTAATCCTACGAATTTTAAGGCTTCTACATTACCTGTGATAAACCAAGCTTCTGTGCCAGGGTATCCTTGTTTTAATGTATCACCTACTTCTCTGTAGAAGCGTTCTAGATCTATGTCTAGACGTTCTCCATAAGGAGGGTTAAACACCATGTGTAGTGGGCCTTCAGTTTCCTTTTGAGTATCGAAGAAGTTCGCAGTTTTTATCTCGATATATTCGTCTAAGTTAGCATTTCTTACGTTATCTATCGCTTTTAATACTGCAGAAGGTGCCTTATCGTATCCTTTTATTGTATAATGGAACTCGCGTATTCTTTTTAATAGCGACTCTTGTACCTTGTCAAAAAGCTCTGCATCCCAATCATTCCATCTTTCAAAAGCAAACTCTTTTCTATTGATATTTGCAGGGATATTACAAGCGATCATAGCCGCTTCTGTTAAGATTGTACCAGAACCACACATTGGATCCATAAAATCACTTCTACCATCCCATCCTGACATTAATAACATTCCTGCTGCTAACACTTCATTGATAGGAGCGATATTAGTAGCTGTTCTATATCCACGGTGGTGTAGAGAGGCTCCTGACGAATCTAGAGATATTGTACACAGGTCTTTTTGTAAGTGGACGTTAATTCTTAAGTCCGGATAATCTTTATCTATACTTGGGCGTACTCCACTTTTATTTCTAAACTGATCTACGATAGCATCCTTTGCTTTTAACGCAACGAATTGAGAGTTGTTAAAGTTATCAGAGAATACTGTAGCGTCTATTACGAAGGACTGATTAGCTGATAGATACTCACTCCAGTCAATACTTTGAACACCTTTATATAAGTTTGCTTCATTATATACTGCAAAAGTAGCAATAGGTTTTAGGATTTTTAAAGCTGTACGCAGAGATAGATTGGCTTTATACATAAAACCTTTATCTCCTTTAAAACTTACCATTCTAGTACCCTGTTGTACATTTAATGCACCTAATAATTGTAATTCTTTTGCTAGTACTTCTTCAAAACCGAAGAAGGTCTTAGCCACCATTTTAAAATTTTCCATCTTTCTTCTTATATAAGGAATAATTGACTATTCTGCTTTAAACCAATATACTACGTCTGATAAAAACAGTATAATTTACTGCGTTTTTTTCATTATTTCAAGACTATTTTAGTTAGTTATAAAATCCTGATATGTCTGTGATATATGCTAGGTTTAATCCGCAAAAATAAAGTAAATTTGCAGGCTAATTAAAAAGTTTTAAAATAAAAGTATGTCAAAAGAGAACAAAGCTTGGTATAAGTCGTGGTTTGACACCCCTTATTACCATACTTTATACAAAGATAGGGATTACGAAGAAGCACAAGTGTTAATTGATAATTTAACTCATTATTTAAATTTAGAAGAAGGGGCAAAAGTGTTAGATTTAGCTTGTGGCAAAGGAAGACATTCTATATATTTAAATTCTTTAGGTTACGATGTTACTGGGGTAGATCTGTCGCCTAATAGTATAGAAGAGGCTAGCAAGTATGCTACAGATACACTTCATTTTGAAGTACGTGATATGAGAGAGCCTTCTACAGAGAAGTATGATGCTATCTTTAATTTATTTACTAGTTTCGGATATTTTCCTGATCCAGCTGATAATATGCGTACATTAGATGCTATTCATCAGAGTGTAAATGAATACGGATTAGCAGTAATCGACTTTATGAATGTAGATAAAGTTATCGCTAATCTAGTACCTTCTGAAGTTAAAACAGTAGACGGAATTGACTTCCATATTACTAGAAAATACGAAGACGGGTTTATTATCAAAGAGATTGTCTTTGATGCAGATGGAGAACACCATGAATACGAAGAACGTGTTAAGGCGTTAAGACTAGAGGACTTTGAAGCGATGATGAATGAGAAAGAAATCTACCTTTTAGATGTTTTTGGTGATTATAAGTTGCGCAAGTTTTATAAAAAAGAATCAGAACGATTAATTATGATTTTCAAATAAGCCGATGGTTTATATTATACCTTTATTATCAGTTATTGCAGGGTATTTAATAGCAGTGCTATTACAGCCCAAAAACAAAAAGAATTTAAAATTGCTAATGGCCTTTAGTGGATCATTTCTGTTAGCATTGACAGTTACCCATTTGTTACCTGATGTGTATGCAGCTAGTGAAGCCGCGTCATTAGCAGAACATGTGGGACATAGTCATGATCACGGACACGACCACAGTTCTGGTAATATTGGTTTCTTTATTATGATCGGGATTGTCTTCCAGATTATATTAGAGTTTTTCTCTAAAGGGGCAGAGCATGGGCATGTACATACTCATGACAAATTAGACAAGGTACCTTGGCTTTTATTTATCAGTTTGTGTATCCATGCCTTATTTGAGGGAATGCCAGTGAGTCAGCATGAAGAGTTAGCATGGGGTATAGCGATACATCACTTGCCGATAGCAGTGATATTAACTGCCTTTTTTATTAATGCAAATATGAATAAGAAGGTGGTGCTTTTCTTTATGGTTGTTTTCTCTCTGATGACACCATTAGGAACATTGGTTTCTAGTAATGTAGAGTTCTTGACTCAGTATTACGCTGAGATATCTGCTATAGTAGTAGGTATTTTATTCCATATCTCATCGACTATTATCTTTGAGAGTAACGAAGGACATTCATTTAATATCAATAAGCTTATAGCTATAATATTAGGAGTAGTAGCTGCTTATTTTATATAAGTAGAATTATAATAATATGAGGAAGACGATTCGAAAGAGTCGTCTTTTTTATTATAGTTAGTTGAGCGTAAGATCTAAGATTAAATTTCTTTAAATAGAATGTCTAGGGCTTTCATGGTGGCAAACATTTTAATACAATCAAAGCCCCTTTATATTATGGTCGTTTTGTACTACTACAGTAAAAATACTACCCTTCATTTATGATAGCATTATACTCTTTAAAAGCCATTATTAATCGAATAGAAGGTTCCTGTATCGTATAGATAGCGTCAATAAAAACTTCAGCATCTCGTTCAGAAGCAATTATTACCTCATTATTCTTACTATTTTCCTCTTCTTTTTCTTTTACAACTTTGAGAATGAAATCTGTCAAACGTTGGTAGCCACCAAGTACAATATCAGTTTCCACTAAAGCTTGTTGTTCTAAAGGTGGAAGCTTATTAAGGATTATCTTGTTTTTGTGTATAATATTCATTTTTAGTGTATTATTTTTTTTACAAAGGTATCGAATCGAAATAAAATAGTATTCTTTTTTTCTTACGGAGGTATTTTATGCGTGTTATAATATAATAAGAATTGTATATATTTGTAATACAAATATATACAAAGATATACTTATGAGTACAAAGAAACCTAAAAAAGCTGGCTCTTTTCGATTAGATACAGGTCTATATAATCATATAGAAGAATTAGCAAGAAAGAATAATCGTAGTTTTAATAATCTATTAGAAACACTATTGATTAAAGCAACTAATTATCATGAGCCTAATCAGGATAGTATAAATGCTATGAATGAAACTAATTTAGAAACTATTAGCAAAGAAGAGTTTCACGATTTTATTGATAAAATGTAGTGTATGTATCAACTGCAACTTACATCTCAGTTTAAAAAAGATCTTAAGAAAATTAAGAACAATAAGAAACGCTTGAAGAAAGTACTTGATCTTATTGACTTATTGATAGAAGGAGGTGTAGGTAATGTTCCAATTGAAATGAGGCCACATAAATTAATTGGTAATTGGAATGGGCGCTTAGAGTGTCACATCGAATCAGATTATTTAATTATCTGGTTTGAAGAGAAAAATCCAAATATTATCAGATTAGAACGTGTAGGGTCACATTCAGAATTATTTGAATAGTTCTGTTAATATAGGTAGGAAAGATAAAGTATCGATATATACTGTACTAAGTCATTATTTTTCTAACTAAATGAAGTCCACCTGTGCTATACGCTATATCTATTGGTACGATAGTATTATCTAAGAAGAACTCCCCTTTATTGTATTGGACTATTCTCTCATCAAGGAGGAGTAGATGGTCATTGCCTTCAGTGAGTACATCTAAGTTATGCTCAGTAAGAGGTACACGTTCTATATAATCTATATTGCCGTATGTAGAGAGTTGAGGTATTGAGATTAGTTGTTCATTGAGATAGGTAGTATATTTCGTAGCTCCTCCAGGAAAACCAGACCAAGGAAGTGCTTTTCCGATCTCAAATTCTATATTAGTTAAGTCTCCTTTAAATAGAAAGAGTTTCTCTTCTAAATCTAAAAATGGGAGTGGTAATGATTTCTTTTCAAATACTTCTTCAGCTTCCCAAAAGTGTACTACCCTATGAGCCCAGTCTACATTATCATAGTCTTCAGCTGGTAAATCCTCTTCCCAATAGTGCATATACAGTTGTCCTGTTCTGAGTGGGAGTGTAGACTGCTTGAGTGCCTTTTTTTGTTCCTCTGATAGGTCAATATAGACAGTAGGTACTGTTGACACATTCGTAGAGGAGGGTTTGTTTTCTTTTTTTCCAAATAGCTTTGATAGAAATCCCATAGTAAGACAAGTTTATTTATTCTAAACTAAGAATTTTTATTGAGATAATGGTATTCTAACCTCTAAAATCAACAATTATAGTCTTCATAAAAATTAATCTGTAAACCTAAGAATTGCTCTAAATCCTCTAAATCATGTTTAATCGTATCGTGTGCTCCTTCAAAGACAGTGACAGTATTACCCTCTTTTAAATTTACAGATAATACGCAGAATCCACCACCTTTAGCAGGTAGGGTATTCCATAGTGTAAGAGAGTCTATTTCTTCTTTATTAAATGTAATAGCAAAGGCTTTATCCGCAAATCCAATCCTATTATTCGGTTTATCTATCCATATAACAGAATTGTTTTTACTCTGTAGCTTTACAAGATCAGGAGTACTTTTGATTCTTTCATTTCTTAGATAATTACTTGGTGCAGTAAGGGAATAGTTGAATACATAAGTAGCTGACAATACTAGTTTCGGTGTATATATGTCATCTGCTAATAGGTCGGGATAATCATACTTAGTATTGATATTCAGTGAAGTGAAGCTATAAGCTACAGTTCTAAACTCAGGATCATCTATGGTATAGTTTAGTTCGAATGTGATATGATCAGATTCTGCATAGAAGAACAAGTGGTGTTCATTATAAAACGTATAGGTAGCAGTAGAACCTAGGTCGTGCTCTAGAGTCTCTTTTAGTTGATATAAGCTAGTATCAGACCCATCTGTAGCAAAGCATTTAGTATAGTAACTCGTAGGAGCTACATCAGCACGTATATCATCTATATAGGTACCTAAATTATCTACAGTGATATTGCCAATGCGTACAGGGTAAGTTGTTTCTGCATAGAATCCATCCGAATGAATATACTCTTGTGCTAATAACTTTTCTTTAGTCGTGTTCCAAGGCACAAATATTGGCGTGGGAGCTAGAACTTCATAGCCCTTGAGATAATCATTATGAGATGTATTCGTTAGCTTATAATTCTGTTTGTAGGTAGTTCTGTATAGCTTATATATATTATTTGTTTTATTGTTGAGGTGTTGAATAACCAAGTTGATGTCGAAATGAAACTGTTTGGCTAAGTATAGCCACAGTTTTTCTGTACCTACATAATCACCAGGGATGTAGTACTGTCTATCTTGGTAGATGAACATACTTGGCTCACTATAGTCCGATGTCTCTAGATAAATGTATTCTATTTTAGGGATAAGGATTATTTCATCTTCACTCTCATACGATCTATTAGTGATAATAATTTCATTATCTGTTATTCTTATGATTCCTCTATCCTTATTTTCTTTTGGAAACTTACTTTTATGCGAAAACCACCCCATACACTTACAGTTAAAAAGATAAAGGTAGAGAATATCAGTGATTCTCTACCTTTATCCACTAGGTTTTTCATTGTGTTTTATAGGCCATTATCTAGATAGAGAATACTACTAGGATGGAATTCACGATTATTAATCATAATGTATTGACCAGTTAAGGTCTGCTTTAGATACCATAACTGTCCTATCACAAGGGTAATACTGCTCTCTAACGTATTCTGTATAACCCACTCTTTAGCAGAGAGGATTTCTCCTTTTTTGACAGTGAAGGAAATACTTTCTGTTTTGTGGATTTCTTGATAGTTAAGTTGATGATATTGTATAAATAACTCTACTTTAATCTCAGATGTATTATCTTCAAAGTTAAAATAGTCATTGATAGTAGAGGTGTCTATACTAATACGTGTTTTATGACTATCTAGTTTCTGAAAAGTAATCGGTAGGGTACAATACTCTCCAAAAGGAGTATTCGTATTAAAGTAAGTGCGTTGACCTAAAGGAAATACTTCATTATTACGCAGCTGTGCTAATGCAAGCGTGTTCATTCTAAGGTGCATTTTTTTACAATGATTGTTGTTCATTGCGAGTTGGATGAGGTATCTTAATTGCCTATTGCATTTCTGCACCGTACCAAAGTCTGTAGCTGCCTGCTTCGTTTTTTTAGTCTGTTTTTGTTTAGAGGGTTTGCCTTGCATAATGACTTTGTTATCTACTATTCTGAATACAGAGTTTAGATACTTTCCTTGAGGTCTCCCTTTTGCATCAATTTTTGCCATAATTGTTATAATTTATTGGTTATACTTTACTTGCATAGTAGTCTTCATTGACTATTGATTTGGTTCATTTATTATTATGTGAGTCCTACGTGAGATACGTCTCCGTTTTTTTGCTTGATTTAACGGAGTGAGTACGGACTCATAACGGACTCACTACGGACTCAATTCGAGTGAAACCCTACTAGAATACAACCAGACATCAAATGCGATAGCAGATTGTATTCTGTTTTTATTCTTGTTTGTTCTCTTTGCAAAGTTTTGAATTATAAATATGTTTTTTTTTGAGATGGGAAAAAATGGCCACAAATGTCCTAAAATGGCCACAAATGACCTATCTCGACCAAAAATTGATCTATAAAAAAGGCAAAACAGACAGACTTATCTGTTTTTATTGGTCGCAGACGGTAGTTAAAACTATGCACTTTAGTGCATTTAGCTTTCAGCTTCTAAAAACCTTTCACAATATTGGTTGTTGTTACTTGTGAATTGGTTATCTAGTGCATTTTGAAACTAAGATATTTTAAAAGTTAGTTTTAAGTAAAACTACTAAGTTCTGTATTTCCACACAGGCAGACTTTAGTCTGCTTTAACAAACTATGGACTTTCAGTCCATAGTGGTTTATTTCTATCTTTGTTTCATGAAAAATAATTCACCTAAGGAGAGGGTATTAGAGGCTGCTACTTTACTCTTTCATCAATATGGATATAATAGCACAGGGATCAATGCTGTGATAGAAGAAGCTAAGGTGGCTAAATCTAGCTTTTATGACCATTATAAAACGAAAGATGATCTAGCTGTAGCGTATCTAAAAGCTAGACATGACTATTGGTTTATGGGACTGAAAGAAGATGTGGAGAAGAAGCGCACGATTAAGGAACGCATCATAGCAGTGTTTACCTATATTATAGAGATGAATGAGAAGGAGGGATATAGGGGCTGTGCATTTCTTAATATGTTGTCAGAGCTACCTGAGCATAAAGGAAAAATTTATGAAGTCATCCACCAGCATAAGACAGAATTACAAGCATATTTTAAGGCATTAGTGACAGATGAGAACAGAGCCTTTATGTTATATATGCTGTTTGAGGCAGGGTTGACAGAGAGTCAAGTCTATCAGAACTCAGCCTGCGTAAAGAAAACAATAGAATTACTAAAACAAGATTTAATCTAAATGAAACGATATATAGCAAAATTTAAAACAACAGAGACTAGCCCACAATCCGCTACTTCTAAACATTCTATATACTCAGGGATAGGAGGTATGTTAGCCATAGGCGTGATAGCCTTTATGACTAAAGAATTAGAAATGCCTTTGATCATGGCTCCCTTTGGAGCGACTTGTGTATTGGCATTTGGAGTACCTGATAGTCCTTTGGCTCAACCTCGTAATATCATAGGAGGTCATCTATTAGCGAGTCTAGTAGGACTGCTATGTCTTACTTTTTTAGGAACAGAATGGTATTCTCTAGCAATAGGAGTAGGTGCAGCGATAGGCTTAATGCTGGTGACTAAGACTACACATCCACCAGCAGGTGCAGATCCTCTAGTCATTATACTAGGAGGAGCGAGTTGGTCTTTTATTGTTAATCCTGTTTTGGCAGGATCTGTTATTATCACAGTAATAGCCTTGTTATTTAACAATATAAGCAAGCTGAGGAAGTACCCTAAGTATTGGTGGTAATAATCAGATTAATTGCGGTACTATTTATATATCCATAGGGATAGTGTTTATGCGTTTCATATTTTTGCGCAAAAAATATGAAAAAATCGTATAACCATCTGATAGGGATTATATTAGGTAAGCTAGTATGGTTTGGAGGTATTGGTGTTATTGTTAGTATGGTATTAGCCCTTACTAATAAAGTACCTGATACAGTAGAGTGGTTTTTATTAGTCGTATTGCCCTTCTTTATTATTGGTGCGATATACTATGTGTTTAAGTATTGTAATAGTATTGACTTTGAAGGAGATCATCTTATTATCACAACTGTCAAAGGTGAGAAGATGCTATATTCTGTGAGAGATATTCAAGATATAGGAGTGTTAGAACATAGAAATTCGGGGGTATTGATTGGGTATAGTTTAGTACTGACTTTTGGTGGGCAGCGCAATAAGGTATGGAGCTTGTCAGGGTATACAGAAGCTACTATAAAGGAGATTATAAATAAAATACCAGTGGAGTAGATAACGTATAGTTTAATACAGAAAAGAGGAGAACAATAAGAGAGTTATTGTTCTCCTTTTTATATAATGGTCAGTTGATAGATTTACAGTTTTGTTTTCAGTATTATAAAAACAATAGATATCAACAAAATAGAATAAAGTGAATAATGAAGACAGATGTTTTGAAATTTTATAAATTAGAGGAGAAGGAACAGGTTATAACATTAGTAAAGTATAAAGGTGAGTATAAGTACTTTTTATGTGATAGGGAGTATTGGGTTATGGATTGGAACATTAGGTACGAAAATTACTCAATGGTTTGTAATGAACAAGAAAGAGAGCGTTTTAGTATCAGAACTTTAGATGAAACGAACTGTGATAGATTAATTAATGAGCTAAGAGAAGAGAGTGTAGAAGAGCTACAAAAGGAGTTCTTTTTTAGATATGAAGTAAGTGATAATATATGGGATTTATTAGATATCTATCCTGTGATGTTAGTAGATTTTGATGCTTGTATGTTGTATGTACTTAAGCTGTATGAAGCAATAAATTATGAAATGTATATACCACTACATTGGGAATATACATTTGTTTGGGATAGTTGTATTTCTGGATTAATTCCTGATGATTTTAGTTATTGGAAAAAAGATAATGTTGATTATTTAGCGTTATTTGCAGAGAAATATCATAAGAAAACAAATGATGATTTTTAAAAGATTAGAAAGGATGCTAGAATAGAGTTCACATTAGCATATGCACAGAAGGTATTAAACAATGAAACGTTGTAATAGGTATAATCTAATTAAGGAAATATGACAGAAATAGTCGCAAAAGAGAGTCGAGTAAAGAGACTACAAGATTTTGGGTTACCACAAGTATTCATAGAGAACATTGGGAATATAGAGGAACTAGAGTTTAGGGTAGAGAGTGAAGACAGTGCTTATTATTACTTACCAAGTATTCTTAACTATGATATATTAGTAGGCAAAGAAGTTACACCTATATTCTGTTGTGGAGTGAGCTTTACAGTACTTCTACAAGAGAATGATGATGAACGGATAGTGTATTTCGAGCTTGAATGTGATGAGATTTACAGAGATTATGGGACTAATGTAGAGTTGCTGTTAATGGATATCATGATTGAGTATTATGATGACACAGTGGAGGATGGAGTCTCTTTAGAAGACTTTATACAGGTAGGGAACAAGATAGGTTTTGCTAAGTCAGAGGAGTTATACAGATTAAGAAATCTCTCAGTAGAGGAATATAACGAGAAGTACGAGGACGTGGATGGATGGAGAATAGAGATAGCTGAAGCGTTAGGGGTGGTGTAGGGGAAGAATGCCTGGTTTTACTTATAAATGATATTTGTGTGATAATTAAGATTTATCTAATTTTACCTAAAAGATGATAAGATGAAATTAAAGAAGTTATACTTAAAGAATATTGGCCCTTTCTTAGATGATGAGATAGAATTTGCTACTAACGAAAATGCTGGTAGCCAAGTAACTATTGTCACTGGAGAGAATGGAGCAGGTAAGACTATTATCATCGATGCGATTAGAAAGATGTTTTTGGAATATGAGGGAGATAGTATTCGTTCAATAAGAAGAGGTAAGGATTTTTTGTTGAATATGGAGTTAGAGTTGAATGGTGCTAACTTGTTATTGGAAGCAAGGTTAAATGAAGGTAATAGCAAAGAGAGTTTTGATATTTATAATAGAGGAGAAAAGTATGAGTTTTTTCTAAAAGCATTATTTGATTCATCATCAGCAAAAGGAAATAAATGGATACTTAATTATTGGACATCCCAGAATGATCACCAAACATTTAGTATAAATACTTTAGGCTTTATTAAACTTGAAGGGTATTTAAGAAATTGCTTAGATGGTATTCAACGAAATACAGATACAACACAGATAGTAACTTTCTTTGATTATTTTAAATCCTCTAGCAATCCTACAGAGAGAGCAGAGGGAGAGTATATCTATGAAGTTTTAAAGAAGATATTTAAGATTAGTCTTTTAGACGGGGAGCTGTTACACGTAGAGCGCTCTACTTTCTTACCTGTCATTAGACAGAATGGAGTGGATATCACGATAGAGAAGTTGAGCAGTGGGAATTTGTATTTGGTACAACGTTTAATCTCTTTGTTAAGTCAGATGTATTCTGTCTATAAGTTAAATGATTTACCTTTAGCAGAACTTTGTTTAACACCTGGTGTGTTGTTAATAGACGAAGCAGAGAATCATTTACATCCTAAATGGCAAAAAACATTCTTAAACTCTATCTTAGAGTTGTTCCCTAATCTTCAGATTATCGTGACTACACATTCACCATTTATCGTAGGTTCTGTTGAAGGAGCTAAAGTATATGTGTGTAAACCAGAGATAGGTTACTCAAAGATAATAGATGAGACAAGTAAGTATTCAAATAAGCCTATTGAAGAAATCTTGAGTTCTGATGTTTTTGGGGAGACAAGTTCTTTTGCAAATGTAGAGATTGACAAACTTTTAAAAGAAAGAATTGAAGCAATCGAAGCAGGTGATAAGACAAAAGAAAAAGAAATAGAAGAAAAGTTAATAGCTATTAATCCACAGTATTTTGGGTATTTGAATTTAGATGATACACTTAAACAATTATTAGAAACGAAGTAATGAGGTATATTGATCGATTAGATAAACCTCAGAAGCTAGTGGATAATGAGGAGAAATGGTTAGCTAAGTATTTGGAGAAGCGTGCTCTGTCAGATAAGGTAACGCCTCATACTAGTCAGTATGGACATAAAGAGGTAAAGGAGACTTTAGCTAGAAGTAGTTTTTATAAATGCTTTTATAGTGAGGTTAAGTTCGCTGATTTAAGTGAAGCACAAGTGGATCATTATGTAGAAGTCTCAGAAGATCCTACTAAAGCTTTTGAATGGGAGAATCTATATCTATCCCATAAAGATAGTAATGTTGGTAAAATAACTAATAGAGCTTTGCCTAATCAAGATTGTTTAGATCCATGTACAGCAATAGATGCTGAGATAGAAGAGCATTTAGGTTTTGAAGATGAGGTTGTTATTGGCTTAACTGAAAGAGGGAGAAAAACAATACAGAAATATCATTTGAATAAACCTCTATACAGTAAACTAAGAAGTACAGAACTTAGAAAACTAGATAAGATTATTAGACAAAGAGCTTTATCAGAGTTACCTTTTGATGAGAAGTTTAAGGCTAAGCTACGAATATTTGCTAATCCTGATCAAGCATTTTCGTTGATGTTTAAAAAGTTACTCATAGAAAATGGTTTGCTGTAAGTAAATATTTAGTTTTATGTTTTAAGAATAATTAAAAAAGCCCATAGTCTAGTAAGAGTATGGTTTTTTTGTGATATTTAATTTTTGTACTAATCATACTTATCACATCGTCTAAACACTACGAATTGTTTGATGCCTATAAATGTGCTTTCTACAGGGAATGTACTGATATAGTCCGCTAATATATCTAATCCTTCATCCCAAGGTTCGTTATCTAAGAGGCAGTCACCTATTATTTCTCCTGACTGTTGTTTTGATATATACATTTTTAGCCAATGGAACTTCTGATCTCTAGATAACATAGACTCAAGTTTAGAAACTAATAATAAATATAATTCATCACCACTCAGCTCTCTGTTAAAAGAACCTTGAACACGTAAGTCACTTAATGCGGGATGCCATAGTACTTCATCACTAATGAAATCATATTCTGGTGAATGGGTATCTGTAAGGCTCTCTGCGATGGGTTTAAAGGTAGAGGTGATATAGTTCTCTACTACAGATGCTATTCTATCTTGTACCGTTTCGCCTATCCCAGCGATGCTTTCCATAATACCATCAGGAAAATGAGTAGGATGTGCAGTATTAATCATGAGGTGCATTAGTTCTTTTGCATAATCAGGATTTCGGATGATTCTGAATTCCAATAGTAATTGGTCATTAACGATGATAATCTGAGTAGCTTTATCTACTTGGATTGTATAGTTTAATTTAGTGATTTGGTCGACTAACTCATGTAGTAATATCTCTTCTTCAGTGTGGGGTTGGTCGTGACTTTCTGTTTTCTTCTTCTGGAAATTAAATAGTTTCATAGCTGTGATTTATTGTAAAGATAAGTGTTAATAGTGTATTTCTTTTATGTTGAGATGTTTTTGAATATTTATCTATAACTGAACACTTATTTTAATAATAAATTCAAAATATCTATCTTGCGGTAACAAAAACAACAATACATGAAGAAAGTTATATTATCAGCCTTTATCCTATGTGGTAGCTTATTACAAGTAGTAGCTCAGAATCCACAGGCGTACAAGAATGGAGTGATTGTATCAGCACACCCAGAGGCAAGTAGAGTAGGAGTAGATATCCTAAAAAAAGGAGGTAATGCAGTAGATGCTGCTGTAGCAGTAGAGCTAGCATTAGCTGTGGTATATCCAAATGCTGGTAATATCGGAGGTGGAGGATTTATGGTGTATCGCGGTAAGGATGGTAAGATAGACGCATTAGATTATAGAGAAAAAGCTCCTATGCAAGCAAGAGAAAATATGTATTGGGGAGGAGATGGAGAAGCTATAACAGAATTGAGTATGAGAGGAGCCTTAGCAACAGGGGTACCAGGTACAATAGCAGGTATGGTACAAGCTCATGCTAAGTACGGTTCTCTACAATGGGAAGAATTGGTACAGCCAGCTATAGACTTAGCAGAGAAAGGATTTAGTATTACAGAAAAACAAGCAGGTGAGTTCACTAAACAACACGATAACTTCGTGAAATTTAGTACACAAAGTACAGCTATTACTGAAAAAGAACAGTGGTCAAAAGGAGATGTGTTTATTCAAAAAGATTTAGCTGAAACACTGAAACGTGTACAAAAAGAAGGACATAAAGGGTTCTACGAAGGGAAAACGGCTGAGTTAATCGTAGGAGAGATGAAGAGAGGTAATGGAATGATAACTCTTGAAGATTTAAAACGCTATGAAGCAAAATGGAGAACGCCTATAGTAGGAGAGTATAAAGGATTAAAAGTAATCTCTATGCCACCTCCGAGTAGTGGAGGTATTGCCTTAATCTCTTTGTTCCAATCCATAGAGAAATACCCTTTAGCAAAGTGGGGATTCCAATCTGAAAAAACAGTACAAGTAATGGTAGAAGCAGAACGCCGTGTATATGCAGATAGAGCTGAGCACTTAGGAGACCCTGATTTCTATAAAGTGCCTGTAAATCAGTTAGTAAATAAAGAATACAATCTAGGGCGTATGGAGTCTATGTCTTTTGACAAAGCAACGAAGAGTACTGATGTTAAAGCAGGAGAGTTAGGCGGGTATGAGAGCGATGAGACAACGCACTACTGTGTAGTCGATAAATGGGGAAATGCCGTGTCTGCAACGACTACATTAAATGATTCTTATGGTTCTAAAACGATAGTAGGAGGAGCAGGATTCTTGTTGAATAATGAGATGGATGATTTCTCTGTGAAGCCTGGTACACCTAATATGTACGGATTAGTGGGAGGAAAAGCGAATGCGATAGAACCAGAAAAGCGAATGTTAAGCTCAATGTCTCCAACAATTTTAGAGAAAAACGGTAAGTTGTACATGGTAGTAGGTACACCAGGTGGATCGACAATTATCACTTCTGTGTTTCAAACGATTCTAAATGTAACTGAATTTGGGATGAATATGCAAGAGGCAGTATCTGCTCCTCGTTTTCACCATCAGTGGCTTCCTGATCATGTTGATTATGAACCAACAGCGATTACGGCTGGAGTGCGAAAAGCGCTTACAGATAAAGGGTATATCCTAAAAGAACGCAAACCTTATGGACGCGTAGAGGGAATCTTAGTCAATAAAAATGGTACTTACCAAGCAGGAGCAGATACTCGTGGAGATGATATTGCTATAGGATACTAGTTGAATTAGGAATGTTTTTTAACGCTCTGTCCTAGACAACGAACTATATCACATAATATATACAAAAGGTTATCTTTCATTAGATAGCCTTTTGTATTTTAGGTTTAAGATATATGTGGTTAATTTGAATTTCAATAAAAAGAAGGAAAAGAAATGATAAACTTGATGTTAGAAAAGTATAAGAAGATGGTGAAGGAGTTAGTCTCTGAACCTATCCACTTGAAGAAATATGAATACTTAGGAAAAGAAAGAAATCATGAGAATGCAATAGATAGACATCGAGTATTAGTAGGCTTCTTACACTCAGAAGAATTGAGAGAGGAGCAGTTGTTAGTCAAATTGTTTGAAGCAGAGATAGCAAGTAGGCGAGAAGATGATTTTCAGGGATTCACAGAGGCATTAGATCTAGCAGCGTATCTCGTTAGTTTATATCAACGTCCTGATTATATCTCCTTATTTATTCAAGCGAAGAATGCTAACTTTGATACACATTGTGGATTTGATAGAGAGTATTTGCTACACAATGGAGTGAAGAATACATTTGAATGGATAGCCCATCAAGAGGTAAGTTGGAAAGAAGATTTTTATGACTTAATTGGAGATAGTCTAGCAGAATGTGATTGGGATGAAGAAGACATTGTAGAGTGGAAGGAAAGAAAACAAAGATATTATAGCCTTTGTCCTGAAGAGATGTCTACAGAAGGCATTGTTTATTATGCATTGGATTTAGAAGAAGATGAAATTGCCAAAGCGTGTATTCAATCTTGGGAAGAGAATATCACTGTATGGAATAAGGAAAGATGGGAGGATTATGTGTCTTTCTATAAGGGTATAGGAGATATAAATAAAGTGATAGCAGGAAGAGAAGCGCTATGGGAGTATGTAGAGGATGATGCTTGGAGTAAAGCAAGCTTCTTAAGTAAATTAATAGAAGATTATCTAAGCATTAAGGAGTATGTCAAAGCATGGTTAAAGTTAAAAGAAGGAATATTATACTTAGAAGAAGTAGAGGAGTGTTATGAAATAAATTTAGGAAGGTACTATGTTATATATGCTTGTAATTTACTGATAGGAATTTCGAATAAAGAAGATATGATGTTCAAAGATATATATCCTTGGATAAAAACAACTTTAAATAAAATAAAGGTTTACCCTTATCTTTTAGAAAAAGCTATACAGGTTTTTGTACTAAGTGGAGATAAAGAGTTAGAGAATAAGTACATTCTAGAATTAGAATTATTGCAAAAAGAATAATATAAGTGTGTTAAAGTATTTGGTATTTAGTTAATTAAGTTTTTGTTTTTAAAGAAGAAGTTTAAAAAATCACTATATTTAAGAGACTTTTTAAACTTCAGGCTTATGAATACCACATTAACTAATAAGACCGCTGCTATATATCCTTTTGTAGATGAGAAAGGAATGTATGGATATTGTAATCAAGATAAACAAATTGTCATCAGTCAACAGTATGCTAGTGGAGGATTATTCACTAAGTCAGGTTATGCTGTAGTACGTGATAAGCAAGGGATGTACGGTGTGATAGACCTAGAGAATAAAGAGGTACTGAAGTGTCGATATGATCGAATAGAGTTATATGAGGTAGGGTGTTTTACAGTAGCTAATATTGTGCAGTCGTATACTGTCCACAGTCGCTTCTGGCAATGGAAGTTCTTGCCTAACTTTAATATCATGAGTACTAGCTCTTCCTTTAAACCGTTATGGGGGACAGAGGTCATAAGAGAGAAAGTAACTGTATTAGCATTAGATACAAGACAGGTACTAGATACAAAGACGATTACTAAAGATAGACTTACTAGAAGTGGTACTTCTATCAGGATAAAACAGATTGGTAGTAAATTAATTCAGGTAGGAGATGATCTGTATTTTGCAAAAAAGGATAGATTAAAACGAATAGTCAAAAAAGTAGTTAGTACTTATGACAATGGATTGCGATGGGTGAGAAAAGTGAATGATGATGAGGTAAGAGTGTATAATCTGAAAGGTAAAAGAGTGAAGTCCTATGAAGTAATTCCTCAACCTATTTTTCCAATTACTTATAAAGGGAAGGAATACAAGGTATCTATGCAGACAGCTAAGTCTCACTTAATAGCTAAACCAACTATCTGTAGAGATACGATAGGGAATGGAAGGTATTATGTCAACTATGAATTTGATATGTATATTCCTGTTCATCTAAAGGTAATTGATATTAAAAGTGAACGCAGTATACAGGATATTTGGAAGAATCTATTGAATATTTATCCCGTAGTCTCTAAGCATTTTTTTATAGTGGAAGTAGCTCCTATTAGTACGGAAAGTAGAGTAAACGAATTCTATATCTTGACAAAGCATGGAGTACTTAAAGATTGTCTAGATAAGCCAAGTGATTACTCTATTACCTCTTATTACAATGAGGTACTTTGGCCTGCAAAAGAACTATTAATAGATCAGAAAGATATCCCTCAGGGGTTCTTACTAGAGAAGATTAGAACGATAAGCAGTATAAAAGAACCTCTTTATTTTGTGTCGATTAAAAAGGATCAAGTGAGTAGAGTGGGAGTGTGGAATGTAGATCTTCAGGAGTGGTTATTATCACCTGTATTTTTTTCTTTGCGATTGATGGATAATATCAGGTTTTGTGTATTTCAGTTAGAAGAAAATGGCTTGTATGGGATATTAGATATCACTACTAGAACTGTAGTGTACGAACCTATATTTACCTATGTAAAAGATGGAGCAGAGTACTTAGCTGAAGTAGAGTTAGAAAGAGAGAAAGGTGAAGTGAAGAACGTATATAATTGTTTTTATATAAATTTAGTGAATGGAGAGGAATTTCATCCAGGAAAAGACATTTTAGAGTTTACATCCCGAAAAGTATAAAGAAAAAACCTCTATAGATTAGATTCTATAGAGGTTCTTTTTATATGATTTACTGTTGTATTATTTTATGCCTTTTTTTCTTGAGTAATTGTAATCGTGTAGTGCGCAAACTATCGCGAGTTTGTTTTCTTAGATACTCATGATGTAAGAACCAACCACCAATACCTCCTATAATACTTCCAATCACAATATCGATAAAACGAGCTTGGATCAAAATATTAGGTGTACTGATAATAGGATTACCCGCCTCTGCAAGGAGTACTGTAAGGGCTGTAATAAAGATAACAGCTACTGCATAGTTACGAGAAATAAACATTTCTATAATAAACTGAAGTACCATTATACAAATACATAAATATAAAGGTGCTGTAGAGACTGAGATAAGTGCCCAACAAAGTCCTAATCCGATAAAAGTACCTGCGATACGCTGTAATGCACGTTGCCATACGTGGTATAAAGAAATCCCTTGCATAATGGCGGCACAAGAAATAGGGATCCAATATGGATTGTCAAATTTCAATAGATGACCTATTAATAAAGAAATACACATGAAGGTGCCTACTATAATAGATTTGATAAGGTAATCAAATTGGTCTTTGACTGGGACAGGACGTACTAGGCGTATAGTTGTTTTACTGTTGTATTTTTTGCCTACTATAACACTGTATATTAAGGCTAGAGTACAAGCAAACATGGTGCCCATGACTACATATCCTAAACGTGTAGGGATAGTAGCTAAGTCAAATGGCATATTACTAGACATAGAAGCTACCATAATAAAAAAGAAGCTACCAGGAGGTCGAGTATTGAAATATAGGTTGACCCAATGAACTGCAGTAACGAATATACCAAAGGCTATAGCAGAAGCAATAAAGTTAAAGCTAAACGATATGCCTACTGCAAAGGATAACATAAAACCAAAGGAACATACCAGCATGGTGATCATGCGCTGAGCAGTAGGAATATTAGAAGGGAGGTATAAGATAACTAATCCTGCTAGACAGGCTAAAAGTCCTGCTTGAAGATTGTCAAAATACCATCCTGTTAATAAGGGAAGTCCTGTAGCGAGCATTGCCATCAAAGGGATATGCCACAGTCGTTCGCTGTGTTTTAATTTAAATAGTGTTTTGCTCTCTTGTTGTAACAAGTTGACAAAAAAGTTATTCTTCATTTTCGTTGATTCTAAAAATTCTCTCAGTAGAGATTAGTGCTGTGGAAATGCTTTACCTTATCGGGTAAGTATAAGAGATAAGATATTCTTTAGTATTGGTAAGCATTTGAACAATACAAAGGTAAGGAATTTGAATCAAAGAGGTAAAAGATGGGATGAGTTTGATTTATATCGTGATTATTACATATTATTATAGTCTTATTTACTCATTTTTTTATTGAAGTAAAGAATATAAGTATAAATGTATATATTTAAATGAAAAAAGTGAATATGGGAGAAGTTAACTATGTAATCGATGGTTTAAAGAAAGTAGATACTAGTGTTACTAAAACAACATTTAGTAAATTTTCTAGTTGGATTAAATTTAAAGTAGGATATAGAGGAGTAAATGGACAGTTTACACTAACGTATTCTCAATTCATGTTTAGTTTTAATAGAGCAGGAGGTGCTGTAGAGTATAGGGTACTACCATTAAAACAAGTAATCTCTTATTCTATCACAGAGATAGATAGCCAAAAATCGCAATTGGTATTATGGTTGCGAACAGGAGAGCGTATTCAATTAAACTTTACAGGAGAGGATCTAAAAGAAATCATTAAAACCTTTTCTTCTATATACAATAATATGAGTATATAAAGTAAAAATCCCTACAAAATCTTTGTAGGGATTTTTTAAAGACTTAAGAAAGTTGTTGTTTAAAACTATTAATTTTCTCTGTTAATTGAGAAGCTAATTCAGGTGTATTAATTGATCCATTACTAAAATTATCTTGAAAACTAGGTAATGAAAACTGACATTTAATATTCCCTCCAAAGTAAGGAAATATGCTTGAAGCATTATCCATGACAGATTGTCCTCCACGAGGTCCAGGTGATGTAGATAATAACATCATTGGTTTGTTTTGAAAGAAGTTTTTCTCCACTCTAGACCCCCAATCAAATATGTTTTTAAAAGCAGTACTAAACGTACCGTTGTGTTCTGCTAATCCTATAATAATAGCATCAGCATTTAGAATCGCTTGATTAAAATCTAATGCTTGCTGAGGTACACCTTGGTTATTTCTATCTTGAGAATAAATAGGCATCTCATAGTCATTGATATCTAGAATATTAATGTTATGTCCTTCAAATTGAGTAGTTACACTTTTTACTAATTCTAAGTTTATAGAAGTACTGCTATTGGTAGCAGCAAAAGCTAATATATTCATTGTTGTTTTATTTTTCTGTTTCGATGAGACAAAGGTATATGTAGAAACAAAGAAGCACACTTAATCTAGAATAAGTTTTTCAGAAATAGGGCTTGTATGTTTTACTCCTAGTTGCAGTGAATTACAATAAAAAGGAGAAGCATTAGTCGGTAGATACAGAGTTATATATCGAAAAAAGACATGCATAAAGAATTTTTCTAAAGAGAATAGCATTGTAATCCTTCAGTTTCCTGAATATATGTATGAAGAGAACCAGGAATTTGTAATTTCTATCATATAAAGGAAGTAAGGAAAGAGGAGAACATTTTTTCCTATAAGTCTTATCAATCTGTTTAGCATCTTATTTTCAACAAAGTATATAAAATACTTTTTGAAGTGAGAATGAATCCTAATTTTTCAATTGAAGGGCGATAAATATGATTTTTGAGAAAAAAACTATAAGAATAAAATATTTTTGTTATAGAATTTTTAATTCTAATCAAGGCCTTGTTTAATGTGTATATATAATAATTACAGTTTTATAGGTTTTTTATATTGATAAAAAGTTGTAATTAATGTGTTTAATTTATCATTTATGTTGAATATACTATATGGGTATAAGAATTTTTAATAATATGTTTAAGTGTTGAGTGTTTATAAATTTTACCACTGTTGTTTTTTATTTTGTTTTTGTTAATATTTACTTTGTTTCGTTGTTTTTTATATAAAAAATAAATTTGTATAGTGTAATGTATTTAAAATTGTGTTAATATTTGTATTTTTGATAGAATATTTAGATTGTAATTAATAAAAAACACAATATAATGAAAACACCACATTTGCTAATTTTAATAATATTCACACTTGGAATAGGAGCGTATGGTCAAACTGGTATTGGAACTCAAATTCCAAGTAGTTCTTCTGAGTTAGAGATTAAGTCTAAAGATAAAGGAGTTCTAATTCCACGTCTTGAATTAAAAAATACTAAAGATAAGTCTACTATTGTTGGAACAGAGTATCCTGAAAGTTTGATGATTTATCATACGGGAACTAAAGCTATGTTAGCGGGATACTATTTTTGGGCTGAGAATCATTGGAATGCCTTAGTTTCTAATACTACTTTACAGCACTATATCAAAGAAATTGCGGATCCGAATAGTGTTACGGTTACATATGATGAAGGAGACTATATTTTTACATGGATTAATAAGGATACTAATATTAAAGAAACAATGAAACTTAGTGATGTTATTAAGACGTTTGAGTCTTTGACATCATTATCTACGGTGTATGATGAAGGAGAGGCTGTATTAGTATATAAACCTGAGCGAGGTATTGAAAATAACGTGAAGCTGACAGAGCTTTTAAAAGGAAGTACTGTGTTTACGGAATATATAGAGAGTTTTGTTCCGTCTGCTGTGAAAGAAACAGTTACGAATGTAACTCGTTATAATAAAGAAGGAGTAGAAGAGAATATTGCAAATGTACCTAATGCAGGTATGATTTATTATAAATATATAAATGAGAGTTCTATTCCAGAATATATTACCGTATCTCAGGATGTGAGTAACGATTTTAAGACTATTGTTAATCAAGCTGAAAATACAGAGCATATAAAAAATATTGCAAAAACAGTAAAAGGGAATGATAATTTTTATTCGACTATTAAAGAGGAGATTATAGGGAAATGGGATGAAAAAGATGTGATGCGATATATAGTGAAGTTAAATAAAGCTACTTCTTTTACCTCTGTTGAGTTACCAAAAGTAATTTCAGGCCTAGTAGTAGATGCTAAATTGATTAATGAGAGTAGTAATTCGATGACAAGAGGAGTGATTAGCAAACAAGTCAGTGGGACAAAGACAGTTTTGGCTATTGGTACTGCGGGGACTATTATTCAGAATAACCCAGCTGGTAACTATTATCTAATTGTTGAATATATAAAGGAGTAAAAGGGATTTTATCTTTTTTATTTTAATTGTTTAAACTACAGGATATGTATAGATATTTATATAAGATTTTAGCCCTTTTATTTTTAGGATTGACGAGTATGCCTTTATTTGCTCAAAGAGAATATCCTGGAGGAGTAGGGAATGTACAGCTTTGGTTAAAACCAGATAATAGAGTTAAAATGTATTCTTCTACTGAAGTTGATGAATGGGCAAATGCACCTGTAACTACTGATAGTCATTTGAATATGACTTTTAGTGCTGTAAGTCAGGCAGGAAAGCAAAGGCCTACTTTATTAAAGGGAAGTTACAAAATGAATTTTAATAATGCATTGGTGTTTAATGGTAGCCAATTTTTAGCTACACCTCTTGGTATTAGTGGATTTGTTGATGGACTGACTGTTTTTGGTGTATATATTGCGGAAAAAGGAAAGAATGAGAAAAGGATGTACTATATGGGATTTGGTAGTACTGATCCTTCATCTAAATCTACAAGAAGACCTTCTATTGGATTCAGTCCAAAAGAAACGGGGGGACGTGTACGTCTTACTAGTGCTAGAGATGGACATGGTGGATATGAGATTAATACAACAGCTCTACAGACTACTTATGTGCCAGAAGGAGCAACTAATTATGTGACTTTCAGGTTCAGTGGAACAGAATATTCATTAGATAGTAAAGGAAATAAATTAACAGGAGCAGCTAAGGGGGCTTTAAAACCAGATGAAGGAGTTATTATTGGAGGAGCGAGTTTGACTTCAGGGTTCTTTATGGGACAAATAGGAGAAATTATTGTTTACAATCGAAAGTTAAATGGAGCTGAGACAAGTAAAATTGAGAGTTATTTAGCAACTAAATATGGTATTACATTAGATAATGCAGCTTATATGTCATCTTATGGAAGTGTGTTCTGGCCATGGGGGCGAACAGGTTTAGGGTATCATAATAATGTAGCAGGTATTTTTAGAGATGATGCTAATACGAGTATTTCTGTATCTCGTTCTACTGCTTCAGGGGCAGCTTTGACAGTAAATACTATAGGAACAGAGTTTGAAGTTGGACTTGGGGTAATTCAAGAGGAACCATTAAATAGAGATAATGCTGCAATCTACTGGGGAACTAATATTGGTCAAGGATATACTTCTACTAAAGTAAATGATCATGGATGTGGATATAGTGAGATATTAGATGATAAATTTTGGTTATTTAGGAAGACTAATTTAGGAAGTACTATAGTAGAAGTGAGGGCAGGTGGAGAAGATTTTCCTTATAGTGGTCAAGGGTATGATGTGAAAATGTTGGTAGCTAAAACAGAAGTTGATGCTAGAAATCAAAATTGGTTAGCTGTTATTCCTGGACAATACATAGGAGGGGAGCTTGATGAGCATTTGTTCAGATTGCCAATTAATAGAGACGAATTATATATAACTTTTGGAGCAGATGCAGCCGTGGCACAATGTAATGCTTGTACTACAAACGAAACAGGATTGTTTAATTTTAGTTCTCGCCAATGGACTGCTGGATTAAAAAGTGTGTCAAATTTAACAGTGTCGAATGGATTGAGATTTGATGTTACTTATAAGACCTATAGTAATGGTAAGGAAACCCCTTCTATGCAAGCGTCAAAATATCCAAGAGTGTCTAATGGAACTCTTTTAGAGTCTAAATTTAGAGGGGTAAGAGGAAGTGATGATAACTATTCGATTACAAATATTACATTTAAGGATGGGGCTACTTTTGCTAAATTTAAAATTTATGGAATAGATAAAACTAGTACAAGTACCGATATGGTAGAGGTAATAGGGTATTGTGGTAATACGACTTATAGAGGTGTGATTTCGAGTAGTTCTAATAGTAGTAAAAAGACTTTCTCTATTGGTGGAGGTATTGTCACAGGATTAAAACGGTCTAGTATTTCGAATAAAAATGGGGCAGCAGTTGTTACTTTTCCGCATGAGGTGACAAGAATAGAAATAAAGCATAAAATTCATTATAGAACTAAGTCAAGAGGATATCAAGGAATTGCAATTGGAGATTTTGAGTTAAATTGTCCAAGACCTGCATCTCCTAATCCAGATGGGATAGAGTTTACATTACAAGCACCAGCAAAGGTAGTTTCATGTAGTGGTTTTGAGTATACATTTAAAGTGTGGAATTATTCATGTGAACCCCGTTATGTTAAGATTGAGGATGAATTACCTGAAGGAATGTTTTGGGTTGATGGAGGGTTGATGTCTACAGAAGGTGCTTTTAATGATGCAATTTTCAATAATTATGAAGGAACCAGAAAACTAGAGATAGATAAGGTTAAATTAGACCCTATGACTTTTACTACAATTACAGCAAGGGTACGTTTTAAAGACGATGCAGTAGCAAAAGTCTACGAAAATAGAGGACAATTGACATATACAAGTCTTAATGAGAATAAGGTACTGACTATAGAGAGTTGTGATTACAATAATTTTACATCGTGTACATCTACTAAAGTTGAAATGATTTATCAGCCTAGAGTATTATCTCCTGAAATAAGTATTGAGCCTGTTTTGAATAAATGTTATAAAGAAAATGGCATTATTACAATTAAGGCTAAAGTAAAAAACCCAAATCCAACTGTTACATTTGCTGATTTGAGAATTATGTTTATGTATCATGAAGACTTTAGGTTTAATAAATTCCAATCTAATCTGGGACAAGGAATGATAGAAAGTGAAGAAGGAATGCACATTGTCGAAGGCTTAAATATTAATGGAGGAAGCACCTTAGAATTAACATATGAGTTACAGGCATTAGATTTCTTAGCAATAATAGAAGCCGCAACAGGAAATAAATACACTAAACCTAGTGAAGTCCCTGATGCAGATATTGCTCAAGTGGTTGATTTTGGAGTAAGTATAGAGTTAATAGGAAATTCTGAGGATGCATGTATTAATTCGAGCTTGGATGATGCGTATACTGTATTAGATCCAACAATTCCATTCTGTGGAGGTAGTTTAATTTGTTATTATCCAGGAGTAGAAGGTAGTATAGTAAAGAAAAATGCTGATTTTGTTATCATGACTAGTTTAGATCGTAGTAATGGAGAGCTTTTAGCAGAAGATGGTATAAATGCAATTCTTTATTTAGAATCTAAATCTAAAGGATTTGTTCTTACTCGATTAACTGATACACAGATTAAGGCGTTTTCAAACCCTATAGCAGGGATGATGGTTTATGATACAACTAATAAGTGTATGAAGTTGTACAATGGTAAAATATGGGCTTGTATAGTGCAATCATGCCCTGACAATTAAAAACAAGAAGAAAATGAAAAATAAGATTTTTTTTAGTTATATTTTGTTTTGTGTGGGTATTATCCCTTTATCTGCATGGAGCCAACAAGTAAATATTGGGAGTAAAGATTATTTTTTATCTCCAAGCTCTATACTAGAGTTTCCTGATGATGATACCCGAGGTATAGTTTTACCTAAGATTAATAGCGCTCTTGCGACTAGTGCAGTGGAAGGCACATTAATTTACGATGTGGTAGATAAAAAAATTAAGTACTCTAATGGTATAAATCAATGGGTAGATTTATCGATTAATACAGGTGAGGTAAATATAATAGCCCAAGATAAATTAACTGAAATAGCAAGTGCTAATATTTTAATAGGAAATGACCCTTCTGTGGCCATAGATGGAGTTCTTGTATTAGATAGCCCAAGTAAAGCATTGGTTTTACCTAGAGTAGAAAGCCCACATTTAAACATAGTTTCTCCACCAACAGGTACGATAGTTTATGATACAAAATCAAATATGATGTGTGTTTTTAATGGTAAAGAGTGGGCTTTTTGGGCAGCAGAGTAATCTGTCAGTGAAAGATAGTATTGTTTAAATTCTGATTATTTTGATTGACGAGACACGAAAGTGTGATTTTTTATAACACAATTTTGAGAAGAGTTACCTTGTGATGAGGTGACTCTTCTTTTTTATGTAAGTTTTAAAATTATAAAAGTATATAAGAAGGGGGGATTATGCTAAATAAGAAGAAGTGAAAAAGTAAATAATACTATTTGTTTGCGAGAGGTGTTTTATTGTAAAAGAATGAAAACTACAGTTTTTTGATCTGCTAAAAAATATTTTTTTTAGATGTATTTATTGTTTTATTGTAAAATGTTGATTTTAATTATTAATTTTTTTGGTATTTTTTTAACTATTTATAAGTTTTTTTTATTAAAAAAAATAATTTTTATTGATTGTTTTTCATTTTTTCTATGTATTAATTTTTATTTATATAAAAATATATATTTGTTATTGTTTTTTATGTTTTTTGTTTGTAATTGTTTGTAATTTTATACAAAACAATTAACATTTAACTATAAAAAATACAATAAAATGAAAAAGCCGCATTTTCTTATTATGATAATTTTTACACTAGTTAGTAGTGTGTATGGTCAGACTGGAATAGGAACCCATTTGCCCAATAACTCATCTGAATTAGAAATTTATTCTAATAATAAAGGAGTTTTGATCCCGCGTATTGAATTAAAAAACAGTACAGATAAGTTGACAATAGTAGGAACAGACTATCCAGATAGTCTAATAGTATATCATACAGGTACTAAAGATATGTTGGCAGGTTTTTATTTCTGGAGTGGAGATAAATGGAATACTCTTGTTTCTAATACAACTTTGAATCACTACATAAAGGAGATAGCTGATCCGAATAGTGTGAAAATTATTGAGGATAAAGGTGATTATATCTTTACCTGGATTAATAAAGATACCAATGAAGAAGAAACAATGAAACTTAGTGAGGTTATTAGGAAATTTGAGACCTTAACTACTTTGACTCCTGAAGAGATAACAATGTATGTTTATTTAGAACAAAATCCTGTTACTGGTGAAATGATGGAGGTGCATGTAGATAAAGAAAAAGAAATAGATCCTAATGCTCCTGTTGTACCTTCTTTATTAAGAACCTATAAAGCAAAGAAGTTTGTATATAAAAACGAACAGGAAGATCTTGTAGATATTAAAGGGAGTGATTTGTTTGGTGGTATTGGAAGTGACGGAAGTCCTTCTGGAATAGAAACAGTTACATCATTAAAGCTAGAAGATGATTATAATAGTAAGGGGAAAGCATTAGTGTATAGTGATGAAAATAAGGATATCACAACTATTTATGTAGCTGATATTTTTACTAATTCAGAAACGTTAACTTCATTAAAAGCTGATATTAATACGAAGCAATTAATCTATACAGATGAATTAAAGAGCCCTACTTTTATTTCGTTTAATCAGATCGCTCAAGAACCTTGGTACGTTGTTAATACAACAGAACAGGCTACTAAAAATAACCAAGATATCTACATCAATGGTTGGGTAGGAATTGGGTATTCTGAAAAGTCTGATTCAGCTAAAGTACCTAATGAAAAATTGAGAATAAATGGTAGTATAACTGCTACGAATAGCTATTATGCAGACTATGTATTTGATAATTATTTTGAAGGATATTCTAATTTAAAATACGATTATAAGTTCTATGATTTAACTAGTGTAGATAGATTTATTAGAACGAATAGACATCTACCAGGTATAACTCCTATTGCAGATTTAGAGAAAACAGATCTAGGCTACTCATTTAATGTGTCTGAATTATCTATTCAGCTATTAGAAAAGACAGAAGAACTCTTTTTACATGTTATTGATCAACAAAAAGAGCTGAATAAAAAAGGATATCGCATTGAGAAGTTAGAAACTGAAATGAATGAAATGGCTAAACGCTTGCAAGCGTTAGAAGCATTATTAGTAAAATAGTAATCATTAAAAATAATATTGATGGAAATTAAAAAACTACATATCGATTCGTTTTATTCGGTTCTTTTGATTATGATTCTATTTCTTGTAAATGCTTCATTGTCTTTTGGACAAAATGATATGACGAAGTTAAAAGATGGTTCTGTTGCAGGTGTGACAAATGCTACTGCTGCTCCATATTCTATCTTAGAATTAGAAAGTGTTACGAAAGGTTTTCTATTGCCTAGAATGACCACCGTTGAAAGGGATAAAATTAATATTGACGATAAAGTAAGAGGAAATGGACTTGTTATTTATAATACAGATAATGATTGTATCAACTATTGGAGTACAACAGCAAATAAATGGCTTAGTGTATGTGGAACATTGCCTCCTGCAAAATTAACTTTAGACTGTTCTAAGGTTTATTTAAATTCGAGTGGAGCTAAAGAATTAAAACAAGGCCAAAGTTTAAGAGATACAGATGTTTTATACATTACAATTAATGTGGTAGAAACAGGATCATATAATATTAGTGCAGTAACAACAAATGGGTATTCTTTTAGTAAATCAGGAATATTCGAAACAAAAGGAGTTTATTCAATTGCATTAGAAGGATTTGGAACCCCATTAGAACCAAATGAAACACCAGGAGATCTAGTTACTTTTATGATAAATGGTAAGAAAGATACGACTTGTACTTCTATACGTATTAAAGTGAAATCATCTGAGTTAGATTTTAGACTTGTAGAACCTCAAACAGTTGATGTTGCTTGGTCAGCTTATAAAGGAGTTGCTTTAAATGCAAATGATAATAAAATTAAAGTTCTTGTTGATGTGACAACGGTAGGGTTCTGGAGAGTACAAAGTACAGAGACTCTAAATGGTATTAGTTTTAGCGGGTCAGGAGAGTTTACACAAGAAGGGAGAGCGGAGATATATCTATATGCGCAAGGAGTTCCAATAAATGTTGTAAATAGTACTTTTAAGTTTATTACGAATTCAAAGAATAATAAAACATCTAACGTTACAGCTGAAGTAAAAGTAGTTCCTACTAGTTTTGAATTAGTATGTAATACTAATGAAATACAAATGAGAGGAGAATATAAAGAAGATACTTTTTTAACTAAGAGTAACTCTATATTACTTCCTTTAAAAGTATTAGCGCCTGGTATAGTTGATATAGAATTAAATGGAATAATAAAAGGAACAACAGATACTCCTGTGAAATTTGTTGCACCAAGTACAACTTTGACTTTTAATGGATCTGATAATGTACAGTATGTGACCTTATATCCAGAGATGCAAAATGGACAATATGTGAAGATTCCTGTAAAAGCAAAAACTATTGAGTTTACTACTATAACACCTAATTCAGGGGGAGCTTTCTGTTCTTCTTTTCCAGTTATAAATGTAGTGGAACGTTCTAAGAATTATACATTTGATTGTTCTAGTGCTTTTGCTTTTTCAAATGGATCTACTAGTAGAAATAACAATTTTTTGGTAAATACTCCTTTACAAGCAGGTAAACATGGTATTGAAGTAAGTGTAAATGTAGGGTATGCAGAGAATTATACAATTAAAACAAATACTGTTAATGGTGTTTATTTTACAAAAACAGGTGTTTTTACTGATTCGGATAGAATGAAAGGAAAAGCAACAGTGACTTTAGATCCAGTTGGAATATTTACTACAGGAGGACTGACAGTGTTTAATCTTATAGCAGAAGGATTAGATTCTAATTCGTCTCTGTGCTCTGTAGTTGCACAAGTAAAAGCACACGATATAGTAGTATTGTCTTTAGGTGGAACAAATTACGGTGCCAATAGTAGTACTGTTTATGCTGGAGGAGCAATTCTTAAGAGTAGTACTAATTTTGGCCCAATGGGAACAGTAAAAGTGAATTCGGTGAGAGTATTAAGTACTAATGCTCAAGGAGCTGATTTGGATAGATTCATTGCTTCCAATAATGTGGATATTATTATCAATGTAATAGGATATAATTTTACCAGAACAGAAACACAAGATGTATTAGTTGCATTTGTACGTGATAAGAAAGGAGTATTAATCATTGGAGATGAGAGTACACCTAGAACATATACTAAGAATGTTATAGAAAGGTTAGCTGGTTTAACAGTAGGAGGTAGTAGTATTAGTGTGTCTAATAATTATACTATGCTGAATCCTGTGTTGTCTTCTGCAAATAACGAATCGATTATAAAAGGGCCTTTTGGAGATTTATCTGGTAAGGTGATGGGGAATGATGCACATAATGGATGGTATTACTCTAATTTGCCAAATAGTTATGTTCCTTTAGTTTCAAAACAAGGAGATGTTAATTCTATTTGGGCTATGAAACATCGTGATTTAGGGTTTATGTTTGTTGGAGATGGCGGATGGTTTATAGGGAAGAAAGATTATAAGAATCTATCTATATTCCCTTCTAATTTTGATAGTCAAGGTGTTCCTAAACCAAAGAATTATGCAGATAATGGTGTTGTTTATAATGCTGTTTTATATGCTAATACATTGGCTTGGGCCATTGATTATGTTATTGAACATAAAAAGTAATCCTTGTTAATAAAAATTATAAACTAGGGAAGAATAAATTCCCTAGTTTTTATCAAAAAAATGAAGTTTATGATACAACATATAAGTTTAAATAAAAGCATCAGAACTGTACTGTTGATTCTCCTTTTCTATGTGTTAGGCCCAACTCAGATAAGTGTAGCACAGGTATTGACAGAAAAAGGTACCCAAATATCAGATGATTCTTCTTCTGATGCGTTAAATCCATTGAATTTTAGCCTTTTAGAATTAAATTCTAAAGAAAAAGGTTTTTTATTGCCTCGTATGTCTACAACAGAACGTATGCGGATTCCTAGTCATGAATTACTAGGCGGAATGGTTATTTATAATACAACAATAGAGTGTGTTGAATTTTATAACACAAGTCGTCAACAATGGATGAATGTCTGTGGGGATGTTGGTCCTGCAACATTTATTATACCTGATGATAAGTGTAGAGCAATAAAGATTACAGGAGACTATATTGAAGGTGTGTTTTTAGATTCTAGGAAAAATGTTATTACAGTCGATGTTAGTGTTAGTATACCAGGATCTTATGAAATTCAGGCTATTGCTTATGATAATACGGGGAAGGAGAATGGTTATAGCTTTTTAGCTAGTGGTATTTTTCCTCAAAAAGGCGATTATACTTTAGTTTTAAAAGGAAATGGAACTCCTGTAAAAGGATATGAACGTACTAATGGGGTTTCTGGTGGAAAGGATACAATTAAGTTCTTTCTGAATAAGAAACTAGCAACCTGCACACTTAGTAATGAAGTAGAGAAAAGAGCGTTGACTTATGATATAATTAAAGTAGAGCAGATTGGTAACTTTTATACGGGAGTAGATTTAAATGACGTTAAAACTACGGGGAAAATGCGTGTTACTATTAATAATATTTCTCAAGGTGGAGTTGTAACAATTACCACCCCTACTGTTAACGGGATTTACTTTAAGAAAACAAGAACATTGACATCTCAAGAAGTTAGTAGTAAAACGGCTATTATTGAATTGGATGGTTATGGTACTCCTACGTGGCCTATGCAAACTGATTTGGATTTTATTAGTAATTCTTATGTCAAAGTAGAACAAGGTGAAACACCAAGTGTATATCCATATTTTGCAGTAATTTCGAAGGTTGAGGTTATTATTGATTGTACTAAAGTGACCTCTGTTGGAGAGTTTTTAAAGAATGAACCATTAACTACTTCTCATAAAATTATGGTACCTGTTAAGGTTATCGCCACAGGGAGAGGAAAAGTAAGAGGTGTAATTGAAATTAGTTCAACTCAGACACAAAAGATAGAGTTTGAATCTGATATAGTTGACTTTAAGTTTAATGTTGCTACGAATGATATTCAGATGGTAGAGATGAGACCGATTGTTAATACAGGAAAACCTACGGTAGGCGGGACTACTTTACCTATGGTTATACAAATGTCTTCTCAAGGTATAAAAGAATATAATCCAACTGCAAGTAATGAGAATATTGTTAGTGCTAGTTGTGTATATAACTTACCTGTCAAATCTAAAGAAGCAGTGTTGAAAATTTATTGTTTTCCGGGCAATCAACAAGTATTCGGTAAGTATAGAGCTGGTACACCACTTAATGCCTCAAATTATGTTACTATAATAATGGAGGTTGTGGAACCTGGCGAATATCATATTGTGACGAATACTGTTGATGGTATTTACTTTGAAGCAAAAGGAGTTTTTACAAAGAAGGAGATTTTTATAGATGATACAGCTTTTGTATTATATGGAAAAGGAACACCAACAAATAATGATAAGAAGACTATGATACTTAATATGCCAACAAGTGTAGGAGCTTCTACTTGTAGTTTTGATGTAACATTAGCATTGTCTTCAAAGAAAATGTTGACTTACTCGAATAAAACTAGTTATGGTTACGGTTTTGATAGAGGACATTCTAAGGCTTTTATAGATAGTCCAAATAATTTTGGATCTTTACCTACTAGCACAGTAGCTATGGAGGGAAGTATTACAGTGATCGTTAATAATGATTCGACGATTAATAATGTTGCCTCTGAAATAAATACTTCTAACCCAGCTTTAATCAGTATAGGTTATAATACAAGAATGAATGAGACTGCAGCCATAGCAATAGCAAACTATGTTAGGTCAGGAGGGGCTCTTTTAGCAGTAACAGATGCAAATGATAATGCAAGTACTTATTATTTATTGAATGCTGTATTAGGCACAACTAATATTAGTGCTGTAAATATAGGTACTCGTTCAGGAACTATTTGTTCTATTCTTAATGTTGATGATCCAGTTTTAAATGGACCATTTGGGGATATTCGCAATAAAAAATTAGGAGATGATGCTACAACAGGTATAGCTATAGAACCAAACTCTTTAGGAAGAGCAATAAATGATATAGAAGTACTGTCTAGAGATTCGAATGGTAATATTTTTGCATTTAGGCACAAAGAACTTAATTTTGTGTGGGCAGGAGATGGTGGTTTTAACTCACAGAGTGGAACTAGCGGAGCTATGAGAAGTGATAATATTTGTCCTTTTTTAGTAGATAGTAATAATAGACCTATAGGTAAGTCAGGATACGGAAGAACCCCTTCTTTAACGAATCAGACAGTTTATAATTCACAATTTACAGCGAATGCTTTAGCTTGGCTGTTTAGTGTTACAACAAAATAACTTTTATTTACTTTATATAGCTTATCACTACGTTATCAGTGAAAAGTTTTTAATATAGAAATATTAGTTCAGTAGTAAATGTATAAAAAAACCCTCCAGCTGGAGGGTTTTTTATTCTATTTCAATTACTTCTTCGTAAAACCAGAGTACTTTAATAAAGCATCTATTGTAGGGTTTTTACCTCTAAAGTCTTTGTATAATTTGTCTAATGGAACAGAGTTTCCTTTAGATAAGATTTTATCTCTAAAGATTTGACCATTCTCACGAGTCATACCACCGTTTTGTTCTAACCAATCATAAGCGTCGAAGTCTAACATTTCTGACCACTTGTATGAATAGTATCCAGCAGCATATCCACCTCCGAAGATGTGGCTAAAGTAAGTACTGCGGTATCTAGGAGGTACAGTAGGTAAGTCTAAACCATATTTAGCTAAAGCTTCTTTTTCAAAAGTGAGTACATCAGTGATATTCTTATCAGTAGACACAGTATGCCATTCCATATCTAATAGAGAAGCACCTAATAACTCAGTCATGCTATATCCTTTATTGAATGTTCCTGCATTCTTCATTTTTTGAACTAAAGCATCAGGGATTACTTCTCCTGTTTTATAGTGTTTAGCATAATTCTTTAATACAGAAGGTTCGAATGCGAAGTGCTCGTGGAATTGTGAAGGGAACTCTACGAAGTCACGCGATACACTAGTACCTGATAGAGTAGGGTAAGTTTGATTAGCAAAGAACCCATGTAATGCATGCCCGAACTCGTGGAACATCGTGATTACATTATCTTGAGATAATAGAGTAGGTTGACCTTTCGCTGGTTTTGGGAAGTTACCTACATTGTAAATTACAGGAAGTCTGTTTAATAATTTAGACTGACCTACGATATTACTCATCCATGCACCACCGCGCTTAGAATCTCTTTGGTAGTAATCTGTGTAGAATAACCCTACTTGACTACCATCCTCATTGAAGATTTCGTATACTTTTACATCTTCTTGCCATACAGGGATATCTTTGCGTTCTTTAAAGCTAAGCCCATATAATTGCGTAGCCATATAGAACACTCCATTCTCTAATACACTATTCATCTCAAAATAAGGTTTAAGCTCATTTTGGTTTAATGCATACTTTTCTTCTCTGATTTTTTCAGCGTAGTAGTTCCAGTCAGCAGCTGTTAGCGTGAATGGATCAGCCTCTTTATTAATTAATGCTTGGATATCAGCCGCTTCTTCTTTAGCTGCTCCTACTGCATAAGGACTTAGGTCTTTCAGAATTTTAGTAGCATTAGTAGCATTCTGTGCCATAGAACCTTGTAGACTCCATTCTGCATAGTTAGCGAATCCCATTAACTTAGCTTTCTCAGCACGTTTTTTCACTAGAGATAGGATAGATGCTTTGGTATCATTGTCATCTCCTTTTTCAGCTCTTACCCATGCTTGATCGAATAGTTTCTTTCTAGTTTCTTTATTGGTAAGTTTATCTAGATCTGGTTGTTGTGTAGTATTGTTTAATGCGATTACATAGCTACCATCTTCTTGTTTGATGGCATTAAGCTCGTCATCAGATAATCCTGCTAATTCTTCTTTAGTGAATTTAACTCCACCTTGTTTAGTCGCTGCTAATAATTTATCTCCAAACTGATTGTTTAAAGTAGCAATGTCTTGGTTTAGTTGTTTTAATTTCTCTTTATCTTCAGGAGATAGATTAGCACCTGATTTCTCGAAGTTTTCATAATATACATTCAGTAGTCTATTTTGTTCTTCGTTTAGATTAAGTGAAGCTTGATTGTCGTGAAGCTTTTTAATGCGTTGGAACAAGCCATCATTTAAGTATATAGCATCTCTATGACCAGCAAATTTTGGTGCCAATTCTGAATTAATTGCCTTAAGTTCATCATTAGTATGAGCTCCTGTTAATAGCCCAAATACAGAACTTACTCTATCTAGTAATTCACTAGAACGCTCTAGTGCTTCTAAAGTGTTTTCAAAAGTTGGTTCTTCTGTATTGGCTACTATTTTGTCGATAGCTTCCATCTGACGACGCATTCCTTCTAATAATGCAGGTTTAAAATCTTTGTCTTTAATTTTGTCAAAGTCTGCTGTATAGTATGGCAATGTGCTTTCGTTAAAGAAAGCATTACCTTCATTCCAATCTCCTGATGAAGCAGCTTCGTTCTTTACTTTGTCACAAGAAATAGACAAAATAGATGCCCCTGCAACTACACCAAGTACGGTCTTTTTGATTTTCATAAATATTAAGGTTACTGTTAGATTTGTCCAAATATAAAGATTTATGTGTGATTCAACGAAATCTGTTCTATACATTATACCTTATTATGAATGAATAAAATAGGGATAACCGTATGGTAATTCATCTGTATTGCCTTGTTTCTAAATGAAGTGATATAGGTCTGAGGGAGTTTTGAGAGAGATATTTTATAGAGTATTTAAGGTATATTTATACTTCTTTTTTAGATAGATTATTTATTTTGGTTGTATTTTTATATTCACAATAAGAGTTTTTTTAGAACACAATCATATATTTGAACTTCTAAAGAATGTAATTTTAACCACATTGGTATTGATGAAGGATGTAAGTAGTATAGTATATACTTTACTATTTTGTAGTTCGTTGTTTGCTCAGAGTCCTCAATTGAGAAATGAGATAAAGAGCCAACAGGATGAACAGAAGAACAAAGAGATTATACAGCAGTTTAGCAGAGAGGTAATGTCAGATAAAGAAGCTGTCTTACGATTTCAGCAACAATATAGTGTTCCTACTAAGGGAGTTTATAAGGATGGACGTATTTATCAGTTGAGAACTGTAGATAATGAAGGAATTCCTATTTATTACGCTACTCAGAATGCGTTATCACGTAGCCTGACAGGTGTAGATAATATTTCGAAAGGAGGTAGACAGAGAGTCAATCTTCAGGGTAGAAATATGATTATAGGGCTATGGGATGGTAAGCCTGCCTTTGAGCAGCATCAAGAGTTTAAGAGTGGCGCTTCGAGCCGTGTGATTTTAAAAGATCCAGATATCAATATTGCGAAGCTTAATGGCGAAGACTTAGAACGTGCAGAACTTGGAAAAAATCATGCGACTCATGTAGCTGGGACCTTAATAGCAAGTGGTGCTTATGCTCCAGCTAAGGGATTAGCTCCTGAAGCTAGCGTATGGAGTTATGATTGGGATAATGATATAGTAGAGATGGCCTCAGCAGCCCAATCGGGTTTATTGATATCTAATCATTCTTATGGGATAGCAGCATTAGATGATTATGATAATCCACTAGTTCCTCCTACTTATTTTGGATATTATAATAAGGATGCTTATCAGTTGGATAAACTTACTTATACATATCCATATTATCAACCAGTAATTTCTGCAGGTAATGATAGGGAGTATTATGATAAAATTAATCCTACTATGAATGGTAATGATTTATTATTAGGTAATACGAATGCAAAGAATGCTGTTGTAGTAGCTGCGGTAGGTGTAGATAGCTCAGATCGTTTAAGCGTGGCTAAGTTTAGTAGTTATGGTCCTACAGGCGATTTTAGGATTAAGCCTGATATCGCTGCACCAGGAGTGAAGATTATATCTTCAGCGTACGAGTTGCCGAGATATCATAATGCTAATCCTTCAGTAGGTGTATATAAAGAGATGAGCGGTACTTCTATGGCATCGCCAGTTGTATCAGCTATTTTGACTCTTTGGCAGCAAGGGTATGTACAGCTACATGATTTTCCGATGCGTTCTGCTACGTTACGCGGACTGATGACTCATACAGCAGAGTACTTAGAAGAAAAGTACCCAACGAATAAAATAGGATGGGGAATGATTAATGCAGAAAGGGGAATAGAATTCATAAAGAATGTAAATGATGACAGTGCAGTCCTAAAAGAAAGTGTTTTGTTTAATAAAAAAGATTTTCGATATAAGTTTAAATTAGATAATCCTTCGGAGAGATTGTTAGTCACATTAAGTTGGACAGATAGGGAAGCGTTGTTTGATTCGAATGAATTAAAAGAAAGCTTTAAGAAGAATAAACTGATCAACGATTTAGATATTAGGTTATACAAAGATGGAGAAGAATATTTTCCTTGGTATTTAAATAAAAACAGGAGTAACCTCAATGCACTAAAAGGAGATAATGATGTCGACAATCTAGAGAGAATAGAAATTGTAAATCCTGAAGCAGGAGAATATGAAGTGGTAGTGAGCCATAAAGGTGAATTGTCGTATGGTAGACAGGACTTTAGCTTACTAATCAGCAATGGAGATTTAGAAGGAATAGAAAAGATATCAACTATTGAAGGTGTAGAGCCTGAAGATATAGTGATTTGGCCAAATCCAGTTCAAGATATCGCAAATGTCGAAGTTACAAAGGATAAAGTATTTACTATTTCAGAAGTAGAGGTTTTTGATTTAAGCAATCGTTTAGTAAAACGATTTAATTTTACAGCGACTAATCGTGCAGTGATTGACATGAGGGAATTGGAGCGAGGAGTATATCTATTGAATATAAACGTAGGAGGAGAACGTGTTAGAGCAAAAATATTAAAGAAATAAGAAACATTTTTATACTCATATACAGCCCTGGACTATATAGTCTAGGGCTTTTTTGTTACTATATTTTAAGCCCCCTCTTCAAGAGTGCGACAAGACCTCTTCAATATTGCTTCAAGAAAGAGGTGCTCAGGTAGAGTAATCTTGGAGAAATGTTGAAGCAGTGTTGAAGAAGTAGGTATGAAGGCTTGCTATTACTGGGATTGGGAAGTGTTTTGGTTTTAGAAATATAATACTGGTAATATACTTTACTTGCTGATATACAATTGCTTGTGAGGGTAATTGCTCAATATGAGAATAAAAAAAGTGTGTTAGTTTTTCTTCAAAACAAGGATATAGCTACTTTATAATGAACTTTTCTTCAACACACACACACCTATATAAGTAGATCAACTACAAAAAAGGATGATAAAACACCTTTATATAGGATAAAGTAACATTTAGAAATAGACAGAAAGGGCATAAGAAGGCATATTCTCAATTATCACACATATATAATAGAGTACAATATTAAGTACTGCTCTTTACGAATATATAGTATAGAGATGCCATAACGCTATAACCTTTAAAAAAAGACAAAAAAACTTTCACTTGTAAAAGGTGGTATAATAATGAGTTATGAAATAGTTTTCAAAAACATTGAAAAAAAGGCAAAGATAAGTTTGGAAGTAAGGAAAAAGATACTACTTTTGCATCCGCATTAGAGAAGTAATAACGACTCTAGAGGCAGACGATCATAAACAAAAATTGAAGCAAGAGCGACTAAAAATAAGCTTTAAAAAATTTACAAAAATAAATTTGGATAAGTAAAAAATAAGGTAGTATCTTTGCAGTCCGCTTCAGTAAAAACGGGAGTTGAGCGAAAAAATAAAGAAAAATATTTTCTAAAAAAGTTTTGCTAATTCAAAATAAGTTTTTACTTTTGCACTCGCTTTGAAAAACAAGTGAGACTTAGAAATAAGAAGACAACGTTCATAAACATATTGGATTGACAGCATACAAATAAGAGAGTAAGGCAAATCG
>NZ_JBBPHJ010000030.1:0-35322 GCF_038039665.1 Myroides sp. C4067
TGACATACTGTATGTTTATGCAGTACTACTATTCCCCTCCTTAGGAGGGGTGCCCGTAGGGCGGGGTGGTTTCTTCGTTTAATTACGAATGTTTACCAGTTCGTGCGGATTTGCAATACGTACAGTTATCACATACGCCTGATAACGTATATCACGCTCAGTATGTCATCCTGAGTGTAACGAAGGATCTCATCCTATGCGTCACTTCCTATCGTCAGGATGACATACTGTATGTTTATGCAGTACTACTATTCCCCTCCTTAGGAGGGGTGCCCACAGGGCGGGGTGGTTTCTTCGTTTAATTACGAATTTCAAATTAGGAATTAAGAATGTTTGCCTACGGCAGTAGGTACGTACATCACGTCCAACCAGTTCGCGCGGATTTGCATACAAAAAAAGACCGTTATATCGCTATAACAGTCTTTTCTATCAGGATCTAAAACACTTTTTAGAAATTTGGTTTCAAGTTGTATTTTTTGTAGAAAGCATCAATTACTTCTACAACTTCGTCAGCTGAATCGACGATCTTGATTAAGTTCATATCTTCAGGAGAGATATTGTGGTATTTATCTAAAAGAACATCTTTTACCCAATCAATTAATCCACCCCAGAAAGCGCTACCTACTAATACAATAGGGAATTTAGCAATCTTTTTTGTTTGGATCAATGTGATCGCTTCGAATAATTCATCTAGCGTACCGAATCCTCCAGGCATAACTACAAACCCTTGAGAATATTTAACGAACATTACCTTACGTACGAAGAAATAATCGAACTGTAAGTTCTTATCGCTATCAATATATGGATTGAAGTGTTGCTCGAAAGGTAGCTCAATGTTTAGACCTACAGATACTCCTTTACCTAAGTGAGCTCCTTTATTACCAGCTTCCATGATACCAGGACCACCACCAGTAATAATACCGTAACCTGCTTTACTTACTTTAAAAGCAATTTCTTCTGCTAATTTATAGTAAGGATCATCTGTCTTCGTTCTAGCAGAACCAAAGATAGATACACATGGCCCGATACGACCTATTTTCTCATACCCATTAACGAATTCAGACATGATTTTAAAGATTCCCCATGAATCATTAGTCTTAATCTCATTCCAAGATCTTTGTTTGAACTTGTCTTGGATTTTAGCCTCTTCGCTTTCAAATGCTTCTTTCATATTCTTAATTTTTTAATTCCATTTTTAAAAACTTAGCTGTATAGCTTTTCTCATTTTTACATATTTCTTCAGGTGTTCCTTTAGCAACTATCTGACCACCTTGACTACCTCCCTCATATCCCACATCGATGATATAATCTGCTGTTTTGATAACATCTAGATTGTGTTCGATAATTAAGATAGAATTCCCTTTATCCACTAATCTATTGATTACCTCCATCAGCACTCGTATATCTTCGAAGTGCAGACCTGTTGTAGGTTCGTCTAAGATATAAAACGTATTACCTGTGTCTTTCTTAGATAACTCACTCGCTAGTTTGATACGTTGAGCCTCTCCTCCAGATAGAGTAGTACTCTGTTGACCTAGGGTGATATATCCAAGTCCCACTTCGTTGATCGTTTTAATCTTTCTATATATCTTCGGAATATTCTCAAAGAATCCTACAGCTTCTGCTACAGTCATATCTAGTATATCTGATATAGACTTTCCTTTATAGCGAATCTCTAGTGTTTCTCTATTGAATCGTTTTCCTTGACATGTTTCACATTCTACATAGACATCAGGTAAGAACCCCATCTCTATGGTACGCACTCCAGACCCCTCACACGTATCACATCGTCCTCCTTTTACATTAAAGCTAAAACGACCAGGTTTATACCCTCGTATAGCCGCTTCTGGTACTTGTGCAAATAAGTTTCTTATATCAGAGAATACATCTGTATAAGTAGCAGGGTTAGATCTAGGTGTACGTCCTATCGGACTTTGATCGATAGAAATCACCTTGTCAATATGTTCTAAACCTACTATTTTTTTATAAGGTTGTGGTTTTGCTACTGCATGGAAGAAGTGTGTGTTTAAGATCGGGTATAATGTACCGTTGATTAACGTAGATTTACCAGACCCAGATACTCCTGTCACACAAGTAAGTGCCCCTAGAGGAATCTCTATGGTCACATCCTTTAAATTATTTCCTGTTGCGCCTTCTAACTTTAATGTTTTACCATTTCCTTTTCTGCGTTTTTTAGGAACTTCTATTTTAAGCTTACCATTTAGGTAATTAGCTGTTAATGTATCTTCTTTTAATAATTGAGCAGGTGTACCTTCACTTATTATCTTTCCTCCATTCTTACCTGCTTTAGGACCGATATCGATAACGTAATCTGCGCGTTCGATCATATCCTTATCATGTTCTACTACTAAGACAGAGTTACCGATGTCTCTTAGTGACTCTAGTGACTTGATCAACCTTTCATTGTCTCGTTGATGTAATCCGATACTTGGTTCATCCAAGATATATAATACACCTACTAACTGAGAACCTATCTGAGTCGCTAATCTGATTCGCTGCGCTTCTCCACCTGATAAAGTACGAGAGCTTCTATTCAAAGATAAGTAAGTTAATCCAACATCTTGCAAGAAAGATAGACGAGTAGTGATTTCTTTTAATACTTCAGACCCAATACTCTTTTGTTTCTCTGATAATTTGTTTGGTAATTCTTTAAACCAATTGATTAGTGTCTCCACATCCATCTGTATAAGCTCACCGATATTCTGATCGCCTATTTTGAAATAGAGTGCTTCTTTTTTAAGACGAGTACCATTACATTCAGGACAGTCGATTTCATCCATAAACTCTTTAGCCCATCTTTTAATAGTTGCACTATCACTTTCTTCAAATTGGTTTTTGATGAAATTGACGATACCTTCGAAGTCTATCTTATAGTTCTTTGTGATACCCGCTACTTTAGATACTACAGCGAAACTCTCTTGTCCACCATTTAGAATAATATCCATGGCTTCTGCTGGAATCTTTTCTATAGGATCATTCAGAGAGAAGTTATATTTCTCAGCGATAATCTCTAATTGTTTGAACATCCAAGATTTCTTCTCTGTTCCTAGAGGAATAAGACCTCCACCTTTGATAGAAATCTTAGGGTCTGGGATAATCTTGAGTTGATTTATCTCGTTGATCGTACCTAACCCGTTACAGCATGGGCACGCTCCCTTAGGAGAGTTAAAAGAGAAATTATTAGGTTCTGGTTTAGAATAAGAGATACCTGTGGTAGGACACATTAGGTGACGGCTAAAGAAACGAGCTGTCTCTCCTTCATGCTCTAATACCATGATGATATCATCTCCATAGTGCATGGCTACTTTGATACTTTCTGTAAGGCGTTGCTTAGTCTGTTCTGTATCGTCTATAGCTATTCTATCGATTACTGTTTCGATATCATGCGTCTTATATCTATCCACACGCATACCTGAAGTGATGTCTTTAATCTCTCCATCTATGCGCACTTTTAAGAATCCTTGTTTCGCTATCTGTTCAAATAGCTCTCTATAATGTCCCTTTCTAGCGCGTACTACAGGGGCTAGTATATTGATGCGTTTACCTTGATATTCACTGATGATCAGGTCTAGAATCTGCTCGTCAGAGTAACTCACCATTTTTTCGCCCGTATTATAACTATACGCTTCACCCGCTCTAGCGTATAGCAAACGCATAAAGTCATATATCTCAGTGATCGTACCTACAGTAGATCTTGGGCTTTTATTGGTTGTCTTCTGCTCGATAGCAATCACAGGAGACAGACCGTCTATCTTATCCACATCAGGTCTTTCTAGTCCTCCTAAGAATTGTCTAGCATAAGCAGAGAAAGTCTCTATATATCGGCGTTGGCCTTCTGCATAAATAGTATCAAAGGCTAGAGATGATTTTCCCGAACCGGATAAACCTGTGATAACCACCAGTTTTTCGCGAGGGATAGACACATCTATATTTTTAAGATTGTGAACTCTAGCTCCTAGTACTTCTATTGTTTCTTCTGTTTTAGACATATTTTTTGGCAAAGGAACAAATATACAATTTTATCTCACCAATGAGAAGGACATCTGTCATTCTGCGATAGAGATTAGCAATTTTTTATTTCGTTGTTTTGTGAGTTTGTTATTTTCTGAGTTTGTTATTTTCTGATTTTGTTGTTTTGTAATTTTGCTTTCTTACCTCTTCACAAATAGCATCTTCACAAAAAAACACCTTCACACCTTCACCTCTTCACAAATAGCACCTCCACAAAATAGCACCTTCACAATTCACCAATTTTTTTGCTTAAAGCATATATCTGATTAGTAATATGTCCTATTTTCTCGCGTGTGTAGTTGTATTCCTCTATAGTTAAGAACTCAAGATCTAAACTAAGTATTAAGAAATTAATAACTTCCATAGCGGAAGAATAGGCTATATTTAAGAACCTTAACTTTTCTTTACTGCTGTTTCTTGACATTCCTTCTGCTATATTAGCTGGTATACTATAAGTTGCACGTCTTAATTGAGAAACTAAACCAAATAATTCTTCTTTTGGAAATCTATTAGTAAGAATATGTATATCCTTGCTTAAACTTCTGGCGTTCTTCCATACTTCTAAGCGTTCAAAGTAGTATATAAACATGAATGTCTTTTTTGTGTTCAATAAATGATTAATCAATAAATATTCCATGATCATGGATTGTTTATTATGAAATTGTTATTTCGTTGTTTTGTGAGTTTGTTGTTTTGTGAGTTTGTGATTTTGCGAGTTTGTTATTTTGTGAGTTTGTGATTTTGCGAGTTTATTATTTTGTTATTCTGTGAGTTTGTTGTTTTGTGAGTTTGTGATTTTGCGAGTTTATTATTTTGTGAGTTTGTGATTTTGCGAGTTTATTATTTTGTGAGTTTGTTGTTTTGTAATTTTGCTTTCTCTCACCTTCACAAAAAAGCACCTCCACAAAATAACACTTTCACAAAAAAACACCTCCACACCTTCACAAATAACACCTTCACATCTTCACAAAAAAACACCTTCACAAAAAAAGACAAAAAAAATAAGTACTTTTAGAGCTAAATTATAACACACAACAATGAAAGCGGCAATATTATATAAATCGGGTAGCACACCCAAATGTGGAGAGATAGACTCCATACTCACTGTGGAAGAGGGGCATAGGATCATTAAGGTCAAAGCTTCTGCGGTAAAGAATCTAGATAAATCTAGAGTAAGCGGAAAACACTATGCAAGTTATAAAGAGTTCCCTACTGTAGTGGGGACAGATGGAGTAGGAGAATTAGAAGATGGGACTAGAGTATATGGATTTGGTATCACAGGGATGTTAGCGGAGCAAGCCATAATAGGAGATAATTATACCCCTATTCCTCATACCTTAGATAATGTGACAGCTGCAGCATTACCTAATGCAGTACTAGGATCAGCTATGCCACTGCTGATTAGAGCGAAGTTAGAAGCAGGTCAGACAGTCTTGTTTAATGGAGCTACGGGATTCACAGGACAAGTAGCGGTACAGATAGCAAAACACTATGGCGCTAAACATATCATAGTCACAGGGAGAAATGAAAAACTCCTAGACGAATTAAAATCTTATGGAGCTAGTCATACCATCAATTTAAAAGATACAGACGAAAATATAAAACAACAATTAAGTGCGATTCACAAAGAGACTCCTATCGATATTGTAATTGACTATTTATGGGGCAAACCTATTTCGCTTATCATGGAGGTATTAAAGGGAGAGTCTATGACCCACCTTGCCCATACTACTAAGATCGTTACTGCAGGCGATATGGCAGGTAAAGAAATTGCGCTATCATCAGCCATACTTAGGAGTTCTGCTATTGAGATTTTAGGTTCTGGCTTTGGAAGTCTTTCACCAGAAGAACTTATAGTATTTAATAAAGTTATTCTACCAGAGATGTTTTTATTAGCATCGAATAATAAACTGCACATCCAGACCGAAGCACATGCGATAGAAGATATCGAGCATGTATGGAATAAGCAAGTCCCATCGGGTACTAGATTGGTGATTACTATTTGATATATAAAACCTAAAAATTTAAAGAGCTACTTTATCCGAAGTAGCTCTTTTTTTGTGTTTTCACTCGTTAGTATGATTAGTTATAACTGTATCGTTATAGTAGGACGAGACACTTTTTCTTTTGAATGAGTCCGTAGTGAGTCCGTTATGAGTCCGTAATAAGTCCGTTAATTAGCACAAAATAACGGAGGGAGTAGGGACTTACTTCTCAAGTATAAAAGTATTGTCTGAAAGAATAGCATAGGCTAGAAACAACTTCTGTTAGTGTTTATTTAAGAAAAATAAATCCTTAAAATAATAAATGTGTAGTATTTTCGTTTATAATTTGTATATTAGTCATATACTTTAGTTTAATATTAATTTTTTAATACAGTATGAGAGCAGCTGTAGATTGATTTAGCTGTTGGTATTCGAATAATCCAACAGCCTATTGTTTAACATTTAAAATAAATAATTATGGCAAAGAATGATTTGTTTAGAAAAGATTGGTTGGATATCGTCTTTGAGCACCGCAATAAGGCGTATGGAGCGTATAATTTGCGTAAAAACAGTTCGCGTACCACCGTTTTATCCTTAGTAGCAGGAATGTTTCTCTTTAGTGCCGTATTTATTGTTCCTACAGTGATCTCTAATTTATTTGCAAGTAATGATCCAGGTTCGGTTATAGTGATTATTGATGAAGTTATTAAACCTACAGCAGTAGAAGAAGAAATCTTTACGCCTAAGGAGGAGCCAATCGTAGAACTCCCTGCCAACAAGGTAGAAACAGTATTAAGCAAGACTAAAGAAGTAGAGTTTCGCGAGTTCGAGGCAGCAGATGCGAATGAGGTTACTACAGTAGCCCCTAAAGTAGATGAGTTTATAGATGCTAATCCAGGCGCACATAATTTAGATGCTAATCCAGATGGAGTAATTGCTATTGATGAAGCTAGAACAGATAATCCGGATGAAGTGGTGGATTCTAGTGACGCTACAGCAGGAGAAGCGCTAGAAGATACGACAGTGTATATAGGAGTATCTACTAAAGCAGAACCTTATGAGACAATGGCTAAATTTAGCAGCCGATTTGTGGGTTCATTTAGAACACCAGATTTGGATGCTAGTGTGAAGGAAGTAAAAGTTATTATGTCTTTTATAGTAGAGAAAGACGGTAGTCTAACAGATATCAAAGTGATGAGAGATCCTGGATATGGAGTAGGACAAGAGGCTATTAGAGTCTTAAAGAGAATGCCAAAATGGAAACCTGCCCTGAATAAAGGAAAGGCAGTTCGTTCTCAGTTTACGCTACCTGTTACGATTAGAGTTCAGTAAATTGTTTAGACTTTTCTATATTAAGCAGTATTCAGAGATGGATGCTGCTTTTTTTATTAAATTTAGTTTTTACTTAGTTGATTATGAAGACAAACATTGTGCAGTACTTATTTTTAGTAACCCTAGTGCTTATTGGAGGGATTATGACAGGCTGTTTAGATAAGAACAGGAATATTAAATCTTCTGTTGCAGAAGCCAAACAAATTGTGTTTGTATTTGAGCCTCAAGAGATAGACTGGAGTAGTAATCGTTTAAAGAGTAATGCAATTATATATTTTGATAAAGATAGCTTGCAAGTAAAGAACTATGCGGTAAACAACTATTTAAAAGGAGATACGATTGTGATTACTGTTAAGGATCAAGAAGTGTATTTTAACTATTACCTATCTAATGGTAAGGGTATTAAACAGAATTTATTTTATAATTTTCAACGAGGGGATACTATAGATGTCAGATATGTTGATAATCTACCTTTAGTTGATATTCGACATAGAAAAGAAAATCTTGAGGAGATAAATATTCAGCAATACTTATATAGTAAACAACCTTTAGAACAAATCTTGTTTAGAAATAGATATGGCAGGAATCGCTCTACTGAGGAAGAAAAGAGATATCTAGTAGAAGAAGATAACTATTATCATGATGTATATTCAACTCTAGATTCTCTTAAACAAGTAAATCAGTTATCACAACGAATGTATGATGTACTATTTTATAGTAATTACTATTATAGAATCAATACTTATAAAGATACCTATGATTTTAATAGCATAGGTACAGAGGACTTGAGACGTGATGATTTATTAGTGTCAGGAGCTTATCGCTTTTTCTTAGAGAACTATGTACAATATTATTACGATATAAAAGTTCCTGATCCTCAAGTTCCTTTTGTAATTGATTACGAAGATGCTTTTAATAAAATAATAATAAGTACTGAGTTTAGCGAAGTGGTCAAGGAGTATCTGCTTCTGTATTATTTCGAACAAATAGTAAATAATGGAATTTTAAAGAAAGAATTAGAACTTCTATATGAGAAGCTGAAGGTTAATGTAAAAAATGACAAAGCATTGTCTGTAATACAGCAGAAGTATGGTGGTAGGTTGAATAGTGTATCGGATGATAAAAGTGTTCTGCTGCTGGATTCTAATAACAATACAATTTCATTAACAGACATAGTAAAAGAGAATAAAGGTCAAGTTATTGTAATTGATTTTTGGGCTTCGTGGTGTGGTCCTTGTCTTCAGATGATGCCCTATTCCAAAGTTTTAAAAGAGGTGTTAGAACAAGAACCAGTGGTATTTGTTTACATTTCGATTGATAGTGATAAGAGAGCTTGGGCTACTGCTTATAATAAAATAGGATTACCTATTGGTAGGCATAATGTTTTGGCTATGAACTACCCTGAGCATTCTTTCTATGAAGAATTAAATTTGACAGAAATACCACGTTATATCCTATATAATAAGGAAGGAAAATTAGTGAATTCTAAAGCTGCATATCCTAATAGTGATGTGCTTAGAGAAGAGATTTTATCTTTGGTGAAAGAGTAATACGGTTTTATTTTACTGTCTAGAGCATTATTACAGAAGTTAGAGCAATTGCCAAAATAAATCATTTCAGTGTATACAATTTTTGCTTTTTAAAAAAGTGAATGCTAGTAATAGATTAAAGGTACCTTTAACTACTTATTTATGCTCTTTTTTCCTAGTATATTGCCTAGCCCATTTATTGTGATAACGACTAATTAAGTATATAGTGAATAATCGCTGTGCTTTAATCGCAAAATACTTAGAGGTGCTGTAGAACTTAGTTTAATTAGGAAATCAGTTGATGTAATTTTCATTAATAGTTAATTTAGTATTTGATTAAAAAGATGTTTAGAAGCAATTATGTTTATATAAAATCTTTTTTTTGTTAAAATAGTGTTGATTGGTCTAAGATATTGTGTTTTTTAAAATTTATTTCTCTATATGTTTATTTGACGTGTTTTGTGTTTGTTTTTTTGTTAAATTTGTATTTAATATTTGTTTTTTAACATAATTACAAAGTACTGCTATGAGAATATTATTAATTACTTTTTTATTAATCAGCACATCTGTATTCAGTCAATCGAGTATAGGTGTTAAATTACCTAATAAAAATACAGATTTAACATTAGGGTCAGAGAATAAGGGGATGCTTCCTAATAGGGTGCAATTACAAGATGTATTATCTGCGGCTCCTCTAAAAAAGGAAAACATGGTTGCAGGTACATTAGTGTATAACACTACTGTAGACCCAACTAAAAACCTAGTAGAGGGATACTATTTTTGGCACTCTAGTAACGGCTGGTCTCGTTTATACATTAAGTATGTTCCTACGCGAGATATGAACTTCCTTGCGTTTAAGAAAACAACTAAGGAATATCTCTTGCCAGATCACGATATTAAGGTACCAATAGATGAGTTAAATTATGTATATAAGGCTGAAGAGAATGGTACACTTTTTTTAGACCTAAGTATATATAGTACTATGGCAGGAGGATCTGTAGTTGTTGCGGGTAATACCTATTGTTTTACTACTATAGTAGATGAGACAGGGGCTGAGGTGTTTAACGGTGTTACTACAATGTCTCCTTTTGTTGCTACTGTAAATGAACCAGGCAAAATAACTGTAGGGATTTCTAACTTTTCTATCCCTGTAGTGAAAGGAAAAACATATAATATAAGTCATATAGGCGAAGAGTATTGGGCTGGGAATAATTACAAAGTTGCAAAACCTACGATAGGCACACTTAGTATTGGAGGTAAAAAAGTATATTCATCTATGAAGGTTACTTTCTTATCAGAATTAAGTTTATAATATAAAAAGAGAATTGATATGAGATTGTATAAATATATATTGTTTTATTGTTTTATGAGTGTTTCTCTCTTTGCACAGCAGGGGATAAACACTACTTTACCTAACCCTAATGCGGAGTTAACTTTAGGCTCTACAGATAAAGGGATGTTGTTTAATCGAGTGAAACTAGTTAGTTTGAATTCGCCTAAACCGTTATCAGATACTAGTCTAGATGTAGGTGTAACGGTGTATAATACTAATGTGACAGGTGATCTTACAGAAGGGGTTTATTTTTGGTCTAGTGAAAAAAAGTGGACTAAAATTTATTCTAAAAAGACACCTACACGTCTTACTAACTTAGTAGGATACTTTAGGACAAAATCAAGTATAGAAGTTCCATATCAGCAAAGTGTGCAAATGAAGGATCTAGATTTTGAATATACTGCTTTAGAAGATGGAGTTTTGTTTTTAGAATATTTAATGGTAGCCTATGTTACTTATCAACCAGGTAATGCTACTTTACAAGGGGCTACAGATGCACTCTTCGAGACTATAATCACTGACTCTACTAAAAAAGAGATTTCTAGAGAGTATTGTGCTATTTCTCCTTATATGGTTGTGCCTGGTGATGGAAACAAAGCTGTGACTGCCGTAGGTATATATTATGTTAATGTAAAGAGAGGGGAGAAATATACGGTTAATACTTTTGCTAGTAATGTTTATGCTGGACCAAATGCTAATAAATTTAAGAATATGGTAGGTAACCTTGTTGGTCCAAATAGTAATTATCAATCGTCTTTAAAGGTTACGTTTTTGTCAGAACTTACGAATTAAAATTATGAAAAAGGAAATAGTAAAAAGGATTTGTCATGTCCTAACAGTAATGATTACATTATTCAATGTTTGTATGACTAATGCACAAGTAGGGTTGGGTAATGCTGTACTACCTATTAAAGAGGCGGATCTGACCTTAGAGTCTGACAATAAAGGATTATTAATAAATAGAGTGAAGCTAGTAAGTATGACCTCTGCTGCACCATTAGATCCTGCACATATGGAGGCTGGGATGATAGTTTATAATACAGTTGATACAGGAGATTTAAGAGAGGGGTTTCACTACTGGACAAGTGAGAATAGATGGATGCGTATGTATGTAAAAACCTCACCTAGTAGAGATATGCAATTTGTAACTTTTAAACTGACTAATAAGCAATATGATTTACAAAGTAAAACTACCACTCCTACAGTAGTGAATATGACAGAATTTGATTATGACTATGTAGCAGATAGAGATGGATTGTTATTTTTAGAGTTCGTTATTTATGGTGATATGAGTAGTAGTGAGAGAGCAGCTGCAAATATAATATGTACAACTGAAGTTACTGATAATACTGGAACTGTTGTTTTTACGGGTAATACTGTGCACTCACCATTATTAGTTACAGATTCGGGATTTAACTCTAGTGTAGGTATTTCTAATTTTAGTATAGAGGTTAAAAAAGGCAAAACATATAAGATTCGAACGAAAGCTACGGAGACGAATTATCCTGGTAAACAATATCATTATACTCTGAATAATGATGATAAATGGCTCTACTTTGAACCTAGGGTAGGAGATTTTGATTGGGCTCCGATTATGGCTCACTCTTCTATGAAGGTCACCTTTATGACTGAACCAATTTTGTAAATATCAATTTGTTATTAACTAATATAATTGTTTTGTATATTAATAGAGAAACGTCTAAATAAAAACTAAACCGAGTCTGTAGAGTCTCGGTTTTTTTTATGACTTTAGTCTTTAGGAGGTAAAATCTTAGATGTTTTCTTAATGAAGCCATCTTGGCTTCATGTCTTACAACTTGGTATGCTTTAATTTGTAACTGGTTGATATTTAACCAATTTTTTATTGCGCTTATTTGGGGTTTTGATAGAGGGAGAGAGCCACTAAATGTAGAAGAAATTAGTTATGAGAAAGTTGATGGTTTAGATAAAGAGGGAGAAGTTATTGACATAGATGATAATGTAGAAGAATTGACATTAGAATAAGAGTATAATGGTGATGGAAAAAGGGGATATGTTTATCGTAAACTAGTTAAAGAAAGAAGCCATTTTTTATTAGATATGTTTAGGATAAAGAGTTCTTATGGTTTATATACAACACCTTTTGATTTGAAGAAGTATTGCAGATAGTTTTGATTTTGGTATATAGTTTTAATAAATATTATTTATAATATAAATTATATTGCATTATTCTTTGTATATTCGGGTTGAAAAAAGAAAAAGAAAAGTTGTAAATGGCAAAGAAGAAGAAGAAAACCCTACCCAAGGACTTTCAAGAATTAGTAGATGCTAAGGATATGAAAGCGTTAAAGAAAGTATTTGACACTTGTGAGATAGATGCACGAGGTGGTTATAGTAAGCATACTGCCTTGAGTTTTTATAACGTAAAGGATGAGTTTGTCCGTTGGATGGTGGAGAATGGAGCTGATCTGGAAGCTGTAGATACATATAAGCGAACAGCGCTACATGAACATGCTAGTAGACGCAATGGAAGTATTACGGTTTTCTTAGAATTAGGGGCTAATATACATGCTGTAGATACGTATGGCACTACGCCATTACACTTTGCAGCAGGATATGGATTGAATAAAGATGCTGTAAAGAGATTGATAGAAGTGGGAGCTAATATTCATGCACTAGACTCTTATAAAGAAACACCTTTAAAATGTGCATTGAGACGTGCTAGCAATATTGATTTACCTGCTTTAGTAGAAATCGCTAAGTTACTTTTACCATTTACAAAAGAGATTACACTAGGATTAAAAGATGATGTTACTCGTATAGGAGAACGCTTTGAATTTCATAGAGAAAATTTTAATAAAGAGTTTATAGAAGAAAGCGATACAGCTTTGACTGCTTTATATGAACTATTCGATGTCACACCTGTCAAAAGACGTATTATGCACGATGGAGTATCTAAAATAGAAGTAGCAGGTACTACGTGGGAAGAGCAGTTTGAAGAACTGTGGGATTACTTAATTCCTTCTAAGGGTAAGGCAAAGACTGTACAAGGGGAAGTAGTGCGTATAGCAGGGAAGGTTCGCGATGAAATTTATAGAAATGGAGGAGGCAATTGGGATGCTGATTTTAAAAAGATGTTAGATGCTTTCTTAGTGTATGTATCTTCTTCGAATGCATTGTCTCAAAAGGAATTAGCTGATATCACTGCATTAGTAAAGGAAATTCGCAGAAGTGGTGATGGTGAAATGAGAGAGCTTAATTATCTATGTGAATCGGCAAATAATTGGGTGCTTAAGAATAGTAATCCAATAAAGTTAGGTGAAGTGAAGTATAAAAGATAATCTTTAATGATAATTGATATGAAGTATTTGTATTTATTACTGTTTTCTAGTTGTATTCTATCTGCTCAAGAGTTTAAGGAAGTAGAAGTGATGAGATATTATTATGAAAGCAAGGTCTTAACAGATAAATCTGTAGGTAAAATTAAGGATGGGACAGCCGTTGTAGATGTACTAGAGGATCAATCTCGATTTATGGATTATGCGTCCTATGAGAGAGAGAGATGGCGACTAACCAAATCAGAGAATACTTCTAAAGAAGAGATTATGCAAAAAGTAGTGTCTTATGTACCTGTTTTTAATTGGTTTGTCATGACAGATAAGGATACCAATACCTTTTATGATAAGATAGGGAGATTACATAACTACTATAAAGAAGATAAAAACGAAATCAAGTGGGATATCAAAGCGAGTAAACTAAAGTGGAATGATTATGACGTGCAAGAGGCAACTGCTACCTATGGAGGAAGGGAGTGGACAGTTTGGTTCACGCAAGGTATTGCAGGGCAAGTGGGGCCTTATAAGTTCAATAATTTACCAGGATTCGTAGTAAAGGCTTGGGATACCGAAGGGCAGTACTCTTTTGAGTTTTTAAATAGCCAAAAGATGAAAGTGATTTGGGATGTAAATGAAATAGGGACTTATACAGAATCTTCTAAAGAGAAGACAAAGAAGGCCATGAGTATCAATGCTAATAAGACCTATTTAAGTGATTTAGATGGAACTGGTATAACTATAGATGAAAAAGGGCAAGAGCTTTTTAATAAAAAGAAAGTAAATTTTATAAACCCTATAGAACGCGATTATTAGGTATAAAGACTGATATAATTCTTTATTTTAATTAGAATTGACTAAATCTTCTTATTTTTGTATGCTTTAAAAAGCAACAACACAACACAATGAAGAATTTTCTTGAACGCTACTTTCAGTTGAGTAGCAATGGTACTACTATTAAACGAGAGTTTATAGCAGGTATCATCACGTTTCTGACCATGTCTTATATCTTGGTCGTGAATCCTAATATTTTAGCAGATGCTGGGATGGATAGAGAAGCGTTATTTACCACAACTGCCTTAGCTACAATCGTAGCAACCTTATTAATGGGGTTTTATGCAAAGTTACCAATAGCACAGGCACCGGGAATGGGACTGAATAGTTTCTTTGCTTATTCAGTAGTTTTGACCTTGGGATATACTTGGCAGTTCGCTTTAACAGCTGTATTTATAGAAGGGATTATCTTCTTGTTATTGACTTTTTTTAATGTACGAGAACTTATTGTTAGAAGTATACCGAAAGTTTTAAAAGAAGCAATACCCGCAGGTATTGGGTTATTCATTACTCTTATAGGACTGAAGAGCGCAGGTGTAGTAATGTCAGATCCTAATACCTTATTGAGATTAGGAGATTTTGGTCAGCATACTGTATGGATGACTTTTATCGGGCTTATCGTGACAGGTATTTTATTAATCCGAAATGTGAATGGAGCTATTCTATTTGGTATTTTGAGTGCTACTATTTTTGGATTGATATTAGGGGATGTAGCATTGCCGACTAGTATTGTCGCGTTGCCACCTTCTATAGAGCCTATCTTTGGAGAGGCGATTAAACCTATGTTTACAGCAGAGGGATGGAATCAGATACTGTCTATTGATATGGTGGTAGTGGTGTTTACATTCTTATTCGTAAATCTATTCGATACCGTAGGGACGTTAATCGGAGTTATTTCTAAGACTAATTTGGCAGATAAGAATGGTAACTTTCCACAGATGAAAAAAGCCTTATTTACAGATGCTATGGGGACTACTGTAGGATCTATCTTAGGAACGAGCTCTGTTACTTCTTATGTAGAGAGTGCATCAGGAGTAGCTTCTGGTGGGCGTACAGGATTAACAGCAGTAAGTGTAGCTGTTATGTTTGCACTAGCTTTATTCTTAGGGCCTATCTTTTTGATTATTCCAGCTGCAGCAACAGCACCGGCTTTAATCATAGTGGGGTTATTCATGATTTCGTCTGTGACTAGAATCAACTTTGAGAAACTATCAGACGGATTGCCTGCATTCTTAACGATCGTTTTTATGCCCTTTACTTACAGCATTGCTGAAGGAATAGTATTCGGTATGTTGAGTTATACCATACTAAAAATAGGAGCAAAAGAACACAAGGATATTACGCCAACAGTCTATGTATTATCGATACTTTTCTTAGTAAAGATTGTGTTGGATGTGGTGACAAAATAAGTTTTTTTGTGATGTTGTTTTTCTGTTTTTTCGTTTAAGAGAACTATCTTTTACAAGTAAATAGAATTACAGCATAACATATCTGTTTACGGTTTGCGGTGGACAGTTTACAGTATTGCCCTACGGGCATAATGTACTTAGATGACAGAATAGGCTAATAGTTGGTATGATAAACTTAACTAGATTACGATTTCACGACATCACAAAAAAACGATTTCACTAAAAAACAAAATAATGAAAGATAAAAAGAGAATAACAATAGTAGGACTTGGTGGTGTAGGAGGGTTTTATGGAGGATTATTAGCTCATCAATATCAAGATAGTACAGATGTAGAGATATGCTTTATCGCAAGAGGGAAGCACCTTGAAGTAATAAAGGAAAAGGGATTAACTATTTTGTCAAAAGATAGTGAAGTGGTGGGGTACCCTAGTATCGCTACTTCTCAGTGGAGTGATATCGAGCATACAGATTATATTATCCTTGCAACTAAGGGATATGATTTGTCTCAAACGATAGAGGATATGAAATCAGCAGTAGGTGAACATACTGTGATTATTCCGTTGTTAAATGGAGTAGAGGCTTATGAGCAACTGAGAGCTGTATTTGGCGCTTCTAGAGTATGGCAAGGGTGTACGTATATGGTTTCTCGTCTAAAAGAAGCAGGGGTAATTGATAATCCGAGTGGTAGACAACGCATTCTGTTTGGTCTAGATGGTCAAGTATCTCAAGAGATGAAAGACTTGGAAACAATTCTAAAAACTGCTGGTGTACATGCTGAAGCGACTTCTTCTATCTCTAAGGAGGTGTGGGAGAAGTATATTTTAGTTTCTTCTTCTGCTATGGCTACTGCTTATTATGATAGTAGTTTTGGTGGTGTGATGGAGCATCATCCAGAAGAAATGAGACAATTAATCACAGAGGCTTCTGCTATCGGTAAGAAGAAAGGAGTTGCTCTTGGTGAAGATGTAGTTGAGGTTATTATAGAGCGTTTAAAGGCAATTCCGTATGAGTCAACAACATCTATGCACAGTGATTTTGCTGCTTTTAAAGAGCACAATGAACTTGGTATAATGGGAGGTTATATGGTGAAGCAAGGTGTTGCACAGGGAGTGGAGACCCCAATGTATAAGAAGATGTGTAACTATCTAGTAGTGCACTCTGGAGAGAAATATGTAGGAATAGGAAACTAAATAGTAAGATAAAATAAGTACTAGAGTTAGGTTATAAATTAAGAGAGGTATGAGAAAAATTGGGGTATTGTTAATTTTGTGTTTAGCAAGTAATATCTATGCACAAGAAAAAGGAAGAAAAGAAAGAGTATCTATAAAATTAGACGTGGAAGATGCGACAATGTTAAATAAAGAGAATGCAATTGACTTACAGGAGTATATCGAAAGTGTTTATTTGAGCTCTACAAAGTTCTTTAATCAAGGGGCATTACCATTAGTAGAAAAAGGTGAATATGCTGTTGTATTAGTAGATTCTGAAGGAAATAATGAACTAAAAAAATCTTCTGATTTTAAAGGTATAGCTGTAGATAAGATAGAGAGTTTTGAATACAAAAAGGTTCCTGGGAAAGATTTTATCAATGGAACTTTTGCTACAAGCTTCGGAATAATAAGTATTAAAATTAAGAGTTAATGCATTACTTTATAATTACTAAAAAAAGCGTGAGTTAGATAATAACTCACGCTTTTTTATTTTGATTGTTGTTTCCTGTTATTCGTTTTCAGTAAATATTATCTATCTAAATCCACTTCTTTAAGAGGAATAAGCTTTGTTTTGAATTTTAGCTTATGGTATAAGTAGAAGGCTAAGAAGAATGGAATCCCCATATAAGTGATTAGCATTCCTCTCCAGTCAAATATTCCCTCCATAATTAGTTTAGAATCTTGTCCTATGATTACTAATATACATAAGAATAAGGCAAATAATGGACCAAAAGGGAACCATTTTGCTTTATAGACTAGTTGGTCTAGACTTTTGTTTTGAGCGTGGAATGCTCTTCTAAATCTATAATGACTAATCGCTATTCCTAACCAAGCTATAAAACCTGTCAGTCCTGATGCAGCTAGAATAAAGTCTACAGCATTAGGATGTGTAGATTGTACTGCGAATATTAATAGTACTACAACTCCAGTAGCAATTAGGGCGATCATCGGTACACCGTGTTTGTTCGTTCCACCAAAAGCCTTGTGTGCCATTCCATCTTTCCCCATCGCATATAGCATACGAGTAGAGGCATAAAGGCCAGAATTACCTGCTGATAGAATAGAAGTAAGAATAACAGCATTCATCACAGCTGCTGCAAAGGCTAAATGTGCTTTTTCGAATACTAATGTGAAAGGTGATTTTGCAATCTCAGAAATATCTGCTCCTAATAGAGAAGGACTTGTATAAGGGATGATTAATCCAATAACGAATATGGCTAAGATATAGAATACTAAGATTCTCCAGAATACTTGTTTAATGGCTTTAGGTATATTCTTTTCAGGGTTTTCTGATTCACCTGCAGTAATACCGATTAACTCAGTTCCTTGAAATGAGAAACCTGCAATTAGGAATACGCCTAATACACTTAAGAATTTACCTGAGAATCCGCCTCCTAAAATAGGAGCATCACCTAACGTAAAGTTTTTGAATCCGATGTATTCACCACCTAGTATTCCGAAAATAGTCAATAATCCAATTCCTAAGAATAAAACAACAGTCACTACTTTAATAATAGCAAACCAATATTCTGATTCTCCATAAGCTTTAACAGATAACATATTTAATCCAAAGATGACTAAGAAGAAGAGCAGGCTCCAACCCCAAGTAGGTAAGAATCCTAGAGGCTCCCAATACGAAATAACCACTGCTGCAATAGAGACATCTACTGCTACTGTAATAACCCAATTAAACCAATAGTTCCAACCTAAAGCAAAACCTAGTGAAGGATCAACAAATCTAGCGGCATAAGTACTAAACGAACCTGATACGGGTAAGTAAGTAGCCATCTCTCCTAATGAGGTCATTAAGAAATACACCATAAGACCAATCATGGCATAGGCTAATAGAGCACCACCTGGACCTGCCTGATGTATGGCTTCTCCACTTGCCATAAATAAACCTGTTCCGATACATCCTCCAATTGCAATCATGGAAAGGTGTCTAGCCTTTAATCCACGAACTACTTCTTGATTTTTATTTTGATTTTCCATTGTTACTATTTGTTGCAAAAGTATAAAACACATTAGGTTAATTCTAATGAAATTGCTTATTAATTTGAATTAAAGATAATAAAATAAGCGAAATATTGTGTCTTAAATATAATTTTAAGCTAAATAAAATGTAATAATCAGAATATAATTTATGTCAAAACAAAGGCGAGCAAATATTATTCTATGAAAAAGGGATTGCTTCGAATATTATTAGATTGATAAAAAAGGGTTATTTTTTTAAGAATTCACTGCGAATTCTACTCAAACTTACTTGAGTTACTCCTAAAAATGAAGCAATATACTTCAGCGGAACTCTATTTAAGAGTGAAGCATCTCGTTCTAAAAGGTCAATATAACGTTCTTTAGCTGATTTAATTTGTCTCAGAATAGAACGTTCTTCTGTCTTTAGAAGTTCTATCTCAGCAAACTTTCTTCCCCAGTTCGCAATCTCAATATCTGTTGAGTAGAGCTGTTCTAATTGACTTATTTTAGTGAAATAGAATGTACTATCTTCTATTAAGTCAATCGTTTCATAACTAGGTTTGTTTAGAATATAATTATACATCGATAGGGCTGGATCTCCATCTTTTCCAAACCAAAAGGTCAATTCTCTATCTTCTTGAATAGCATAAGCTCTAACTAATCCATTTTTGATAAAATAGAAATAGTTTTCATGTTTTTCATATTCAGATAATAGGTAATTTTTAGGGAAAGAGATTTCTGTAAAAACAGCAGTTAATTTCTCTTTAGCAGATTTTGAAAGAGGATATATATTATCGATAATTTGTTCTATGATCATTTAGCTTGATTTATTGTTTTCTATTGTTTTTGAGTTTATCTCAAAAAAATATTTACTATATCGTTTTTTGTTGTATTACTTCCTTTTTAGGAATGCATAAGTGTTAAAATTCTTATAATACAATGGTGATGAAATGATCTGTTTTAAAATTTAACAATTGAGTCTTCTGTCATTAGAATAAGTACTGTTGTATTTATAAGCAATTAATATACAAAAGTATATACTAATGAGATATAATGCATGATTTTTTTATGCAGTTGTGAATAATCTTGTTAGAAGTATAATATTGATGATTTGGAGAGGATAAGTTAGTTGTTGATATTTTTTTAGCTAATCTAAAATTAGAAGAATAGCTCGGAATGTTGTATTTTTGCCAAGTTTTATTGTTAACAACACAGCTAATACACACACTAAATGAAACAAACTAAGTATATTTTCGTTACAGGAGGAGTTACATCTTCTTTAGGAAAAGGAATCATAGCAGCTTCTTTGGCTAAGCTATTACAAGCGCGCGGATATTCAGCCACTATCCAGAAATTTGATCCGTATATTAATGTGGATCCAGGAACACTTAACCCTTATGAACACGGGGAGTGTTTTGTAACAAATGATGGCGCAGAGACTGATCTTGATTTAGGTCACTATGAGAGATTCTTAAATGTACCTACTTCTCAAGCGAATAATGTTACTACAGGACGCGTTTATCTTTCTGTAATAGAGAAAGAGAGAAGAGGAGAGTTTTTAGGAAAGACGGTACAGGTAGTTCCTCATATTACGAATGAGATTAAAGAACGTATGCAGCTTCTAGGTAAATCAGGTGACTATGACATCGTGATTACTGAGATAGGTGGTACAGTAGGGGATATTGAGTCTTTACCTTATATCGAGTCTGTACGTCAGTTATTATGGGAGTTAGGAGATAATAACGCTATCGTAGTCCACTTGACTTTAGTACCTTATCTAGCAGCAGCAGGAGAGCTTAAAACTAAGCCAACTCAACACTCTGTGAAAACTTTAATGGAGAGCGGTATTAAGGCAGATATTTTGGTTTGTCGTACAGAGCATAACTTAAGTACTGAGATACGTCAGAAGTTAGCACAGTTCTGTAATGTGAAACCAGAAGCTGTTATTCAGTCTATCGATGCTGACACTATCTATGATGTGCCAAACTTAATGCTACAAGAAGGTTTAGATAGAGTAGCTCTTAAGAAATTAGATTTACCAGAGAAGACATCTCCAGATTTAGTGAAATGGAATGAGTTTATCCATAAACTTAAAAATCCATTGCATGTAGTAAATGTAGGTCTAGTAGGTAAATATGTAGAATTACAAGATTCTTATAAATCTATTTTAGAAGCATTAGTACACGGTGGTGCTGAAAATCAAATAAAAGTAAATATCGTTTCTATTCAATCTGATAATATCAATGCTAATAATGTGGCAGAGAAATTAAAGAACTTAGATGCTGTGTTAGTAGCACCAGGTTTTGGTTCTCGTGGTATTGAAGGAAAAATAGAGACTGTAAAATATGTAAGAGAGAACAAGATACCATTCTTAGGTATTTGTTTAGGTATGCAGATGGCTGTAATCGAATACGCAAGAAATGTATTGGGATATGCTTCTGCTAATACTACTGAGGTGAATGAAAGTACTCAATATCCTGTAATTACTTTTATGGAAGACCAAAAGAATATTACAGATAAAGGAGGTACAATGCGTCTAGGTGGATGGGATTGTAAATTAAAAGAAGGTTCTAAAGCTTTTGAAATTTATGGAGAAAGTTTAATCAATGAACGTCACCGTCATAGATATGAATTTAATAATCAATATTTAGAAGATTTTGAAAAAGCTGGTTTAATAGCTTCTGGATGGAATCCTGATACAGGACTAGTAGAAGTGGTAGAGTTAGATACTCATCCATTCTTCGTAGCTGTGCAGTTCCACCCTGAATATAAAAGTACAGTGGCAAAACCGCACCCACTTTTTGTAAGCTTGGTTAAGGCAGCAATTGATAATAGAACAAAATAAGTTCTAAAGGTAATAAGCAAGTATTATTACAGCGAAAAATTTGATAAACTACAAATTAAGTAATGGAAGGAAAAAAATTAGATCGTAACAGTATTGTCGGCTTTGTTATTATAGCCGGGTTGCTAATTTGGATGATGTTGAATAATATCAACAAAGAAAAAGAAGCTATCGCTCAGGACAAAGAGGTAGCCAAAAAAGAGATAGTTAAAGAAGCTGAGTCTGAGAAAATTTCAAGTGCTATAAGTAATCATGTAGAGGTGGATTCTGTTCAGAATACTGCTTTACAAGCTGCTTTAGGCCCATTTGCTTATAGTGCAACATTACCATCTGCTCAAGGAGGTAAAACAGAACTTAAGAATGAATTACTGACTTTAGTTGTTGAAAATAAAGGAGGTAGTTTATCAAATGTTGTAATCAATAACAATGCTCGTTTTAATAAAAACTCTAAAGAACTAGTAGAGTTAATTAAAGATAATAACGCTGAGTTTAATTTAGAGTTATATACGAAGGACAACAAAAAGTTTAATACAAGAGACTTGTTCTTTGAACCTGAATTAACAAAAGAAGGGGAGAATCAAGTGTTATCTATGCGTTTAAAAGTATCAGCTACTGAGTTTTTAGAGTATAGATATGTATTAAAGCCAGATGACTATATGTTAGACTTTACTATTCGTACACAAGGATTAAGTAGAGTTATTAATACAGCAGAGACACCAGCATTAGACTGGAGCTTAAAAGCATATAGTAATGAGAAGAGTATTACTTATGAGAACCAATATACTCGTGTATACTATGAGTATGAAGGAGGAAAAGATAACAGTCTAAGTAATACAAGTAAAGATGACAGTACTGAAGCTAAAAATGTAAGTTTCGTTGCATTTAAACAACACTTCTTCGCTTCTGTTTTAATTACAGATAAAGCTTTTGATACAGCTAGTTTAAAATCAGCTAACTTGGTTCATGATGAGGCAGTAGATACTGTTTACACTAAACAGTTTAATGCAAAAATGCCTTTAGCTTATACAGGTGGAGAGTTAAACTATGATATGAAGTGGTTCTTCGGACCAGCTGATTATAAATTATTAAAGTCTTATGATCAAGGACTAGATAAGATTGTTCCTTTAGGATGGGGGATCTTTGGATGGTTAAACCGTTTCTTATTTATTCCAGTATTCGGAGTATTGAGTTCATTCTTACCTTATGGTATTGCTATTATTGCATTAACTGTACTTGTGAGATTATTAATTTCTCCATTGACTTATAAGTCTTATGTTTCTCAAGCAAAAATGAAAGCAATTCGTCCAGAAGTGAATGAGTTGAACGAAAAATATAAGAATGATCCAATGAAGAAGCAACAAGAGACAATGAATTTGTACTCTAAAGCAGGAGTTAACCCAATGGCAGGATGTATTCCAGCATTGTTACAGATTCCTATCTTCTATTCATTGTTCCAATTCTTCCCATCAGCATTTGATTTGAGACAAAAATCATTCTTATGGGCAGATGACTTATCGTCTTATGACCAGATTTTAGAATTGCCTTTCCGTATTCCATTCTATGGTAACCACGTGAGTTTATTCCCTATTTTAGCTTCTGTTGCAATCTTTATATATATGAAGATGACTACAGGAGATCAACAAATGGCAGCACCTGCTCAAGAAGGAATGCCTGATATGAGTAAAATCATGAAGGTGATGATCTATATCTCTCCATTGATGATGTTATTCTTCTTTAATAACTACGCGTCAGGATTGAGTTTGTACTACTTTATTTCTAACTTGATTACAATTGGTATTATGTATGTAATTAAAAACCATATTGTAAAAGAAGATAAGATTAAAGCTATCATTGAAGACAATAAAACGAAAGAACGTCCTAAAGGTAAGTTCCAACGTAAAATGCAAGAAATGATGCAACAAGCGCAAGAGCAACAAAAATTACAAGAAGAAAGAAAGAAGAAAAATAAATAATTCTTTTATATTTAACACCTCTGATCAAATTCAGAGGTTTTTTTTTTTATGAGAATTGCAATTATAGGAATGGGAAACATGGGGAGTACTTTTGCCAATGGGTTTATTAACTCTAGGTTTATTAACCCATCAGATGTATTGATATACACGCGTTCACAGAGGGCTATAGAAGATAGTCGTAATATTCATCAGTTGTCTTATCGCTATCAATTGGATGGTGATATAGGATCATGTGACATTGTTATCGTTGCAGTGAAACCCCAGGACTTTTCTATACTAGTTGCAGATCTAAAGAAATATGTAAATAAAGATCAGATAGTCGTTTCTGTGATGGCAGGTATCTCTATAGATCGTTTAAAAGAAGATTTAGGAATCGAAAAAATAGTTCGTTCCATGCCTAATCTGCCTACTCAGATAGGTAGAGGTATGACTGTTTTTACTGCTTCAGAAGAATTAGATCGAAAAGAGTTGTTCATTATTCAGAACTTAATTAATACCACAGGTAAGTCTGTATATGTGTCTGAAGAGAATAAAATAGATGCAGCTACTGCGGTATCAGGTAGTGGACCTGCTTATGTGTTTTATTTTATGGAAGCCATGATACAGGCAGCAATATCTTATGGCTTTGAACCGTCACAAGCAGAATTGTTAGTGAAGCAAACCATATCAGGTGCTCTTGGCCTATACGAAGCTAATTCGTTATCTACACAAGATTGGATAGCGAAAGTTTCTTCTAAGGGTGGTACTACTGAGCAAGCGATTAAGTATTTCAATGAAGAAGAAGTATTACAAAAATTAGTGGAAGGAATTCATAGAGCAAAAGCCCAATCTGAGTTACTGGGTAAGAAATTAGGGTAGGATGCTATTGAGTTAGATTATAGATAATATTTTGGTTTCTGAATAAAAAAAGCCTCTATGTTTAAATATATTTAAACATAGAGGCTTTTTTAGGTAAGGAAAAAGTAAGTTCTTTTTAGAATAGTTGTTATTCTAGAAAGAAAACAATAGTGCTTACTACTCTCGCTTTTTGAGTATAAGGTTCTTTATTTGCATTATTCATTTCTTCTTCATCAAAATAATATCTTCCAGCAATAGTGATTTGTCCTTGTGAGGCTGTTTTTATTTTGCCTAATTTTGCTTGTGAATCGTTAGCAAACTGCTCACCAGCGATGCGTGCATTCTTTGTGCTTTCAGCTATTAGTTGTGGTTTAATCGAATTTAATTCAGGGAAAGAATAAATAGAATTTATATTTGAAGTCAAATCTTTACTAATTAAATCTAACTTAATTTGTGAAGCTTTGTTTTCTGTCTCTTTTATATCAGTCATTTCAAGGTTTAGTTGCTGCGTAATAGAATATCTATCTATTTTTACTGACACTTGTCGTCCATTTTCCCGACGGAATTCGTAATATTTTTCTTTATCATTTACTTCTATATTATCGATTTTAATATTGTCTTTTTGATAACCAAGATTAGTTAGATGAGTAATAATTGCCTCTTTTTTCTGTTCTGTTTGTTTCATTATTTGTTGTAAATCATCACCAGAAATAGAAAAATCAATAATAATGGTAGCAGAGGTTGCCATCACATTCATTTCTGCTAATCCTTTTACAGTGACTATACGATCTTTATCACTAAATGTTTTTAACCCTTTGAAAATAAAAAGGCCTAATAAAGTAAAGCTCAATAATAGAGAAGAGCCTAAGACAAGTGATTTAGCTAAAGTTTTGTTTTGCATGATAATTGAATATTACTGTGTCTTTATAATAAATTTATTTTATGTGATTCAAATTACATAAAAAATACCAATAATGTAGTGTTATTAAATATAAATTAACTTAATTTTTTTTACATATAATGTGTTTTTGTGTTATTTGTTTGATCTAATGTAGAGGAAGGTACTTTAGAAAGGGATAGTATTAAGAAGAATTAGAGTATTAAATTCTAAAGCATTACCTCAGATAGTATAGTTTTTATCTATGCTAAAGTCATAATTAAAAGATAAGATAAATTCAAAAGCTTTTTGTATTGCGGCATTTCTCGTAAATTTGCCACAATATTTTTTATTATGAAGAAAAGAGTAGTAGTAGGTCTTTCGGGAGGTGTAGACTCAAGTGTCGCAGCTTATTTACTGAAAGAACAAGGGTATGAAGTTATTGGACTCTTCATGAAAAACTGGCACGATGATTCTGTGACAATTTCTAATGAATGTCCATGGCTAGAAGATAGCAACGATGCTTTAATGGTCGCTGAGAAGCTTGGGATTCCATTCCAAACAGTTGACTTAAGTGAACAATATAAAGAGAAGATTGTAGACTATATGTTTAAGGAGTATGAGAATGGTCGTACCCCTAATCCAGACGTATTGTGTAATCGCGAGATTAAGTTTGATGTATTTATGAAAATAGCATTGACTTTAGGAGCAGATTATGTCGCTACAGGGCATTATTGTCGCAAAGATGAAGAGGTTATTACCAAAGAAGATGGAACACAGGAGACAGTATATAAACTGTTGGCTGGTGTAGATCCTAATAAAGATCAGTCTTACTTCTTATGTCAGTTATCTCAAGAGCAATTAGCGAAAGCGCTATTTCCAGTTGGAGAGTTGTTGAAACCACAAGTACGTGAGATAGCAGCTAAGATGAACTTAATCACAGCAGACAAAAAAGATTCTCAAGGATTGTGTTTTATTGGTAAGGTAAGATTACCAGAATTCTTACAACAGCAGTTGAAAAGAAAAGATGGGCTTATCTACGAAATACCAAAAGATTCGTCTATCTATACGAAAGAGGAAGAGACATTCTCTACAATAGGAGATGCTTTGTACAGCGAAGCTAAATCAATTGTGTATACACCTGAAATGGGTAAAAAGGTAGGTGAGCACTTCGGAGCGCACTTCTTTACTATTGGTCAACGCAAGGGATTAAATGTGGGAGGTACTGCTGAGCCATTGTTTATTATAGGTACTGATGTAAAGGAGAATATTATTTACACAGGTCAAGGAAGTGACCACCCAGGATTGTTTCACAAAGCATTATTTGTAAAAGAATCAGAAATTCATTGGATTAGAGAAGATTTAGCATTGCAAGAAGGAGAAACAATGTCTATATTAGCACGTATAAGATATCGCCAACCTTTGCAAAAAGCTACTTTACACAAGATGAAAGAAGGAATGTACGTTCGTTTTGACGAACCGCAATCCGCTATCACAGAAGGACAATTTGTATCTTGGCATATCGAAGACGAACTAATTGGTTCGGGTGTTATTTCGAAACTATAAACAACCAAAATACAATGAAAAATAAGTTAGTAGATCTTTTTAAAATTCAGTATCCTATCGTACAGGGAGGGATGATTTGGAACAGTGGTTATAAGTTAGCTAGTGCAGTGAGTAATGCTGGTGGATTAGGACTTATTGGGGCTGGTTCAATGTATCCTGAGGTACTAAGAGAACATATCCAGAAGTGTAAGAAAGCAACTGACAAACCATTTGGAGTAAATGTCCCTATGTTATATCCTAATATAGAGGAAATCATGAATATCATTGTAGAAGAAGGAGTGAAAATTGTCTTTACTTCTGCAGGTAATCCTAAAACATGGACTCCATTTTTAAAACAACATGGGATAACAGTAGTGCATGTAGTTAGTTCTTCTAAATTTGCATTAAAAGCCCAAGAAGCAGGTGTTGATGCAATAGTAGCAGAAGGGTTTGAAGCTGGAGGACATAATGGAAGAGAAGAAACTACTACGCTTACTTTGATTCCTATGGTTCGTGAGAAGATCACGGTTCCTTTAATTGCGGCTGGAGGTATCGCTACAGGAAGAGGAATGCTTGCGGCTATGGTACTTGGTGCAGATGGAGTACAAATGGGAACGCGATTTATCGCTTCTAAAGAGAGTTCTGCTCATGATAACTTTAAGAATCTTCTATTAGATGTACAAGAAGGGGATACTGTTCTTACTTTAAAAGAACTTGCGCCCGTACGTTTAATTAAGAATGAGTTTTACACAGGACTTCAAGCCTTGTATGCTAAGAATCCATCAGTAGAAGAATTAAAAGAATATTTGGGTAGGGCTCGAGCTAAAAAAGGAATGTTTGAAGGAGATTTAGTAGAAGGTGAACTAGAAGTAGGGCAAATATCAGGTCTGATACATAAAATAGAACCAGTAGGAGATATTATTAAAAATATCATTGCAGAGTTTGATCAAGCAAAGAGAGATATAGCTCAGTTATAGGGTTTATTTAAATAACGAAAGTCATACAATATTTTTTAATCTTAAAAATATTGTATGACTTTTTGCTATTTATTACTAAAATCATATATTTAAGAGCTAAAAAAAATATTACATAAAAAAAATCACAACTAAAATATGAGTTATTATAAAATAGAAAATCTAGAACAATACTTTAAACACTATAAAAAATCCGTTAGAGAGCCTCGTAAGTTCTGGGGAAAGATAGCAGAGGAAAACTTCGTTTGGTATCAAGTGTGGGATAAAGTATTCGAGTTTGATATGGAGGAATCTAAATTCCAGTGGTTTGTTAATGCTAAATTGAATATCGTAAAGAACTGTATTGATCGTCATCTTGCAAAAAGAGGAGAGAAAGCAGCTATTATATTTGAACCTAATAATCCAGAAGAGCAAGCAGAAACTATTACCTATAATGACTTATACAATAGAGTGTGTAAGATGGCTAATGTGCTAAAAGAGCAAGGGGTTAAAAAAGGAGATCGAGTATGTATCTACCTCCCTATGATACCTGAGTTAGCGGTTAGTATGTTGGCATGTGCTAGATTAGGAGCGATACACAGTGTTATATTCGCTGGTTTTTCTTCATCTGCTGTGACGAAGCGTATTAATGATTCTGAATGTAAATTTGTTATAACATCCGATGGGAGCTTTAGAGGAAATAAGACTATTCCATTAAAACCAATTATCGATGAAGCATTAGACTCTTGTCCTGGCGTAGAGAAAGTACTTGTAGTGAAGAGAACAGGTGCTGAAGTCGCTTTTAAAGAAGGAAGAGATATGTGGTTAGCACCTTTATTAGAAGAAGCGTCTAATAATCATGTAGCTCAAGTAATGGATGCAGAAGATCCTTTATTTATTTTGTATACTTCTGGTTCTACAGGTGCTCCAAAAGGAATGGTGCATACTACAGCAGGCTATATGGTGCAAACGGCTTATTCTTTTAAAAATATTTTTGATTATAAAGAAGAGGATATCTTCTGGTGTACTGCTGATTGTGGTTGGATTACAGGGCATTCATATATTATTTACGGACCTCTATTAAATGGTGCAACTACAGTGATGTTTGAGGGAGTGCCTTCTTATCCAACACCTAGTAGATTCTGGGATATCATTGATAAGTATAAAGTAACCCAATTCTATACAGCTCCTACAGCTATTCGTTCGTTGATGACAGAGGATTACAGTTATGTGAATTCACATGATTTGTCTAGTTTAAGAGTTATTGGTTCGGTAGGAGAGCCTATTAATGAGGAAGCTTGGCACTGGTATAATGACCATGTAGGAAAGAAAAGATGTCCTATAGTTGATACTTGGTGGCAGACAGAGACAGGAAGTATCTTAGTTTCTCCACTGCCATTTATTACACCTACTAAGCCTACTTATGCGACTTTACCATTACCAGGTATACAAGCTGTATTAATGGATGAGAAGAGAAATGAGATAGAGGATAATCAGGTAGACGGATCATTGTGTATTAAATTTCCTTGGCCATCCATGGCTCGTACTATTTGGGGAGATCATGAGCGTTATAAAGAGACTTACTTTGGTCAGTTTCCAGGTAAATACTTTACAGGAGATGGAGCTTTAAGAGATGAAGTAGGATATTATAGAATTACAGGACGTGCAGATGATGTTGTTATTGTCTCAGGACATAATCTAGGAACTGCACCTATAGAAGATGCGATTAATGAGCATCCAGCTGTAGCAGAAAGTGCTGTAGTAGGATATAAACACGATATCAAAGGAAACGCTTTGTATGGATTTATTACCTTGAAAGTGGAAGGGGAGACTCGTGATAGAGAAAATCTTAAACGCGAGATTAACCAGTATATATCAAGTCATATTGGGCCAATCGCTAAGTTGGATAAGATTCAGTTTGTGGATAGTTTGCCTAAAACAAGATCTGGTAAAATTATGAGAAGAATCTTGCGTTCTATTTCTAATGGAGAAACAAAAGAGTTCGGTGATGTATCAACACTTATTAACCCAGAGGTGATAGAAGTGATTATGAACAATAAAGTTGAGTAATCAATAGCCTATAAATAATAAAAAGTCCTTAATCGTAAGATTAAGGACTTTTTTTATACTATCGTTTACCTGAGAGTAAACAATAAACAAATGACAATTCGAATGATGGTTACAGGTTTTTTTGATCCTGTATTTTAGCTGCTTTTTTTACAGAGTAAACTAAATAAGCTATAAAAATAATAAAACCTATATAAGATAGCCAGTTGTGTTGGATAGACCATAAGTTATCCATATCTAGATTATATATTCCAGAAACTAATCCTAGTAATACCAGGAAGGTAATTATCTTCTCAATATTTTTATTCATTTTACTTATTTTATTAGATAGTCATTGAGAACAACTGTCTTTGAGGTTTATTCTTTTGTAATCTTAAATCAAAAGCCATACATACATTTCTAACAAATGCACGTCCTTTAGTTGTTATCTTAATGTTATATCCTTTAATTTCAATTAATTCATCTCTTTCTAGTTCCTTAAGTTCTTCTAATATAGGATTGAAATCAATGCTATCAATATCCGCAGTTAGATCTGTATTTAAAGAACACATTAAATTTAAGATATGTTTTCTAATAATCAAATCTTCTTTGTTTAATATATGCCCTTTTGTAACAGGAATAATATGTTGATCTAATAGTTGATAATAAGTATTAATGTCTTTTTCATTTTGAGCAAAAGCATACCAGCTGTCACTGATAGAAGATACACCTAAGCCTATCATTACTTGAGTTTTAGAAGAGGTGTACCCCATAAAGTTTCTATGGATATGCCCTGTATTCATAGATTTATAAAGAGAATCTGATTTTAAAGAAAAGTGATCCATTCCTATTTCAACATACCCGTTTTTAAGAAGAAGCTCTTTTCCTTTTTCATACAGTTGACGCTTCTCAGTATCCTTAGGCACATCTTCATCATTAAATCCACGTTGACCATTTCCTTTTATCCATGGCACATGTGCATAACTATAAAATGCTAAACGATCTGGAGAAAGAGACTTTGTCTTCTCAATAGTGTCGATCACATGCTCTAATTTTTGGAAAGGAAGTCCATAAATAATATCATGTGAAATAGAAGTATAACCAAGCTCCTTAGCCCATAGTGTTACTTTTGCAACATTGTGAAAGCTTTGTTCTCTATGAATTGCTTTCTGAACTTCAGGATTGTAATCTTGTACACCAAAACTCACTCTTCTAAAACCTAGATTGTATAGAGTAGATAAGTGTTCTTTAGTTGTATTATTAGGGTGTCCTTCAAAACTAAATTCATATTCTTTAGCAATATTAGCTTTCGCTTTAATACCTTCAATTAGCTTAGTCAAATGTTGTGGCGAAAAGAATGTAGGAGTACCTCCCCCTAAGTGGATTTCTTTGATAATAGGTTTTTCATCAAATAATGCACAATATAAATCCCATTCCTTAAGAAGAGCATCTATATATGGACTTTCTACTTCATGTCTTTTGGTAATTCTCTTGTGGCAACCACAAAACGTACATAAGCTTTCGCAAAATGGCAGATGGATATAGATACTTATTCCTTCTTTTTGATTGGACTCAATGAATGATCTCTTTAAAGAATCAATCCATTTATCTGCAGAAAAAGAGGTCTCATCCCAGTAAGGAACGGTGGGATAACTAGTGTATCTAGGACCAGGTACATTATACTTTTGTATAAGAGAAACTGACATATTTATTTTATATTTGTAACAAATGTATAGTAATGTTAAATCGCATACTATGATATTTGTCATTTTTGTTAAACTATAAACTAACCTATATTATGAAAAAATATAACGCTTTTTGGCTTTCTTTTATTGCTACTATTTTAATTACAGTAAGTGGTTATAGCCAAGAAAAAGCAGCCCATTTATTGAACAATGAGAACTTTAAAAAAGCGATTGAAGCGACAGAAGTTCAGTTACTTGATGTTAGAACGGATAAGGAGTTCAGCGAAGGAACTATAGAATATGCAAAAAATATCAATGTACTAGAGGAGGACTTTATTGATAAAACTAAAACGCTATCTAAAGAAGAACCAGTATATATTTTCTGTAAATCAGGAAAGAGAAGTGAGAAGGCTAGAAATATTCTTTTAGAACAAGGTTTTAAAACGGTATACGAGTTAGACGGAGGATATACTAAGTGGGAAGAAGCAAAGAAATAATACAGATTACCCATATAATAGGGAGATCAATATAAGCAGATGAAGTCCTTGATTTACTTGTTTATAATGAAATCAATAAAGTAGGGTTACAAATAAAATAAAGGAAGGAGTAAGGATATTTATCAATAATTTAAGAATCATCATTGCTATTATGCGGTTATAATTACTATTTTTGGTAAAAAGAAGGAAATTATGGGATTTATTAAAACACTTATTATTATTGTTCTGATATACTACGCATTTAAAATAGCGATGCGTTATTTGTTTCCTGTATTAATATACAAGGCTGCAAAAAAAGCAGAACAGAATTTTCAACAGAGACAACAACAGTACAATCCATATAACAACAATCAAGAAACAGAAACGTATACTAATACTGCAAGCCAGCATAATAAAGTACCACGTTCGACAAAAGTTGTTGGAGAGTATGTAGACTTCGAAGAAGTAGATTCGAAGTAATTCATAGATATAGTATAAAGCCCTCAAGAGCAGTGCCTCTTGAGGGCTTTTTTATATATATAATAAAACTATAGGCTTCCCTTTAAAGCCATTTGAAATTTACTTATTTTAGCATACTTAAATAGTAGTATAAATGTCATCAGAAACAACGAATACGTTTAAAAGAATTTATCCACATCTATTAGTGGTTTTAGGTTTTATAGTAGTAGCACTACTTTATTTCTCACCTGTTTTATCTAATAAGGTAATTTACCAATCCGATATTGTGCAATATACTGGAATGGCAAAAGAACAAATAGACTTTAGAGAACAAGTTAAAGAAGAGCCTTATTGGACAAATAGCGCTTTTGGAGGAATGCCAACCTATCAATTAGGAGCTAAATTTCCTCATAATTATGTGAAAGATTTAGATAGCATAATTCGTTTTTTACCTAGACCTGCAGATTATTTATTTATCTATTTTATCGGATTCTATATTCTATTGGCTTCTCTAGGAATGAAGCCTTTGAGATCATTTATAGGAGCACTAGCTTTTGGTTTTTCTACCTATCTGATTATTATTTTAGGAGTAGGGCATAATGCTAAAGCTCACGCTATTGCTTATATGCCGATGGTATTGGCAGGAGTGCTTTTAGTGTTTAGGAAACATTATATAAAAGGGGGATTGCTAACTCTATTTGCAGCCGCTTTAGAAATTAGTGCAAACCACTTCCAGATGACCTATTATTTACTATTATTACTTATCGTAGTGGGAGTATTTTATATGGTCAAATATATAAGAGAAAAAGATTATAAAGCGATAGGTACATCAATAGCTGTATTAGTAGGAGCCGCTATTCTAAGTATAGGAGCGAATGCTACTAATCTGATGGCTACTTCAGAATATACTAAGTTTAGTACGCGTAGTAATAGTGAGCTAACGTATCAACCTGATGGTTCTGTAAAGGAATCGTCTAATGCGATGAGCTATGATTATATCACGGAGTATAGCTACGGTATTTTTGAAAGTTTAAACTTGATAGCACCTCGTTTGACAGGGGGGGCGAATAATGAACATTTAGATACAGATTCTAATGTATATAAATTGTTTAAGTCAGTAGGCGCTAGTGATCAACAAGCAAAAGAAATGGCAAGTAGTTCACCTACTTATTGGGGAGATCAACCTATTGTTGCAGCACCAGCTTATATAGGAGCTGTTGTATTCTTCTTGTTCTTAATCGGAATTTTTGCAGAGAAGAGAAGTATTAAGTATGTTTTCATAATAGGGGCAGTCTTTTCTTTATTGTTATCATGGGGTAAGAACTTCTCTATTCTGACAGACTTCTTTATTAACTATTTTCCATTGTATAATAAGTTTAGAGCAGTGTCTTCTATTCAAGTAATACTTGAATTATGTGTACCTGCCTTAGCTATTATTGGGCTATATGCTTATAGTAAGTTAGCAAAAGAAGAGCAGTTAGCTGTTTTAAAGAAATCAGGTATCGTAGCTGGATCTATCCTAATATTGTTGTTTTTAGTAAAAGGGTCTTTAAGTTTTACAGGCTTAAATGACGGTTATTATAGAGGAGCTTATGGTGAGATAGGGCCAGGATTTATCAGTGCTTTAATAGAAGATAGAAAAGCAATGTATACAGCAGACCTTATTAGAAGTTTTGTTCTAATTGCTTTAGCTGCAGGAGTTTTGTTCTTATCAACTAAAGAAAAGATTAAGCCAGTTGTTGCAATAATTATTATTGGTGTATTGATGGTAGGAGATTTAGTATTAGTGGATCGTAAGTATGTGAATGACTCAAACTTTGTACTAGCTTCTCAAATGTCTCAACCTTTCCAGGCAACACCAGCTGATAAGGTAATACTGAATGATACAGAGCATTTTAGAGTATATGAGTTAAATGGAGGCTTTAATAGTGCAAGAAGTTCATTCTTCCATCATTCTTTAGGTGGATATCATGCAGCGAAACCTCGTAGAATGCAAGAGCTAGCAGATTATCAATTGAATCAACATTCTAATATGGAAGTGTTGAATATGATGAATGTGAAGTATATTATTCAGAAGGATGAAGAGGGACGTGATGTTCCATTATTAAATGATAATGCGAATGGGAATGCGTGGTTTGTATCTAGTATTCAAAAAGTGCAAGATGCAAATGAAGAAATGAAAGCATTGGATAAGTTGAAAACAAAAAATCAGGCTGTATTGAATACAACTATGTTTAAAGATGTACAGTTAAAAGATACATATGCTGTGGATTCTTTAGCTCGTATTGAGTTAAAAAGTTATGCTCCGAATAAGATAGTTTATGAGTCAACTAACAGTGCTGATGGAGTAGCAGTATTCTCTGAAATCTATTACCCACAAGGTTGGATTGCTAAAGTAGATAATACAGAGGTGCCAATCTTTGCTGTAGATTATGTATTAAGAGGAATAGAGTTATCAAAGGGGAAACACACTATCGAATTTACTTTTGAACCACAAGTAATCAAAACAGGTAGTAGAATAGCCCTAGGATCGAGTATTCTTATTTTCTTGATTACAGTAGGAGGAGCATATCTTTTAGTTAAGAAGAAGGAATAGGTTGATAGTTTACGGTTTATGGTTGACGGTTTACAGTTGATGGTTTACAGTTGATGGTTTACAGTTGATGGTTTACAGTTGA
>NZ_JBBPHJ010000031.1:0-33149 GCF_038039665.1 Myroides sp. C4067
ATTACTACCCACTGGATTTTAAGTCCAGCGTGTCTACCACTTCCACCACTCGAGCTCAATTGGCATTGACTGCACACGTTTTTTCGTGATTGCGATGGCAAATATAGAATGTTTTTCCATTAAATAAAAAGACTTTTTTAGTTTTTTTAAAACTATTCTATGGAGTCTTGTAAATCAGTTTTTTATAATAACTAGATTATACTTACTCTGCGTCAAATATATCTTCTGAAGGAAAATTTCCAAAGATATCTAGAGATAAATCTAGTATTTCAGCGTTAGCAAAGTTTGACTTAATCTCCTCCATTGCCTTTTCGAATCTTAGTTCGGTATTAAATCTTCTACTGTTGGCATAGATCTTTTTGTCTATTGCGAGTCTGAAGTAAGACTTACCTGATGGGGTTTTAAACTTAATGAAGTTTAGAGAATCATAGTTGGTTCTAAGGAACGATATAGTAGAATGAATAGCTTCTACACTAGGATACTCTACACTTGTCATTAATGTTTTACCTCTTCTGTGTTCAAAAGTGTACTTATACTTTCCGTTATCTTTTAAACTAATTACGAATGCACTCATATCAATTAAGAAACAAAATTAAAGAAATTTACTTTTTGTAGAAATATCTAAGGAGATGACATTTCTAAAGGGGCAAAAAAAAATCCCAAGCGTTAACTTGGGATTATGTACTCGAGGCGGGACTTGAACCCGCACGGGCATTACTACCCACTGGATTTTAAGTCCAGCGTGTCTACCACTTCCACCACTCGAGCGTGATATAGAGCGAAAAACGGGGTTCGAACCCGCGACCTCAACCTTGGCAAGGTTGCGCTCTACCAACTGAGCTATTTTCGCATAATGTTTTTTAAGAACTTCGCTTTACTTCTGTATTGCGAGTGCAAATATAGAACGTTTTTTTGTTTATCCAAATAAAAAGTAGCTAAAAAACAAAGATATTTTTTAACTCCTTGATTTACAAAGTCTGTGTTCATGCCTTTTTACAAAGGTTTTTACCAAAAAAGAGAAAGGAAGCTCATTCGAGCTTCCTTCTTTATATTATTTTAGTTTTTTCTTTAATTCATTTATCTTCATAATCGCTTCTATTGGCGTGATATTATTGACATCTATAGCAAGGATATCTTCTTTTAATTCTTCTAATAGAGGATCATCTAGATTAAAGAAACTTAGCTGTAGATCATTTTCTACTGCTTTCAGTGGTTGTTGATCTTTAGCATGTCCTTTTTCTAGTTGTTTTAGCATCTTTTCAGCGCGTTTTAGAACTGTAGTAGGCATACCTGCCATCTTCGCCACATGAATACCGAAACTGTGTGCACTACCACCAGGAACTAGTTTTCTCAAAAATAGCACATTGTCTTTAAGTTCTTTGACAGAGACGTTATAGTTCTTTATTCCGTCGAAGTTCTGAGACATATCATTGAGCTCGTGATAGTGAGTAGCGAATAATGTCTTAGGCTTACCTGGATGCTGATGTAGGTACTCTGCGATAGCCCAGGCTATAGAGATACCATCGTAGGTACTCGTACCTCGTCCGATCTCGTCTAATAGGACTAAGCTTCTATCAGAGATATTATTTAAGATAGAGGCTGTCTCGTTCATCTCCACCATGAAAGTTGATTCTCCCATAGAGATGTTATCTGATGCTCCCACACGTGTGAATATCTTATCTACTGGCCCCATACGTACTTCTCTAGCTGGAACGAAACTTCCCATCTGAGCTAACAATACAATAAGTGCTGTCTGTCTAAGAATAGCAGACTTACCAGACATATTAGGTCCAGTGATCATGATGATTTGTTGTTCCTTATTGTTTAGATAGACATCATTCGTGATATAAGGTGTGTCATACGCTAGTTGTTTCTCGATTACAGGGTGACGACCATCTTTTATATCTAGTTCATAAGAGTCATCTATCAGTGGTCTTACATAGTTATTCTCAAGAGCCTGTTGAGCGAAAGAGCTCAGACAGTCTAGCTGTGCGATAAGATTAGCATTTAGCTGTACAGGTTTGATATATTGAGCACACCAAGCTACGAACTGTTCAAACAATTCGTTCTCTAGCTTATAGATTTTCTCTTCTGCACCTAGTATCTTGGTTTCGTATTCTTTTAACTCCTCCGTGATATAACGTTCTGCATTCACTAGCGTCTGCTTTCTAATCCACTCTGCAGGCACTTTGTTTTTATGCGTATTACGAACCTCTATATAGTACCCGAATACGTTGTTAAACGATATTTTAAGCGATGGAATACCTGTCTTCTCACTCTCTCTGATCTCCATAGCCTCTAGCAGTTCTTTACCAGAAGTAGAGATCTTGCGCAGTTCGTCTAACTCTGGGTGTACACCCTCTGCTATTGCATTTCCTTTTGCTATCGCTACAGGAGCATCCTCACTGATGGTACCTCTGATCTTTTCTCTAAGTAGCTCGCATCCATGTAGCTTATTTCCCATTTGTTTTAGAGAATCATTACTACTTTTTTGGGCAGTCTCCTTGATCGGAATAATAGCATCTAGAGAATCGTTCAGATAGATTAGCTCTCTAGGAGATACCTTACCAGTAGCGATCTTAGAGATTAATCGTTCTAAGTCAGATATCTTCTTTATTTGGGTTTGGAAGAGTGTTAGGAGTTCACTGTTCTCTTTTAGTATCTCTACGATATTATGTCTATCCGTAATCTTCTTGGTATCCTTAAGTGGTAACGCTAGCCAACGCTTCAGTAGACGACCTCCCATAGGAGATAAGGTCTTATCTATCACGTCTAATAGCGTTATCGCATTCAGGTTAGCACTGTTGTATAGCTCTAAGTTTCTGATCGTAAAACGATCCATCCACACATACGCATCTTCAGCGATACGCTGTATATTAGAGATATGCTCTAGTCTAGTGTGCTGTGTCTCTGATAGGTAATATAGTATCGCTCCACAGGCTATCGTCCCTTCTACTAAATCTTCTACCCCAAAACCTTTTAGGGAATTAGTTTTAAAATGAGTAGTCAAAGACTCAAATGCAAAGTCAGTCTTGAATACCCAGTCATCTAGTAAGAATAGATTATAAGTAGTCCCGTAGTTCTGTAAGAAGTGTGTCTTATTACTCTTCTGTACTAGAATCTCACTAGGGGCAAAGTTCTGTAGTAGTTTATCTATATAATCTTGATCTCCTTCAGTGGTCAAAAACTCTCCTGTAGAAACATCTAAGAATGATATACCGATTGTCTTTTTAGCAAAGTGTATTGCACATAAGAAGTTGTTAGATTTAGAATGTAACACTTCATCGTTTAAGGCAACACCAGGTGTTACTAACTCAGTAACGCCTCTTTTGACAATAGTTTTAGTTGTTTTAGGGTCTTCTAGCTGGTCACAGATAGCTACTCTTAGTCCAGCTTTGACTAACTTAGGTAGGTAAACATTAATCGAGTGATGAGGAAAACCTGCTAATTCTGTTTCACTAGCTGTACCTGCACTTCGTTTGGTTAATGTAATGCCCAATATTTTAGATGCTCTGACAGCGTCTTCACCGAATGTCTCGTAAAAATCTCCTACGCGAAATAATAGACAAGCATCAGGATACTTGGCTTTTATATCGTTGTATTGTTTCATTAATGGAGTTTCCTTAGGTGCTTTCGCTTTAGCAGTCATAATGTAGTTTTGTGTTTCAAATTACAAATATAACAGATACATTTTACAAACGCTATTTGCTTAATGAACTTCTAAGAGAGTGGTATTCCATAATACCTTTTTAGTCTGCGTATGATCATAGAGGTAAGTACTGTTATCGTCAGACCGATCACACACCCTAAGGTCACTGCTAAGCATCTAAACAGCGGAGTAGCCTCTACTGAGCTAGCAGTATGCGGCTGTACAAGGATAATGATAAGAGCTACTAAGGCTACGCGAGCCATATTTAATATCTTGAATAGATAACAGGTCATGATCGTTAGAAATACACCTAATAAACTAATGTAGAAATCAGGGCTAGGATGAATCTCTAAACAAACTAAACCAACAGCAGACCCCACTAGATTTGACTTAAATCGTTCTACAGATAGCTTTTTAGAATTCTGACCTTCTGGTGAGATAACTAGCATAATCGAGATTAAAGTCCACAGGATTTCATAGTTCGGATATTTTAAGAATAGTAGGTATCCGATGTAAAACCCGATAAAGCATCTGGTTGTATAGATAATGACTGGGGATGTTATAATTCTAGTTATGAGAGTTCTTACCATAGATTTTTTTTGAGTATGCAAAGGTAGGAACTCTCATTTGATATTGCAATAATATCTTATTTCTGTTTTTTATATAGCTAAAAAGAATGAAATAGTGTTAAAAAATAGTAAAAAAACAGGTAAAGAAGACGTATGTCGTTTTAGGTCTATATCAAGCTGAAAATTATGGAATACTAGCAAATGCAAAAAATATAACAGAGATAAAGGATAGAGCAATAGCTAATATTGGGAATTTTTGAACACTGATTTGTTTAGATTCTAATAACGTACAGATAATCGTAGGGAAGATAATGAGTCCTGTTAGACATAGTATCCATGCCAATTCGACCAAATGTATGTATTGAGGGCTCTGAGCAAAGTCAGCAATAAGGGACCCTTGATATATCACCACAAAGACAATATTGTTTAGTATGGTGAGCAGAGCCAGCTGATTGAGTAGTTTTTTAGTCATGGTGGTGTGGCTTTGTTGGTTTATAACAAAGTTAGCTATTGTATAGGAAGAAAGGGAGCACTACTTGGTGCAATCTTTGTTTTAAAAGTGTAATATCGAGTGTGTTATATTTGAATACTATTGCTTTTTTATTGTGTGTAATAATATTGCTTTTTTATTGTGTGTAATAATATTGATTAAGGTATAATTAGTTAAAAATAAAACCTAGATGAGAGTAATCCATTTGATAAATAGTATTTTTGCTAAAATTTTTAAGTCATGCGTAAATTAGCCAATAGCGAATTGGATCGTAAAAATGTAGAAGAGTTTAAAGCTTCTGAGAAAACACCTATTATTGTAGTTTTAGATGATGTAAGAAGTTTACATAATATTGGGTCTGTATTCAGAACGTGCGATGCTTTTTTAGTTGAGAAAGTATATCTATGTGGTATCACCGCTACCCCTCCAAATAAAGAAATACACAAAACAGCTCTAGGGGCTACCGAAACTGTAGAGTGGGAATATGCTAAGGATGTAGTAGAAGTAGTGAAGTCATTAAAAGAGAGTGGTGTATCTGTACAGTCTGTAGAGCAAGTAGAGAATAGCGTGATGCTAAATGACTTTAAGGTGACAGAAGGAGCGAAATACGCATTAGTATTCGGTAATGAGGTAAAAGGAGTTAATCAAGAGGTGGTAAACTTAAGTGATGGAGTGATCGAGATTCCACAGCTAGGTACGAAGCATTCTTTAAATATCTCTGTAAGTGCAGGAATCGTAATCTGGGACTTGTTCCAACAGATGTAATATCTTATCAATATTTATATATCAAGGAGCTACTTCTATACGAAGTAGCTTTTTTTATGTCTATGCAATAGAAATTATTGACCTATAATGCCCTCTAGTGGAGATAATGAATGATCATGGAGTTATTGCCCTTGTATGGAGAATATGATTTGTGTTAATTGGTTGATATATAGTTGTTTGTTTTGGTTTTTACTAGAATCGTTCGGGTAGTATTTGGGTAAAGCATTGGTTTTGCTCGGAAAAACACCTTTTTACCGAAGGATAGCAAAACTGTATCCGAATAACATTTGTATAAATATTGAATTTCATTGACTTAAGAATGGTAATAAGCTAGATAAAGCATGGTCATAAGTAACCAAAATAACCAAATGAGGGCAAGGTAATATGTATAATTTAATGATATTATCACGTTATAGTAATGGACTAAATAATATCTTTGAGATAAATAAAAGAGAAATAATGAAGGTATTCGAAATAGGAAGTGGACAGACCATTATAAAAGGGCCGAGTCATTATTATAGTTGTAATGATGGGGATAGTACTGTGATACTATACAGAGGCGAGCATGATGACGAGCCTCTGATTAGATTTAGTGTTATCTCTTTTACGAGAGCTGAGGGAGTGACACAGAAAGCCCTATTACAAGATTTTAAGGATAAAGCTCATCAGAGGAATACAGAGGCAGTGACGTATAAAGGAAAAAGTTATTTCTCTTATGATAATGAAGATCAGGAGGAGCTGTATATGCACATATTCGAGGTGATGTATGGTGATGATATTGTCATAGCATCATTGATTATAAATAAGGAGGATAGAGGGAGTGATGAGGTAGCTGTCTATCTAGAAGAGATAGAGGAGATGATCAGAAGTATAGATAGTCTATCTTCTCTACAGTTTCCATTACTAGAACCTAAGTATGATGACCTAGTACATCTAGAGACAGCGTCGGCTAAAGTATTAGGGATAGCGTCAGAAGACCTTCAGGCTTATCACGAGAGTGGTGACGCTATAACGAAGTTACAGGAGATACTGAATCTAAGAGAGTATGCCGTGAATGATTATGAATATCATCAGGCACTAGGTATCTTGTTCGGAGCTTGTTTTCAGTATCAGTACAGTGATTTTCATTGGATAGTAGTACATGATCAGTATGGTAGAGAGTTGGCGTTACAGTATCAAGACTACGCCTTGCAATGTTTTCCGATTTCGATGATTACTAAGCGAATTGAAGATGAGGTAGAGATCAATGTTATAGCCTTAATGGAGGAAGTGGTACAGCATATAGAGATTGGTATAGAGCGTGATAAAGGGTACACCCGACTAGAGTATAATTATTAATAAGAATAGTCATCAAGAGATTGACTTTCTTTTGACTTATATATAACTGTAACAGTCGTAGTGTGATAGCTACTAATTAATGATAATACATTAAAACGATTAGGATGAACACCAAGATACTATTATTTGTGATGATGTTATCTTCTGTTGTATTTGGACAAGAAATACAAGGATATAAGTTAGATCATTATTTAAACGAATTGTCTAAGAATAATACAGAAGCAGGCAGTCTCTCTATTTTTAAAAAGGGAGTAGAAGTCTATCATAAAAACTTTGGACAAGAGAATTTACCCGATACCTCGTCTGATGAGAATAAGATGTATCAGATAGGATCGGTGACTAAGCTTTATACTGCTGTGATTATATTTAAGTTAATCGAAGAGGGCAAATTAGAGTTGACCACTAAGTTATCTGACTTCTATCCAGATATGCCCAATGCTGATCGTATCACGATTAAGAATCTGCTAGATCACAGTAGTGGACTAGGGAGCTATGTAGTCAAAAATGGAGAAGTGTGGGTGACAGAGAAAGTGACAGAGCAGGAGATATTAAACTTGATTAAAGAACAAGGAGTGAAGTTTGCTCCTGATACAGATCGAGCATATTCTAATTCGGCTTATTATCTATTGACTAAAATAATAGAAGAGGTGACTGATAAACCTTATCATTTATTAGTCAATCAGTATATCGTGAATCCATTGAGGTTAGAAAGTACATATTCTGCTAAATCGATGCCTATCTATGTACATAAACCATATCAATTCAAACACGGACAATGGGCAGAAATGATAGACATCAACCCGATGAATATTATAGGGGTGGGAGATTTGACCACGACGACTAAAGAGTTGAATATCTTTATTTATAATTTATTTCATGGTAAAGTAATTACATCAGCCTCGTTAGAATCAATGTTGCCCCAAAAGATAGAAGGTAAATTTGGTAGAGGTATAATGCATTTAGTTTATGATAATGTAAGTTTTTACGGGCATGGTGGAGACACACTAGGGACGCATACGATGCTAGTATATAATCCCGATGATGAAGTATCTATCGCTTATAGCAGTAATGCTCAGCAGGTACCTGATCAGGTGTTTAAGGGGATAGTGAATATGCTGTACCCTAACGGCTATAAAATACTGAAAGAAGAAGACTAAAATAGACAAGCTAACGTAATGGTTAGCTTTTTTTATAAGATGATAATATAACTTTTGTGACTACAATAAAAAAGGTATATTTATCTAAGGATAATAAGTAAAGCGTATGCAATATATAGATTTAGGAGTAGAGAAGTTAGTATTGGTAATACCTGATGAGTATGATGTAGAGTTAGCAGATTATGGAGGGTTTATCTTGACTAAAGACGGAGTGAGTTATCTACCTTATATCTCTGTGTATGATATAAGGACAGTAGGAGGAGAGGACTTTGACTTCGAGCAGGTGTTAGAAGACTTTACTACTGAAGCGAGTCATATAGAAGAGGAGGTAAAGGAAGTAGGAGATAAGTTCTATTATATGACAGAGCTAGAGATAGAAGATCTATATATCTATGAGTATTCTGTATTGTATAACAATGTACGCTTTGAGCTACAGTTATTCATCAGTCAGTCAGATGTAAATTCTGAGTTAGCAAGTGGCTATTTAGAAGAGGCTGTACAGATGATAGAATATGTAGGAATAGTCCTCAATGAAGACCATAGTAGTCAAGCCTTGACTCCTGAAGAGCTCGAGTTTATAGAGTCTAGTGTAAGTACGCTCTTAGGAGCCAATCAATATGAGTTAAAATCCGTATTTGATTCTGGTAAGGCGTTGGACATACTTCAGTGGTTATTCGATGAGCAGTGTTTTGATCTAAAGGATAAAGAATATCTTGGTAAGTTAGGATTGTTATTCGGGGCATTACTTCGTTATTATTATATCGATTTTGAATGGGTAGGTGTAGAAGGTGACCTAGGCTATGAGTATGCCTTACAGTATAAGGATACAGAGGTCGTTATTTTTCCGATTAGCTTAGTAGTCTCTCGTCTAGAAGCAGGAGAACATATCCAAATCCCTCGATTATTAGATAAAATATTTCAATCTGTAGAAGATCAGTTCTAGGAAGAATAAATGTAGTTAGATACGTTCTTAATTTAGGTTAAGTGTATGAGGGTGTTAGAGGTTATACATTTGTCTCATACAAAACGCTACTGATAAGACAGTGGTTATAACCTTAAAAAATAGAATTATTATGACAAATACAGTTTGGAATATCGACCCTACACATTCAGAAATAGGATTTAAAGTAAAACACATGATGTTTACGAATGTATCAGGTAAGTTTAATGACTTCACATCGACAATTAAGAATGTAGATGCAGCATTCGAAACTTCAGAAATATCATTTACAGCAAAGGTAGCTTCTATAGATACAAATAATGCGGATAGAGATACTCACCTAAAAAGTGCAGATTTCTTCGAAACAGAGCTTTATCAAGATATCGTGTTTACTTCTACTTCTATTCAGAAGAAAACAGATAACTACTATGTAGTAACTGGTATGCTAACGATAAAAGGAGAGACGAAAGAGGTAGCATTTAATGCAGAATATAGTGGAGTACTAGTAGACCCATGGGGGAATACTAAGATAGGACTGTCTCTAGAGTCTAAGATTAACCGTAAAGAGTTTGGATTGACTTGGAATGCTGGTTTAGAAACTGGTGGAGTGTTAGTAGGTGAGGATATTAAGTTATTCGCTGAAGTACAGTTTGCTAAGGCTTAATGATGTCTTCATAGATGTAAATTTTTTATATACAATTGCGAAAGCCTTCAAAGAGATCTCTTTGAAGGCTTTCGCAATTGTATTTGAGAATTAAGTGATTTTATTATATTTGTTTCCTTAGTCACTATGTAGTGACTATATAAGATAACTGAACTTAATATACAGAAAATCATGAGTTGTAAAACGTCTCATACAGATTTATCAACAGGATATTGTCCTGATTGTGGAGAATCAATTAAGCTAAAGAGAATAGATAGTCACTATGTTTTGCATGAGATAAGCCACGTTTTACACGTTGAGAAGGGTATATTCTATACTATAAAAGAACTATTGCTAAAACCAGGTATTACAGTTCAGATGTATATTACTGAGGATAGAAGTAAATTAGTAAAGCCTATTATATTCATTATTATAGCTTCTCTTATTTATTCCCTTATTGCTCATTATTTTCACATAGAGAGTTTTGTTTCTTACCATCATTCAGGAGGTGGAAGAGTGGCAGATAGTATATTTCTATGGGGAGACACTCATTCAGGGTATATGAATATAATTATAGGAGTGTTTATAGCGGTATGGGCTAAGGTGTTATTTAAAAAACACTCTTTTAATTTATTTGAGATATTAATTTTATTGTGCTTTGTGACAGGAATGTCTATGTTGATATTTTCTGTATTTGCTATAATACAAGGGATAGTAAAGGTTAATTTAATGGCTATTGCAGGAGTGGTAGGAGTGCTCTATTGTACTTGGGGAATAGGTCAGTTCTTTGAAGTGAAACGTATAAAGAGTTATTTGAAAGCTTTCTTTGCTTATGTTCTAGGGATGCTCACATTCTCAGTATTAGTGATTATAATAGGAGAGCTACTTGATTATGTCATACTCCAAAGTAAGTAAATAAAGAACGTCCCATGATATACTATCATGGGACGTTCTTTATAGTTAGAAACTGCTTAGCTTCATATACCCTAGTTCTATGTGATCATCTGTTAGAGGTTCTATAGAAGGAGTTATTTTGATAGCGTATTGCTGTTTTAAATTTTCATTTAAGATTTCGTCCATCTCATAGATATCATCTACATCTAGACCATACTTATTATCTACGTGACTATATCCTCTCGGAGGCAGGTTATACTCTTCATAGAAGGCTGTACTCTTTACATACTGGATAGCTTCTTTCTGACTATTAGCGACTACTAGACACGTCTGGTGAAACTCGTCAAAAATACCTGGTTTATAACCGCCTAGATTGATAAAGAATAACTTTAGATCATTAGGTAGGTATGCTTCTCTAGAGACTACTTCTATGTGATGACCTTGTACAGACGTTACTTCTCTCCATGCATCTACGTGTAGTTTAGGTCCTGCTTCTGGCCAAAAGTCAACTATCTGTGGGATGAGGTCTTTCATCTGTGTGCCTATACCGAAGTAGATATCATGCTGTTCTATATGACGTCCTGGAGGAGTGACTCCTAGCATGGTCATAAATAGTTTATTCGTCATGCTTCACTAGTTTATGTTGAATCTTATCTAAGATGTAGATATAATCTTCTTGATTAGCTACGAAGTCTAAGTCTGATATATCGATGATCAACACTTTGTCTGCAGGCATTGTCTTGATATAGTTAAAATAACCTTGGTTCACTTGATCTAAGTAAGTACCTGGGATTTCACTTTCGTAAGAACGACCACGTTTCTGTATATTCTCTAATAAGCGATCTGTGTTCTGATATAGGTAGACATATAGATCAGGCTTAGGAGTTTCTTTATACATAATCTCAAATATCTGCTGATACAGCTTGAACTCGTCTTCTTCTAAAGTGATTTGAGCAAAGATGATAGACTTGTAGATATAATAATCAGCAATGATAAACTCTTTAAAAAGGTCAAACTGTGCTAAATCATCAGATAACTGTGAGTATCTGTCTGCTAAGAATGACATCTCTAATGGAAATGCGTATCTCGTAGCATCTTTGTAAAACTTAGGCAAGAAAGGGTTGTCCGCAAAACCTTCTAGGATATTCTTTGCATTAAAGTCCTCTGATATACGATTAGTTAAAGTCGTCTTACCAGCACCTATATTACCTTCTATGGCGATAAAGTTTACATGAGTAAAGCCATATTGAAGAATTGGACTTTTTATCTCTCCTACTATCTTAAAAGATGTTTTATCTTTACAGCTATTCAGTAATTCTTTGAAACTTTGCTTTAGTATAGGGTGTGCCCATTCTAAGTTTAGATCTGCGCATGGCTGTAGTACGAACTGTCTGTCTTGCATCAAGGGATGAGGTACAGATAGGTTATCAGTATTATACACTTCTTGGTTAAAAGAGATAATATCGATATCTATCAGTCTAGCACTATACCCCACTGTATGCTGTGGACGTATTCTACCTAGTACTTGTTCTATTTCGAGTACCTTTAGAATAACCGTTTCAGCTTTTAGCGTACTGTGTAATAATACAGCACAATTAAAGAAAGGATCGCTCTCAAAACCCCAAGCAGGAAATTCGTAAATAGGTGATATTTTTATGACTGTACCAATATGCTTGTTAATCAGTTCGATAGATTTCTCTATGTTCGATAATTTATCTCCTTGATTAGAACCTATTGATAATACTATTTGATTTTGCGTAAACATGGGGCAAAGTAAATAAAAGAAAATTGAATAATCGTTACTTTTGTATCAGTTAATAATGCAAATTTACGGGTATAATCTGTAACTTTTTTTATAATTTGAATACTAATAAGATAAATTGTTTTTAATATGAGGTTTTTAAGAAATGTTTTAGCTACGATAGTAGGTCTGTTTATATTCTTCGGAATATTATTTTTTGGACTGATGATCATCGGTGTAGCTATGGGAAGTAGTTCTGATACTGTTACAGTAAAAGATAGTTCAGTTATTAATTTAGATTTATCTAGTGTGAAATATGATTATGCAGGTAAATATAATATGAAGGAATTCGGCTTTAGAGAAGCTGGAAAAGATGGTGTGTCTGACGTACTAGCAGCTATAGAGTATGCGAAGACAGATGATCGTATTAAAGGGATCTCTATTCTGAATAATAACTCTATGCTAGGAGTAGTACAGAAACGCGAGATTAGAAATAAACTAGAAGAGTTTAAAGCAACAGGTAAGTTCGTATTGGCGTATGCTAATGTGTATTCACAAGGAGAATATTATTTAAACTCTATTGCAGATACTATTTATATTAATCCAGTAGGTGGGTTAGACTTTAAGGGATTGTCTACAGAGATTCTTTACTTAAAAGGATTACAAGATAAAACGGGAGTACAAATGGAAGTAATGAGACACGGTAAATATAAAAGTGCTGTAGAACCATTCTTACAAGAAAACATGAGCGAGGCGAATAGAGAGCAGACAACAGTATTCTTAAAGTCTATTTGGGAAACATTAGTTAACGATATCTCTAAGAGTAGAAAGATATCTGTAGATAGCTTAAATGGTATAGCGAATAATCTAGGAGCTAGAACACCTAAATTAGCTTTAAAAACAGGATTAGTGGATAAAGTAGCTTATGAGGATGAGTATCATGCAGCTATCAAACATGAATTAGGAGTAGAAGGAGATAAAGATTATAATAGCGTAGATATCTTAGATTACGTTAAAGATGTGATTGTGAAAAATAGTGCAAAAACAGCTAAAGATCGTATTGCGGTAATCTATGCACAAGGAGAGATAAGAGATGGTGAAGGTAGCGTAAGCTATATTGGTGAAGGATCTATCAATCGTGCTCTAAAAGCAGCAAGAAAAGATGATAAGATAAAAGCTATCGTGCTAAGAGTAAATAGCCCTGGAGGTAGTGCTCTGACTTCTGAGTTAATCTGGAGAGAGATAGAGTTGACTAAAAAAGTGAAACCAATGATTGTTTCTATGGGAGATGTAGCTGCATCTGGGGGGTATTATATCTCTAGTAATGCAGATAGAATCTTTGCAGATCCAGGTACGATTACAGGTTCTATAGGGGTATTCGGTATGGTTCCGAACTTTAAAGCATTAGCGACAAAGTATGGAGTAAATGCTGAGCAAGTGAAGACACATGATAATGCGGCTAATTATAGTCCGTTTAGAGATGTTGATCCAGGCTTTAGAATGATGGTGACAGAAGGCATAGAGGATGTATATACGACATTCGTTCAGAGAGTAGCTGATGGAAGAAAGATGACAGTAGAACAAGTAAACGAATTAGCGCAAGGTAGAGTGTGGACTGGAAAAGATGCACTAGAAAATAAATTAGTAGATGAACTAGGAGGATTAGATACAGCCATCGCTTATGCTGCTAAAAAGGTAGAGATAGACGACTATAAAGTAGTGAACTACCCAGAGTATAAAATGAAGTTCGAAGATATGCTTAGAGGGTATCTAGGTGCTTCTGTATTTAAATCAGAAGAAGAGCTAATCAAAGAAAAGATAGGTGAAGCTAACTATGAAATGATAGAGAGACTTAACTATTTCAACAATATGAGAGGTGTACAAGCAATATTGCCTTTTGAAGTAAAAATAGAGTAGTAATAAGACAATGTTTTAGTCAAATTTATGCTTTCGTTAAAGAAGACATAAATTGATTAATATCGAATAAAGAGTTATCCTTTTAAACTAGGGATAACTCTTTTTTTTTGTTATTTTGTAATAAAATGAAAAGTTATGAATAAAAAGGTTTTAAAATGGACAGGAGGTATAGTGTTGGGATTGTTTATCTTACTAATGCTAACACCTATTTTGTTTAAGGGAAAGATACAGGATTTAGTGCTAAAGACTATCAATGACAACTTAAATGCAAAGGTGACATTTGAAAAAGTAGACTTGAGTTTTATACGTAACTTTCCTAAAGCAACAGTAGTGATTAAGGACTTAGCTGTTGTGAATAAAGAACCATTTGCAGGAGACACCTTAGTCTCTGCAAAAATGATAGGGCTAAAGATGTCTATTATGGAGTTATTCAATGGGGCGGATAAGCCTATGAGTATAGAAGATATCTTAGTAGAAAATGCTAAGGTTAACGTGATAGTGAATGAACAAGGGGTAGCTAACTATGATATAGCATTAAAAAAAGAGGATGAAGAGGAAGAGGACTCTTCGGATAAAGATCCGTTTTCTTTAGCTTTAAATCATTATAAGATAGACAATCTAAACTTGACATATAAAGATTTAGGTAGTAAAATGATGTTTACTATTAACGAGTTTTATCACCAAGGGACAGGTAATCTATCAGATGATATACTGGATTTAGATACAGAATCTAAAGCAAAAGTTTCGTTTGTAATGGAGGATACTAAGTTTCTGAATGAGGTTAACTTATCACTGAAAGCTTTAATTGGAATGGATATGACGAATCAATTGTATTCATTTAAAGAGAATAAAGCATTGATTAATCAGTTGCCTTTAGCATTTGATGGTTCAGTGCAGTTATTAGAAGACGGACAGCAGTTTGATTTGAGTTTTGCTACTCCTGACTCAGACTTTAAAAACTTCTTAGGATTAATACCAGAAGCTTATGCGGGTAATCTAAAAGGGGTGACTACATCAGGTGATTTTAAAGTAGAAGGAAAGGTAAAAGGTAAAATGACAGAAACGACTATTCCTACACTAGCTATTCATATGAATGCAAAGAATGCTTCCTTTAAGTATCCAGATCTTCCTAAAGCAGTTCAGAATATTCTATTAGATATTAATGTGATGAATGAGACGGGGATAATGAAAGATCTATATGTAGATATTAACCAATTGTCATTTAAGATAGATCAAGATATATTCAATGCGAAAGCAAAGATTAAGAACATTAGCGAGAATGCATTAGTAGATGCGAATTTTGATGGAGTTATTAATTTGGCAAATGTATCTAAAGCATATCCTGTGAAACTAGATACACCACTGACAGGGATATTAAAAGCGAAAGTAGCTACTAATTTTGATATGAACTCTGTAGAGAAAGAACAATATCAAAATATAAAAAACAGTGGTAGTGTATCTTTGACAGGCTTTAATTTTAGTACAGATGCGATGGCTAAGCCAATGCAGATACAAGAGGCAGCTCTTACTTTTAATACAAGTAATGTTACGCTAAATAAGCTTGCTATAAAAACGGGTACTTCAGATCTAAATGCAGACGGGAGATTAGATAATCTATATGGGTTCTTATTTAAGAAGCAGACCTTAAAAGGAAACTTTAATTTAAACTCTAATAATTTTGTATTAGCTGATTTATTAAAAGAAGATACTGCGAAAGTAGAAGAGAAGAAAGAGAAATCAACTACAACAAAAGCATCCGATCCATTAAAGATTCCAGGGTTCTTAGATTGTACAATTAATGCAAATGCAAAGACAGTAGTATACGACGACCTAACACTTAAGAATGTAAAAGGTACATTAGTGATTAAAGATGAAGCAGCACGTCTTCAAAATATGTCAACAGATCTTTTTGGTGGGAAAATAGCTTTCGGAGGAAATGTGTCAACAAAAGAAGCTATACCTACATTTGATATGAACTTAGGACTACAAAGTTTAGATATCAAACAGACTTTTACTGATTTAGGGTTTTTAAAAGCTGTAGCACCTATTGCTAATGTGATGTCAGGGAAAGTAAATGCAGCTGTAGTGATGAAAGGAAAGTTAAATGCAGCAGATTTATCACCAGACTTAAATACAATGTCAGGTGATATAAAAGGTGATTTAGCGAATGCTAGTATTACTGCTCAGAATTCTAAACTACTATCTTCATTAGATGGAGCGTTGAACTTCATTGATTTGAAGAATCTAGATTTGAGTAATAAAAAGATGCACATTGTTTTTAATAATGGACGTGTACAGTTCAAGCCTTTTGATATAAAAACAAAAGACTTAGCGGTGACTGTATCAGGTGAGCATGGCTTTGATCAAAGCCTTAATTATGCTTTGGACTTTAAAGTACCAGCTAAATTATTAGGTAATGATGTCGCTAATGCATTGACTGCTTTAGGACCTAAATCTAGTAATAAGTTTGATGCAATACCTGTGAAAGTAGGAGTGACTGGTGACTTTACCAACCCAAAGGTGTCTGCTAATATGGCTGATGTAGTAAAGAATATTACAAATGAAATTTTAGAAGAACAGAAGAATCAATTAGTAGGAAAAGGTAAAGATGCATTGTTAGATATCTTAGGAGGTAAAAAGGAAAACAATACTCCAAATGAGGAGGATGTGACAAAGAAAAATGAAACTGAAGAAACAGTCAACAAAATTAGCGAAGGCTTAAAAGGGCTTTTCGGTAAAAAGAAAAAGACAGAAGAAACAGAATAGTATAAAAAAAACGAGCTCCAATTAAGGGAGCTCGTTTTTTTTATATATGTTATTAGATCACTTCGATATTAACCATATATCCTTCATAAGTACGGATATTAAATACAGTACCATCTTCGAATAGTAGATATTGTCCTTTGACACCTTTTAACTTACCTTCATAAGAAGGAGTCTTATCAAGGTTAAGACTTTTTATCTTTGTTGGGAATTGTATGACAGGGTAATTTAGATTAAAGATAGAAGAGTCAGTTTGGTCAAAGTAAGGTCTTACTTCTTCTGGTAGTTTCTCTTTTAGAGAATTTCTTATTTCTTCTAAGTTTGTTTCTAGTACTTCATTCTGTAGCATCTTTCTCCAATTCGTTTTGTCTGTAAACATATCTTTTAGAGCTACCTCAGTGATTCCTGCTAAGTATCTATTAGGTACTTCTACTATCTCTATTGCTTTAGAAGCCCCCTGATCTATCCATCTGGTAGGTACTTGTGTTTTTCTAGTTACCCCTACTTTTACATCACTAGCTACAGCTAGATATACGATATGAGGCTGTATCTGTACCTTTGTTTCATACTCTAAGTCTCTATCTTCTATCCCTAGGTGCGCTGTACTTAACTCAGGTCTCATGATCCAATCACCTACTTGTGCACTAGAGTAAAAACACTCATAACAAAAGCCTTGTCTAAATATTTTTTTGTGCTGTCCACAGTTTAAACATTCATATCCTGTAAACTCAATCTTTATGTTTCTGTCAAGAATCTGATTTATATTGATGAAGTTGCTTTTAAATACTAAATAGTATTCAATAGGGGTGTTAAATTCCGTCTGCATTTTGTTTAAAACTCCTTCGTATTGCATAGATAAAATTGTTATTTTTGGGTAAGTCGTAAAAGTACGAAAAAACATTTACCACTGTAATTACTAACTTTTCATAATGAAAAGATTAGATACTTGACTAATTAATAAGATATGGCATTCACAATTATTAATTCTATCGCTTCTTGGATATTGAAGAAGAGAATTCACCAGATAGATCTATTTAGAAAATATCCAAATGAAGTACAAAATGACTTGTTTTTGAATTTAATGAAGACAAATGAGAAGACAATCTTAGGAAAGCAGTTTGGCTACGATAGTATAAAGAGCTATGGAGACTTCGCAGAGAGAGTGCCTTTATTTAAATACGAAGAGTTTGAGCCTTATATAGAACGCGCTCGTCAAGGAGAGAATAATATCTTTTGGCCAGAGCCTATTCGTTGGTTTGCTAAGTCAAGTGGAACTACTAATGCAAAAAGTAAGTTTATACCTGTGAGTAATGAAGCATTAGAGAACTGTCATTATAAAGCAGCAAAAGACTTATTGTGTTTATACTTAAATAATAATGAAGATTCCCAGTTATTTACTGGGAAGAGCTTAAGGTTAGGAGGAAGTAAACAACTTTATGAAGACAAGAATACTTTCTTTGGAGATTTATCGGCTATCTTAATTGATAATATGCCTTTTTGGGCAGAGTTAAGCAGTACTCCTAGTAACAAGACATCGCTAATGTCTGAATGGGAAAGCAAGATGAATGCAATTATTAAGGAAGTAAGGAATGAGAATGTAACTAGTTTTGCAGGAGTACCTTCGTGGATGTTGGTGTTATTAAACCGCATTATACAAGAGACAGGTAGAGGAGATTTATTAGAACTATGGCCTAATGCTGAGGTTTATTTCCATGGAGGAGTTAGTTTTGAGCCTTATAAGGATCAGTATAAAAAGCTACTACCTAGTGATCGATTTAGATATTATGAGATCTATAATGCTTCTGAAGGTTTCTTTGCTATCCAAGATCAGAATGACTGTAATGAACTGTTGTTAATGTTAGATTACGGAATATTCTATGAGTTTATTCCTATGGATACTTTCGGAACTTCTAATCAAAAGATAATTCCATTATCAGAAGTAGAGATAGGTAAGAATTATGCACTAGTGATCACTACTAATGCAGGATTAGTAAGATACTTAATCGGAGATACAGTGCGCTTTACTAGTCTATTACCTTATCGTATTAAAATAACAGGACGTACTAAACATTTTATCAATGTATTCGGTGAAGAGTTGATGATAGAGAATACAGACAGAGCATTGGCAAAGACCTGTATTGAATTGAATGCTGAGGTAGCTGAGTACACGGTAGCACCTATATTTATGGAAGGAAAAGAGAAAGGTGCTCACGAATGGGTAGTAGAGTTCAGTAAAGCTCCAGACAATCTACAATTGTTCAGTGAAGTACTAGACAAGAATCTACAAGCTCTCAACTCTGATTATGAGGCGAAGCGTACGAATAATATGACTTTAAATCCATTAGTATTACATAGCGCTCGTAAGAATCTATTCTATGATTGGCTAAAGAATAACAATAAACTTGGAGGACAGCATAAGGTACCACGCTTATCTAATGAGCGTACACTACTAGAAGAACTATTATCAATGCAACGTATATTAGTATAATATTGTGTAGTTATTATAATTCATCAAAGCATTCATTTTAATGGATGCTTTTTTTATATCTAATAGCTAAACTAATGAAGTAAGAAGGATAGTAATTGTAGGTGATACAGTGATGTATGATATATGGGATAGATGGTAACTTAGAAAAGTATAGATATAAAAAAACCCTGCCTAGCAGGGTCTTTTTTATGAACAGTTTTGCTAAAATTATTTAGCAGCTTCTTCTGTAGCTGGAGCTTCCTCAGTAGCTGGAGCTTCTTCAGTAGTAGCCTCTTCTGTAGCTTCTGGAGCAACTTCTTCAGTAGCTGGAGCTTCCTCAGTTACTACTTCTTCAGTTGTTGTTTCTTCTACAGCTGGTTCTTTTGCAGTTTCTTTACAAGAAACGAAAGATACTCCCATCATTGCTACTAAAGCGATGCTTAATGCGATTTTTTTCATCTTACTAAATTATAAAAGTTAATTATTAATTCGTGACAAATATATGAATTTTTTGGTTCGCAAAACTTTTTTTGAATATTTTTTTTTAATCAATAAGTTTCTGTAAACCAATGTCTTAATTACTTTTTTTTCTTAGGTTCTACTAATTTCATCTCCTCAATTAGATGTTTTGCATCTGCAAACTTATCTATAATGAATAAAATGTATCTAGCATCTACCATAATGTTACGACAAATAGATGGATCATAGTATATATCACTCATCGTTCCTTCCCAAACACGGTCAAAGTTTAACCCTATTAGATTACCCTCTGCATCGATAGCTGGACTTCCAGAGTTTCCTCCAGTTGTATGGTTAGTAGCGATGAAGTTCACAGGTAATTTACCATTATCTGCATACTGTCCGTAGTCTTTCTTATTATATAGATCTACTAATTTTGCAGGTACGTCGAATTCATAGTCACCAGGTACATATTTCTCCATAATACCTTCTAAGTGAGTTACAGGTTCGTAGTACGTAGCGTCTTTAGGGAAGTACCCATCTACTTTACCATAAGTAACACGTAGTGTACTATTAGCATCAGGGAATATTCTAGCATCAGGATATAAGTCTAACTGAGCTTTCATAAATGTACGTTGTAAAGCAGCTATTTCTCTTTCTAATTCTTCGTATTTAGGTAATACATTCTGAATATAGTTTTCGATTAGTGCTTTAGCAAAAGCGTATCCTTTATCGTTGTTGATATTTTTCACTACTTGATCAGCATTACCTTTTAATAATTCTTGTAGTCCTGCGTAAGTAGTTAATTTACTATTCGCATAGATATCTTTAGTGATAGCTGAGATGTTAGCTCCGTTTAATTCTTTAGGTAAGAATTGTTTAGGCGCATCTTTTGCATACATTTCTACGATAGCCTCGAATACTTTTTCGTCAACTGCCTTGCTATAGTTTTTGTAGAATTTGTCTTGACCTTTGATTAAGTTCTCACGTCTGCTGTTGAATGCTTGTTCATTAGACGCATAAGTCTCTAAAGCATATACTCTCCAAGCCGCAGCTAGAAGTTCAGCATTGCGTTGTACTACTTCAGCGAAGTAATCTTTGCTAATAGCATAAGGTTTAATATCTCCATAAAGTTTTTCGAACTTAGCAGGGATATCAGCATAAGCTTTAGTGTTTTTATTTTTCTTAGCTCTTGCGATGAAGTCTTTTTCGAAATCTTGTTTAGCTTGTACAGCGTTCGTCTTTTTTAAACCTTGGCTTTCTCCGATCCATTTTTTCCAATAGTTAGCTGTGCTAGCATATTTAGATGCATATTGGATCTTGATTGCTTGGTCTGCACGCATAAACTCGTCAGTGATCTTAAGTGCTTTATCACGGATACCGATTCTTACAGGGTTTAGATCGTTTACGATTTGTTCTACTGCATAAGATGGTAAGTACTCTTGTGTTCTACCTGGGTAACCAAATACCATAGTGAAGTCACCTTCTTCTACACCACTAAGTGAGATAGGGAAGAAGTGCTTAGGACGGTAAGGTACATTATCTTTTGAGTATGCTGCTGGTTTATTGTCTTTGTCAGCGTATATTCTGAATAGAGAGAAGTCACCTGTGTGACGTGGCCATACCCAGTTATCTGTATCAGAACCAAACTTACCAATAGATGATGGTGGTGCACCTACTAGACGTACATCTTTAAAAGTCTCTGTTACGAATAAGATGTATTGGTTTCCTTCATAAAAAGATTTAATCTTATTGTCTTGCCATTTTTCTTTAGGAAATTTAGCTACAGTTGTAGTAATGTTTTTTTGGATCTTAGCTTGTTTTTCTATTTCAGAATCTTTAGCTACTACACCAGCCATTACTTCTTTAGTCACGTCCTCTATGCGAACGATGAAAGTAACTTCTAAGTTTTCGTTAGGTAGCTCTTCAGCCATAGATTTAGCCCAGAACCCGTTAGCTAAGTAATCATTCTCTACAGAAGAGTGTGCTTGGATCTGTCCATACCCACAGTGGTGATTAGTTAGTAAAAGACCTTGTGAAGAGATAACTTCAGAAGTACACCCACCATTGAAGTGAGGGACAGCATCTTTCATACTAGATTGGTTCACATCGTAGATATCTTCGATAGACATCTTCATTCCAAGGCTTTTCATTTCTGTTTCATTCATTCCCTTTAGCAGAGAAGGAATCCACATCCCACCTTGTTGTGCATAGATAGGTAAAGCTACCAATACTACAAGTGCCTTAAATAGATTTTTAATCTTTTTATTCATAAAAGTGTTAGTTAGAATTGAATTCGCTGGCAAGATACAATATTACATGGGAACGCTAAAATCGAAATATGTTAATACGCGATAGTACTGTTGGAGTATAGTGGTTCGTAATATTAGTATACTAAGAAAGTAATCTGTCTGTATTGACTCCGTTAAAACGGTCAAAAAAACGGACTCACTACGGACTCATAACGGACTCACTACGGACTCATAACGGACTCACTACGGACTCATTTCTATTGAAACTCATTATAAGTACCTATGTGATAGAATGTAAGTAAGGAGTGGAGTTACCTTATCTTATAGATAGAGAGGTGTGTTTAGAGGGAGAAATAAGATAACTATACTACTGTGTATATATAAGGAGTAGAATTTGTAGTGATGTATCTAAGTGTTGCTGGAATTATGTCTATATAGCACCATTTTGGTATGAGACTGTACCCTGTCTTGTGTGAGGTGTTATCTTTTCAAAAAAGTAGTTTCTAATGCGAAAAAAAGGTGTGTGAGAACACAAAAAAGAGAATTAGTGTGTTGAAAAAATCATAATTAGTGATTGTGGTGTTGCAGTAATCAATATTTTGTCTTATATTGGTACATCGGGATTAAAATCCGATCGAGTAGACTTTTAATATAAAAGTTCACGACTAGTATAATTATTAATTCATATAAAAAAGGTAAGTAACCACTTTGATTACTTACCTTTTTACTTTTAGTGTATATGCTTCATTATTTTTTCTGTAGCATTCTTATTTTTAAGGATAAAATGATTGCTTGTTTTACCTAATTCGATTCTTTTAGCGTCATTGTATAATAATTCATCAAAGATTTGGTCTAATTCTGATTGTGAATTTACTACTATACAGCTACCTAATGTTATCAAATCCTTAGCTTCTTGGAACTTTTTATAATTTGGACCAATAATAACAGGCACTCCATAGGTCGCGGCTTCTAGGATATTGTGAATACCTGCTCCAAAACCTCCTCCTATATAGGCAATATCTGCATAACTATAAGCTTTAGTCAATATAGAGTAGGCATCTATTATATAGACAGAGTACTGGCTAAGATCTTTCTCTTGATGTTGGCTATGCAGTACAGTTGGTTTCTTTATGTTTTGAACGAGATTATCTATCTGATCCTTTTTGATATTATGTGGCGCAAAGATAAACTTGATAGAATTATCTTGTGTATTGTTGATATAATTGGCTAGAATCTTTTCATCTTCTGGCCATGAACTACCGATGACGATAGTCTTCGCCATTTTATTTAAGGTAAAGGCTTCTAGAAATGCCAATTCATTGTGCTGTTCTAATATCTGAGATACTCTATCGAATCTCGTATCACCTACTATCTCTACATTGTTATATTGCAATTGATTTAGAAGTATCTTAGATACTTCATTCTGAACAAAGAAGTATGTAAATGCCTTTAATGCTGTTCTGTAGAATCCTCCATACCATTTAAAGAATACTTGATCTGGTCTTAGTATCCCTGATACTAAATAGGTAGGGATATTCTGTTGACGCAATTGATTTAAATAATTAGGCCAATATTCATATTTCACAAAGAATACTTGTTCTGGATGACACAAGGCTAAGAACTTTTTAGCATTCGCTAGTGTGTCCATAGGTAAGTATAATGTGGCATCAGCGATAGTATTGTTTTTCTTCACTTCATATCCAGAAGGAGAGAAGAAGGTAAGCACTATCTTATGCGTAGGGTACTTCTGTTTTAGTTGCTCCATGACAGGAAGCCCCTGTTCATATTCGCCTAACGAAGCTACATGTATCCAGAACACTTTATCAGTAGAAAGTATATTGTCTTTTAAGATTTGAAAAGATTGTTTTCTCCCTGCAACGAATAAGCCTAACTTTTTGTTGAACAGCGCGATAATACGGATGAAGAATATAGAAATATAGGTCAGTATATTATATAGGAAAAACATAGGTAAATCTTTATTGAGCGAAATTACGTTTCTTTTGATAAAGTTTGAGCTTTGGCGCAAAGAATTTATTATTTTTGTAGTGATAACTAATATCGAAATTAAGTGCTATTTATATAGGTAACTTGTTGGTAATTATATGAATAGTTCAAAAGATATAAAAGACAATTAGAATGAAAAAAATTCAAATGGTTGACTTGAAAGGTCAATATGAAGGAATTAAAGAAGAAGTGAATCAATCGATTCAAGAAATATTAGAATCTTCTGCTTTTATCAACGGACCACAAGTACACGCATTTCAGGCAAACTTAGAGCAATATTTAGGAGTTAAACACGTGATACCATGTGCTAATGGAACTGATGCTCTTCAGATCGCTATGATGGGATTAGGTTTAAAACCAGGTGATGAAGTAATCACGGCTGACTTTACTTTTGCAGCTACTGTAGAGGTAATCGCTTTATTACAATTAACTCCTGTATTAGTAGATGTATGTCCTGATACATTCAATATTTCGATAGAAGCAATCGAAAAAGCGATTACTCCTAAAACTAAAGCTATCGTACCAGTACACTTATTCGGACAGTCTGCTGATATGGACGCTATCATGAAGTTAGCTGAGAAACATAACTTATATGTGATCGAAGATAACGCACAAGGTATCGGAGCAGATTATACTTATCCTGATGGAAAAGTGGTAAAAACAGGTGCTATCGGACATGTAGCTGCTACTTCATTCTTCCCATCTAAAAACTTAGGATGTTATGGTGATGGTGGAGCTATCTTCACTAACGATGATGCATTAGCACATACGTTAAGAGGAATAGTGAATCACGGTATGTATGAGCGTTACCACCACGATGTAGTAGGAGTGAACTCTCGTCTAGATAGTATCCAAGCTGCTGTGTTAAATGCTAAGTTACCTAATCTAGATGCTTATAATGTAGCTAGACGTACTGCTGCTCAGATGTATTCTGCTGCTTTAGCTAATCATCCTAATATCGTTACTCCAGTAGTAGTAGGAGATGAGAATAGCCACGTGTTCCACCAGTATACATTGCGTATCGTGAATGCTGATAGAAATGCATTATTAGCACACTTACAAGGTAAAGGTATCCCATGTGCTATCTATTACCCAATACCATTACACAATCAGAAAGCATATTTAGATCCTCGTTATAATGAGGCTGATTTCCCAGTGACTAATCAGTTGGTACAAGAGGTTCTTTCTTTACCTATGCATACTGAGTTAGACGAAGAGCAAATCAAGTTTATCACAGATGAGATTAAGGCATTCTTAGGATAGTCTTATAGTACTATAAAACGAAAGCAGACCCGATAAGGTCTGCTTTTTTTATGTATTGATGTTATTCTTTTGTCGTAGATATTAATGTGAACGAAACGAGTGCACATGCTACTAATGAGAGCGCTACGATGCTCATAGAGCCATTATTCAAACTATTTAATAAGATAGAGGTCATGAAGGTAAAGGCTAGTTGAGAAGCTCCGAAAAGAGCTGACGCTATACCTGACTCTGCTTTATAGGGTGCTAATGCTAAAGTAGTCGTAGTAGGGAATAGTAGTCCTAATGGCATCACAAAGAAGAAAAGAGGTACTAACTGTATATATATGCTCAAATCTAACTGTATGAATAACCATAATAGTGAAGCAGCTATAAACTGTGTACTCGCTCCTAGCTTAATAATATTTTTAGGAGATAGTCTTTTTCTCAAAATAGAAGAGGTTAAGAACGATCCTAACATTAGACCACATGAGTTAGCCATGAATACAAAGCTAAAGTGTGTACTCGATAGTCCTCCTACTTCCATTACTAGAACAGGAGAGTTAGAGATATAGATCATTAGACAGCTATAGGCTATACTTCCGATAATAGTATATCTTATAAACAGTTTGTTCTTAAAGAGCTTAAAATAATTCGTTAGTATACCTCCTACATTTAAAGTTGGTATTCTATTAGTATAGTCTTCTTTTAGACAGAATACTGTCATACCAATACTCAGTGTAGCAAACAAGGCCATCGTAGTAAATACATGAGTCCAATCTAGATACTTTAAGACTATATTACCTAATATAGGAGCGATGATGGGAGCTATTCCTCCGATCACGGCTAGTATACTAAATATCTTAAGTGTCTGATCTTTATCAAACCTTTTATTGACAATGGCTCTTGCGATAACTACTCCACCACTACTACCGAAGGCCTGTAAAAAACGATATAGCCACATGACTTCAATGTTCTTTACAAATACTACAGCTAGAGATGAAAGTATAAAAATAGACAGACACAGTATGATTGGTTTTTTACTACCATACTTATCTGATATAGGTCCCCAAAAGAGTTGCCCGATTGCTAATCCTCCTAAGAATGTAGAAAGTGATATCTGAACTCTATTAATCTCAGTATTTAGATCGTGTGCTATCTTCGGGAATGCAGGAAGGTACATATCTATAGCTAAAGGGCCTAATGCAGTAAGGCTCACTAGAGTGAAGATAAGGATCCATTCTTGTGCTGAAAGTTTATCCACTATATAGGTTTTAAAAAAAAATCCTTGGAAGTGTACAACCAAGGATTTTTGTTATTATATAATTGTTGTATGTTTTACCAATTTGTTATGCAGAGTGAGTTTCTGCTTCTTTATTGATTTTTTTGATTAGTCCAACTAATACTTTACCTGGTCCAACTTCTGTAAATAAAGAAGCTCCATCTGCGATCATTTGTTCTACAGACTGAGTCCATTTTACAGGAGCAGTTAACTGTAGGATAAGGTTCTTCTTAATCTCTTCAGGATTGCTCACTGCACTAGCAGTTACGTTTTGATACACTGGACAGATAGGAGTGTTAAAAGTAGTTGCTTCGATAGCAGCAGCTAGTTCTTCTCTCGCAGGTTCCATCATAGGAGAGTGGAATGCTCCACCTACAGGAAGTAATAAGGCTCTCTTCGCTCCAGCTTCTTTTAGTGCTTCACAAGCTTTCTCTACAGCTGTAGTTTCACCAGAGATTACTAATTGTCCAGGGCAGTTATAGTTAGCAGCTACTACTACACCATCTATACCAGCACATACTTGCTCTACGATGCGATCTTCTAAACCTAGTACAGCAGCCATAGTAGAAGGTGTGATTTCACATGCTTTTTGCATAGCCATCGCTCTTTGAGAAACTAGTTTAAGTGCATCCTCAAAAGCTAAAGTACCATTAGCTACTAATGCTGAAAATTCTCCTAGTGAGTGCCCAGCTACCATCTCAGGTGTAAAGTTTTCTAATGTTTTAGCTAATACAACTGAATGTAAGAATACCGCTGGTTGAGTTACTTTAGTTTCTTTTAGTTCTTCAGCAGTACCTTCAAACATGATATCTGTAATTCTAAATCCAAGGATTTCATTTGCTTTCTCGAACATCTCTTTAGCTATAGGTGAGTTTTCGTATAAGTCTTTCCCCATTCCTGTGAATTGAGCTCCTTGACCTGGAAATACGTATGCTTTCATAAGTTTAGTTTTAAATTTTGTAAGGCAAAAATAAGGTATTTTTATTAGTAAACCATATAGACATAAAAAAAGCCATCTGATATACAGATGGCTTCGTTATGATATGTTTTTGTATTATTGGATAACACCTACACGATTATCTTTAATCTTAGCATTGTCTTTTAATACTTTCAGTACTTGCATTTGTGCCATACCTCTAACGCTGTTTTCTACTCTAGCTTTATAACTAGCGTAACCAGCAGTTAATTCAGGTGCTTTAGCTACATTTTTAGTTTGGATCATATACACACCTTGTAAACCGTCGATTAACTTAGAATCTTTGTTTACTGCAGTTGCGAAAGCTGTTCCTACTACTAATGGCTCATTACCAATATTAGTGATCAGTGGAGCTCCTTTAGTCACATCAGTTACAGATGCGATAGAAGCTTTAGAGCTGTTAGATACTTCTTGAATAGTATTTCCAGTCATTTTCTTTCTAATTACAACTGCTTTTTTCTCGTTCATTAAGATTGGCTCAACGATTGATTTCACTTCTTCTACTGGTGCAAGACCTGTATCATTTTTAGAAGTTACTTTCACGATGATATGTCCGTCAGCATTGTCAAATCTCTTAATAGCACTCTCTTTAGTCTCTTTATTGAAAGCCCAAGAGATAATACTTCTTTGGTTACCTACTCCAGGTAAGAACTCTTCGAATGGACGAATAGTTACTTCTTTCTGAGCATTGAAACCTAATCCTTCAGCAGTAGCGATAAAGTCTTTAGCTGTAGGAGCGTCTTGTTCTAATTGAGTAGCTTTAGTAAATAAGTCATCAGCAGTTACGTCAGATACTTCTATTTTACGAGCAACAGTTGCTAATTTAGCACCTTCTTTCTTTTCGTTTACTTGGATAATGTGGTATCCAAAGTCAGTTTCTACTAAACCGATAGTTCCAGCAGCATTGTTAAAGATAAAGTTGTCAAAAGGTTTAACCATTTGTCCTCTTGGGATATCTTCGTATTTACCACCGTTGTTTTTAGAACCTGGGTCTTCTGTTTGCATCATTGCTTCCATAGCGAATGAAGAAGGATTAGCTTTTACTTTAGCTAAGATTTCTTCTGCTTTTGCTTTTGCTTCTTCCTTGGTTCTTGTTGCTCCAGGAGCTGCAGAACCTGCAAAACCGATTAAGATATGAGAAGCATCAACTCTCTGACCTGCTTTTTTATCAATCATTCTAGAGATACAGTAGTAGTCACCCATAATGTATGGACCAAAAGTTTGACCAGGTTGTAAGTTGAATAATTCTTCTTGGTATTCTAAAGGAAGGTCTTTCTTCGCGTAGTATAAACTGTCAAATTTGATATCTGAATTTGTGTTTACAAATGTTTCGATATCTTTTACAGTTTTAAAACCAGGGATAGTATCGTTCTTTTTAGTTGTAGCATTGTATTGTACAGTTGGCTTTAAGTAACCTTCTATAACTTCTTTTACAGCTTCTTTATCAGCAGCAGATGGCTGACTAGGAAGGAAAGCATATTGTAATACACGAGTAGGCTCAGATTTAAATCTATTAGCATGTTTTTTCATGTAATCTAATATCTCTGTATTAGAAACAGCAGCTTCTTCGTTATTCACAGTAGAATAAGGAACAGTAACATAGTCAAAAGAAACTTTGTCATTCTCATTAGAGTATGCTGCTTTAGCATCAACATTAGTAGTATAAATACCACCTTGAACTAATGAAAAATACATTTGCTCTAAACCAACTTTCTCTAATTCTTTTTCATATGCTAACCATTGGTTCCATTGTTCTTGTCCAGCGTTTTTCATCATAGCAACAAATTGGTTGAATTTGTTGATGTCGAATTGCCCAACAGCGTTTTGGAATTCTGGATTGTTAGCGAATGTAGGGTTGTTTTTAACAACGTTTACTAATTGGTCTTTACCAAGTCTTAAACCTAACTTTTCAAATTCGTTAGTAAGTAAAATATTATTTACTTCGCTGTTCCACACCATTACTCCTGCTTGAGTATTGCTCATCTGTCCTTGCTTTTCGGCTTGAGCTACTTTATGTAGGAATTCTTGGGTATTAATTTCTTCACCATCTACACTACCAATGTTTCTTGATAGTCCACCTCCCGTGCTTCTTACTACGTCGCCAATAACGAATGCTAATAATGCAATACCAATTACGGCAATTAACAGAGCGGATTTTTGTCTAATTTTTGATAAAACTGCCATGCTTTTTTATTATGTGTAATTTTTTTCAGTGAGCGAAAATACAATTATCTATTTAATAATAAAAGGGGTAGTGCTATTATTTTAGTGCTTTCGTTAAGTTTTTATTTAGATTTCAGAATAATTAATTTGTTTTTTTACAATTAATGTTGAAATAGAGTAGATAAGAGAGGATTGTTATCGTGGTTTTATTAAAAAAATAAAGGCGAGATATTTAGTATCTCGCCTCTAGTAGTGTATTATTTTTTGTTATACCCATCCATCTTTTTTAAGAATTTTCTTCGGAAGAAGAACATGAATATCGCTACTGCTGCTATCAAGAAACTCAACCAAGATCCTGTGTCACCAGCTACTATTTTAGATACACCGTCGTATATAAATAGTACTGCGATAAATAAGTAGAAGAAAGGTATTATGCGTAATGCTTTCATTTTATTCGTTGTTTTTTACGCTTTCGGCGTAACTGTTAGTTGCTTTTACCTTGCTCATTTTACTGTCAAAGTCTATTCCTATTCCTCTAGTGAAGTTTTCGCTATCAGTAGAGGCTCTGTATTTGCCTTCTGTAAAGAACCATTCGTTTTTTTGATCATAGTAAAGTTGATCAGAAACAAGTTTCTTACCATCATGTGTTGTTATCACCACATTTCCTTGTAGGTCTATTAGGTCTGTCTTAGTATAGCGGATAGCGTAATCGGCTATTACAGTATTTTTATTTTTGTCCTTGTCATATATCGTTAAGTGAATTCCATCTGGAAATTCAGTAAAGGGATATTTGACATTGCTATAATCTAGCATTTTGGGACTAACTAAAATAGCTTTGACTCTTCCTGAATCTATGTATTGACCGCGCATATTTTCTACTTCACTGGCTGGAAAGAAACTTACTTTGTTGAAGTTTTGTATTTCCTTGAAGTTACTTTCACAAGAAAAGAGACTTATCGTGATGGCAAAGAAAAATAATGTACCTAATAATTTAGAAAGTAATTTCATTTGTTAGCGTACTACAAATTAATCAAAACGACGTTTTTGGAACCAAAGGTCATTTAATGAAAATCCTACATAAACACTGAAGTAGTTCTCTTTAACCAATCCGTTGTTTTTAGTTCCTCTGCTACCGTATTCAAAACCAATATTTAGGTTAGTGAATTTACGACGCTCTCCAATAGGTAAACCTACACCAAGGTTAACAGCCATATCGTTGATAGCTTTGTCATGTAAGATAAGTCCAGTGTTTTCATATCTGAAACCAGCTCTATAGACAACGCGATCTAGGTAACTGCTAAATGAGTTGTACTTCGGAATATAGAATCCTCCAAGAGAAAAACGATTAGAGTTTTCAAAGTTAGAAATACTCGTTTTATTCCAAGAGTCAGTTAATTTACTTGTTTGTGTAAATGTATATTGACCACCAATGAACCATTTAAATTCTTTACCAAAACCTAGCCCCATAGAAAGAGCTTGTGGATTAGTAATATTTCTAGATTCATCAATAACAGTTTTTTGATCTGCGATTTGATTTCCTTTTAAAACTTGCAGTTTTGTAAGGTTGTCGTTTGTCCATTTTGTTTCAGGACTATAAGTTAAATTAGCTTGCCAATCGTACCCTTTAAATTTACCTGTATATTGTGCTGAGAAATTAAAAGAGAATCCTTTGTAGTCTAATCTTCTCAATTCTCTAGTAATATTCTGAAGTGATGTTCCGTCTCCGATATCTGTGATGTTCTCATACAGGTCATTGTTGGTATGACCAAAGTGGTATCCAGCATCAACTCCAACAGCAAAGTTTTTGTTGATTTCATATCCAGTACCTAAAAATACTCTGTTTACTCCACCATCACCTTCATATCTAGAGTTTATCTTTTGTCCTTGAGGATTTGTTCTTTCTCCATTGATTTTATAACCAACATTAGAGTAAGGTAACAACCCGAACACAACACCAAACTTCTTAGCAATAGGTAACCCTACAGCAACATAGTCTATTGTTTGTCTATTTGCATTTTCTGAACCAGCATCAGTCTTAAAATTATAAGAAGTACCTGTAGCTCCTAATGAAAAAGTAGTAAGCTTAAGCTTACCAAATGAAGCTGGGTTTTTTAAATTTATATGAATACTATCTGCGTAAACATTTGTTCCCCCCATAGCTTTGTATTCATTCGTACCGTTGTAATTAATATTACCTACGCCATAATAAGAGTAAGGAGACGCATTGCCTTGTTGAGCTAGAGCAGCTGTACCGCATAGTAAACTCAGGCTAAAGAAGATTTTTTTTATCATTTTCAATTGTGTATTGATATAAATTGTTCAGACTCTCTAGTAGAAAGTTTGAATTAGCAAATATGACATTTTTTAATCTTTTGACCAAAAAAAGTGTATCTCCACCAGTCAAAATTATTTTTAAATCAGGATACAAGGATTTGTATTGGTTAATGATGCCATCTATTTCAAGGGTTATTCCATTAATTACGCCAGAGTGAATGGACTGATCTGTTTGATTTCCGATTAAATAATCTATATCAGTTGGTTCTAATAATGGAAGCTTTGCGGTATAATGATTTAAAGCCTTATAGCGCATACTTAAACCTGGAGAAATAGCTCCGCCTAGATATTCATCCTTGTCATTAATAAATTCGTAGGTTATACAAGTACCTGTATCAATAACTAAACGATTAGAATTTGGATATAGTATAGTAGCTCCTGCAGCTAGAACCATTCTGTCTATACCTAGAGTAGTCGGAGTTGCATACTTATTCATAAAAGGGAAAGCACTTTTATGACTAATTTCGATTACTTCTGTGTTTTCTAGTAACCAATTGTAAGTTGTAGATTCTAATTTTCCTACCGAAGAGAGTATAACTTTAGGTTTAGATTGATTTTTTTTTAAAATATTTTTTATTTTTTTTTCTAATAAATTCAGATCGAAAAATTGTGTTTCTAAAAGCGTATCTTTTTCAAAGATAGCTAATTTGGTTCTTGTGTTACCTATATCAATTGCTAGAATCATAGTGTGTTTCTTGTGTTAGGCAAAGGTAGTAAATGATTTTTTTTCTAAAAAGTTTTGGAAGAACGAAAATCTGTTCTATATTTGCAACCGCTTAACAGAACAAGATTGTTCAATACTAAAAGCCAATTGGTGCCTTAGCTCAGTTGGTAGAGCAATGGACTGAAAATCCATGTGTCCCTGGTTCGATTCCTGGAGGCACCACTAATTTAGCTTTTAGTTGTTATAGTTTAAAAAAAGGTGCCTTAGCTCAGTTGGTAGAGCAATGGACTGAAAATCCATGTGTCCCTGGTTCGATTCCTGGAGGCACCACAAAAAACCACTACTCATCAGTAGTGGTTTTTTTTATTTTGCGCCCTGATGTAAAAGAAATGGATCAGTGACAAAAGTTGGGGACTAGGCAAAAAGTGGATCAGTGACAAAAG